>NZ_JBEZEC010000001.1:668408-1156915 GCF_040648595.1 Micromonospora sp. NPDC049107
CCGGTGGGGGGCGCGGGGGGGGGGGGGCCGCGGGGGGGCGGGGGTGGGCTCCCCCAAACCCCCCCCCCCCCCCCCGCGCGCCGGGGGGGGGGGGGGGGGGGGGGGGGGCCCCCCCCCCCCCCCCGACCGAGGGGATGAGCCGCACTCGTTGCCACGCGAGGACCGGCTCGCACTTAAACATATATGCCTAAGTGGTCAGCCGCAACGCTTAGTTGTCTGGCCAGTGCGTGTCGTGATCAAATTGGCGTGCCACGCGAGGAGTGCCATGCCACAGACACCGGACTACATCCGGATCTCGGAAGAGATCATCGGGGACCTGCGCAGCGGGAAGGTCAAGCCGGGGGACAAGTTGCCCTCGATCGCTGACATGTCCGACCGCTTCGATGTCAGCTCGTCCACCATTCAGATGGTCTACGTCCGCTTGGAAGCGCTGCGGGTCATCCGGCGGCACCAGGGCAAGGGCGTCTTCGTGACCGACCCGAAGACCTGGATGCGGGAGCCGTAGGTGGCGTGGGACATCTCGGAACACGCCGCCTACGCGGGCGGTCTCGCCACCCGTGTGGCAGACCTGCGGCAGCGTTTTCCGGACGCACTCGTGACGTGCGACGTTGACGGAAACTTCTCCGGGCCCGAACTCATCTGCTGGAACGCACACCCTCGCAAGATCTGGGTGTGGGTGTTCGAGTCGGATGATGCTGCGGGGGCGCGGCGAGCTTCGGCCCGGCTGGAGCAGTTCATCGCGGCCCCGCACGAGCTGACCGATGTCGTGGACAAGCCGGTGGTGGCCGGCCCGAACGACGTCTTCGACAAGGAGTCCGTCACCGCGTCCAGTTACTTCGACGTGGATGGGCGGATCGAGGTCCGGAACGGGCCCACCGACGGCATTCAGCTGTTCCGGGCCTTCCGTATCGATGACTTTGACGACATTGCCAACCGGGTCGCGATCAACCTCGTGCTCGGCGCCGCGTACAAGGCGGACCGTGACTCCCGAAGGGCGCTGGGTTTCCGGCGTGCCGGTCTCCCCGTGCACTCGCCAGGTGACGAGCGCGTTTGACAGGTCCCGCCTACCACATCGAGGCGCGGTCTGGGACGTCGTCCACAGGAGTGCGCGCTGTCCACAGGGGCACCCGCGCGGCCGGTGTGCCGGGGCGCGGTACGGCAGGTTCGGCCCATGGACTCGCGACTGTGCGCGCTCGTGGCTTCCGGTGGTGGGGTGTGCACCTGGCGGGAGATGGTGCGGGCGGCACCCGAGTGGACGGTTCAGGCCGCGTGCCGGGCTGGTCGGCTGGTCCGGGCGCTGCCCGGGGTCTACCTGGACGCCACCCTGCTCTCCCGGACGAGCACCGCGGAACCGCTCCTGGCCCGCGTCGAACCCGAAGTGGCGCGGCGGGCGGCTCTCGCGTACGCCGACGGTCGGAGTGCGCTCTGCCGGCTGACCGCGCTCGACGTGTGGGGCCTGCGCCGCCAGCCACCCGGCGAGCCGGTGTACGTGGACGTACCGATCGGCTCGGGTCTGCGTGGCCGGCCCGGGTTGATTCTGCGTCACCGCACGGGATTCGCGGCCGAACCGCCGCAGGTGGTGGTACGAGGTGGGTTCCCCGTGACGCGACTCGACCGGACCCTGGTGGACTGTTGGCCGCTGCCGCCACCGGGCGACCGTCCCGGGCCGGTCATCCGCGCGGTGAACGACCGGCGCACCACACCGCAGCGACTCGTCGCCGCCCTGGCCGAGGAGCCCCGGTTGACCGACCGCGCGGCGCTGCGTGGCCTGGTGGACCGGCTCGCCGCCGGCTGCCGTAGCCCGCTGGAGATCTGGGGCCACGATCACGTGTTCACGGGGGCGGGCATGCCGGCGTTCGTCCGCCAGGCACCGGTGCGAGTCGGCGGTCGGACCATCTACCTTGACATGCTCGCCGAGGCCGAGCGCGTCAACGTCGAGCTGGACGGTGCCACCAGCCACGGTGACCCGGCCAAACGCGAGATCGACCTCCGCCGCGACGCCCTGCTGGCAACCACGGGAATCCTCGTCGTCCGCTTCACCCACCGTCGCCTGCTGGCGAACCCCGCCGAGGTCCGCCAGCAGACCCTGGCGATCCTGGCCAGCCGCCGCTCATCCTGATGATCACTTGATGGTGACCAGTTCTCCGGGACCTCTGACAACTGGTCACCATCAAGTGATCATGCAAAGCCGCGTCAGGGGGTTGTGGCGAAGGCTAGGGCGCCGCAGGCGGCGATCAGGAGGAACAGGGTCAGCAGGATGAGGCTCACGATCGCGCCGGGGCGTTGGATGACCGGCTTGCCGGGGTCGAGGGGCGCGGGCAGGTGCGCCGCGACGCCCGGCGTCGGCTGGGGCGGGGCGAGCCGCAGGATGCGCCGCAACCGGAAGCGGTCGAAGCCGAGGAAGATCGGAATGCCGATGATGCCGATTCCCCACCAGCCGGCCAGCAGGGTCTTGTTGGTGTGGTGGCGGTACAGCGAGAGGCCGCAGGCGCGGCACATCCAGCCGCGTTGGGAGGAGACGACGTACAGGATCACGATGCTCGTCATCGACTGGAACGAGACCCGCGCGGCGGGGTGACTGCCGCAGAACTGGCACTCCCCGTCGGCGGGTGGCCGCAGGGCAGGGGGTGGCACGGGCGCGGGAGTGGGCATTGTCGACATTGATGACTCCGAGACTCAGGCGGCCGGCGTGGGGTAGCGGTCCCCGCCGTACTGGCGCAGCGCGGCCGCGACCTCGTCGCGCGACTGCCGGGTGTTCCGCAGGTCGGCGACGCGGTAGCCGCGCAGGCCGGTCAGCTCGACGTCGGGCGGCACCGCGCGCTGCGTCTGGTCGGCCACCCAGACGGTGAGCATGCTCGGCTTCTCCAGCTTGCCGGCGTTCGGCTTCTTCTCGATCGCCACCCGGGTCACCTCCGACCACCCGAACTCGGTGGTGTTCGGTCCCTTGGTCCAGGTGATGCCCTGCTCACCGATGCGGACGGCGAACGCCTCGCGGCTCTCCCGCACCGCGCCGAGGCCGCCGATCAGGGCCAGCGCCGCCATCGCGTACCCGACCCAGTTGCCGAAGGTGAACTCCTGGTTCATCATCGCCAGCAGTTCCGGCGAGAACAGCAGGACGACGGCGAGCACCAGCAGCGCGGGGCCTTTCGCGTACGGCTTCCAGTTGCGTTCAAGTTGCATCGTGCGTTCCTCCCCCGTGCCTTCCCTGGCGGAAGGACGGAAGGATGCTAACCACTCGCGATCAAGATTTGGTGACCCGGTGGTGAAGAAGGTCGCCGATCCAGCGCGCGGCCTCCCGCTGGGCGGCGAGCAGGTGCTCGCGGGCGTCCGCCATCTCCTGGTCCGCGTCCTCGTCGAGGCGGTCGCCGAGGATCGTCGCCCACCGCCGGCTCAACTCCTCGGCGTACGTCGCCCGGCGCATCTGCTCGTCGAACTGGTACTCCATCCGCACCATCGCGTCGACGTGGGGTCGTAGCGCCGGCATCATCCGCTCGTCGAGGCGTACGGCGGCGTCGGGTCGGCAGGTCACGAGGACGTCCCCGCGCCGGTAGGACCACTCCGGGTCCCCGGCGAGCGCCCGCTGCAACGCCACCTCCAGATCGGCGGCCCGGTGCGGGGGCAGGTCCCGGGCGGCATCGGCGGCGAGCCGGGTCAGTCGCTGGACGGCGTTCGGCTGGAAGTACCCCACGTACCAGTTCAGCACCTCGGCCCGCAGGCTCGCCGGTGACGACCAGGCGAAGGTGGCGCGGACGTAGAACGAGTAGACGTACCCCTGCGCGGGCACCGCGATCAGCCGGGGCGCGTCGCGCTGCTCGACCAGCGGGCCGGGCGGAGACGGGCCGGCGCCGACGCCGACGGGGGCCTCGTCCTGGAGCGCGGCCACCAGCCGGTCCCACGTGCGCGCCCACCACCGCCAGCCGCGCACGCTGCCGTTCCGGGTGATCCTCAGCGCGCGGACGACCCGCTGCCGCCACAGATCCGCGGGCCTCGGTTCCTGCTCGGGAGCGTCCGTCATGGCACCCCTTCACGGTCACGGGTCCGCGCGCCCGCAGCTCACGTTAACAACGGATGACCGAAATGCCCGCCGCCGCGCCGATGTGCGACACAATGCCGGTTGCCCGCGGTTCACCGGGCATTGTGGAGCAGTTGGGCCGACGGGACTGTCGCCGACCGCGGGCAACGGCCAGACTGAGCGCGACCCGCCACTCACGTGGATCGATGGATCGGATGGTCTGGAGGCAGCCTGTGTCCACCCTCGTGTCCCCGCTTGCCACGCTCGGCGCGATCCGCCGGCGTACCACCACCCTCGCCCTGCTCCTCGCCCTGGTCGCCGCCGCGCTGGTCGGCCCGTCCGTGCTCACCCCACGGCTGACGGACTCCGCGTCGGCGGCGGTCTACAGCTCCTGCACCATCAGCCGCTGCGCGGACGCGCGCACCGCACGTTCCGGCTGGTCCGCCAAGGGCTTCCCGACCAGCCGCGGCTGGTACTCCTGGAGTGGCGGGCTGTCCAACTTCGCCGGTGGCCGGTTCTACAACTACGAGGGTCAACTGCCCACGAACGCCACCTACTACGAGTACGACGTGTATCCCCGCACCCAGGGCGCGGCCCGCGACGCGTACCGGATCGTGGTGAATCGCAGCACGGGCGTCACCTGGTTCTCGCCCAACCACTACACCGACTTCTACCGGCTCTGACCGACCCGGTGGCCAGCCGGTCCAGGAGGCACCCGCATGGACGACGCTGAGCAGGTTGGCGCGGTGGTACTGGCCGGGGCGGCGGCCCGCACCCGACCCGCGCTCTTCGCCACGCTGGCGGAGGCGCTGGCCCTGCCGGCGTACCTGGGCGACACCTGGGACGCCCTCGCCGACGTGCTCCGGGACCGGCTGGACGCCGGCCCGCTGGCCCTGCTGGTCACCGACGCCGGTCAGCTCCTCGCCGACGAGCCGCCCGGCCAGCACGCGCTGCTGAGGTCCGTGCTCGACGACCTCGCCAGCACCGCCCCGCACCCGCTGCGCGTGGTCCTGCGCCCCTGAGGTCGCGATCGGTCACCGGTCGGGCTGCCGACAGTTCGGCCGGTGACCGGTGCGGTGACGGTGGCGGTGACGCTCGGGTGACGGCCCTTTCGCGATCCTCGTGCCGGACCGGGCGGTGTGCCCCGGCGTGGGCAGCGGGGAGGCCGCAGCGGTGGACTTCGTCGACGGTGTGCTGGTGCGGTTGGCCGACCCGGGCACCCGCGCCGCGCTCTTCGACGACGCCTCGCTGGCCCACCTGGTCGAGGCCGCGTACGACACCGAGGCGATGCCCGTCGCGCCCCCGTACGCGGCCGTCTTCGACGAGCTGACCCTCGGCTTCGCCGCCGCGCCGGTGACCCTCGCCGAGGGGGAGTGGCTGGGCGAGGGTGGCACGGCCCGTACCGAGCTGCGCGTGCGTCTGCACGGACTCGGCGGGTCGGCGCTGCGCATCGACGCGCTCTGGCGGGGGAGCCTCGTGGTGCGCACGAGCGCCGCCCGGGACCGGGTCGAGGACCTCGACGTGGCGACGCCGGCCTTCGACGTCGACCCGCAGATCATCGCCGACCTGGGCGCGTTGCCGGCCGATCCGACGCTGCTGGAGACCGAGCGCCGTACCCGACTGGTGGCCCGGCTGCGGGCGGGCCTGCACCAGCCCGCCGCCTTCACCGACGCGCACCTGGACCGGCTGCTCGCCGGTGTCGGCGCGGCGAACGCCGGTGACCTGGTGGACCGGATGCGCGGGCAGGCCGCCGGCGCGACCGTGCGGCTGCGCTACGCCGCGCCGCCGGCCACCCCACCCACACCCCGCCCGCTGCCGTTCGCCGCCGCCGTGCTGGTCCGCGACCAGGGTTTCTCCCTGGCCGACCTGCTCGTCGAGACGCGGCTGGTCCGTGCCCGCGCCGAGGAGCTGGGGCTGGACGTGCCCGCGCCGGAGGACGTCCGGCGGCGACACCGGGTGGTCGCCGTGTGGGTGGTGCCCGTCGAGACGTTCGACGACGACGGCTGGCCCGGCGGTGACACCGGCACCGCCGCGCAGAAGCGGGCCGACCGGTTCGCCCGTGCCGGCCAGTGGCTCGCCCGCAGCGGCATCGGGCTCGCCGCCGTCCCGACCTGAGATCAGACCAGCAGCAACTTCGTCCGGGAGGACCCGTGGCACCGACAGCAGCATTCCCGTTCATCGAGGTCCGGATCGTGCCGCCCCCGGCGCCGCTGGCCCAGCGTTCGCCGGGCGTCATCGCCGTGGTGGGCAAGACGCCGTCCACGGCCGACGGTGGGTCCGCCCCGGCCAACACACCGGTCCGGATCGAGACCCTCGACGACGCGGTGACCAACTTCGCCCGCCGACAGGCCGGCAACGTGGTCCGCAACGCCCTCTACAACTCGCTCGAACTGGCGTTCCTGCAGGACCCGCGCCCGGCCAAGGTGTACGGCGTCAAGGTCGCCGGCGACGACTACGCCGCCGCGCTCAGCGGTCTGGAGGCCGCCGACGACGTGACCATGGTGTCGCTGGCCAACGAGTCGACCGTCGGCAACCCTGCCGGCGCGGGCGCGCCCACCGGGCTGCACGCGCTCAAGGCGCACGTGGAGACGATGTCCGCTGCCGGCCAACGCCGCATCGGCTTCGCCATGGTCAACCCGGCGACGGAGAAGAGCCCCACCTACGTCACCGACATCACCACCGCCGCGAACCCGCTCAAGAGCAGCACCAGCCGGATGCTGATGATCGCCGCCCGGGGCGCGGACGGCGACGCGGCCACCGCCGCCATGGCCGCCGTGGCCGGGCTGCCGGTGCACCACAGCATCGTGCTGAAGAAGATCCGCGGGGTGGCCATCCCGGTGGCCAAGCAGTACAGCCCGGCCGAGATCAAGGGCCTCTCCGAGGCCAACCTCACCCCGATCATCGACCCCACGTTGATCACCGGCGAGAGCCTGCACTTCGCCGACGGGCGGCTCTT
The DNA here is from genome assembly GCF_040648595.1 of Micromonospora sp. NPDC049107. Taxonomy (NCBI): domain Bacteria; kingdom Bacillati; phylum Actinomycetota; class Actinomycetes; order Micromonosporales; family Micromonosporaceae; genus Micromonospora; species Micromonospora sp. NPDC049107. The sequence continues at coordinate 675,377 of NZ_JBEZEC010000001.1, forward strand.
CACCACCGACGCGAGCCTGCTGCACGTCGACCTGGTACGCACCCTCGATCAGATCGAGTTCATGCTCCGCGCCGGACTCATCGGCCTGGTCGGCGACGCCCGCATCACCAAGCCGGGCATGACCCTGCTCAAGACCCAGGTGGACGGCATCCTCGGCCCGCTCAAGCGGCAGGCCGTGATCGACGACTACCGCATCGAGATCCCCGTGCTGGACATCCTCACCATCCCCGAGGTCGCCCGTACCGCCACCGACACGTCGATCGTCACCACCGCCCGGGCCGACCGCACCGTCGACCTCGTCGTCACCGTCACCTACGGCCCGGCCGTGAGCCGCCTGCTGGTCACGCTCGTGGCCAAGTTCTGACCGGAGGAACCAGACCATGGAGTGGAAGACCCGCCTCGCGGTGCAGTACACCAAGGGCACCGAGACGGTGTTGATCAGCCCGATCGACTCGTTCAGCCCGTCCTTCTCGCTCAACGTCGAGGCGCTGCACTCGTGCGAGGTGACCCACATGGGCGCCATCCACGCGCCCGTGTCGATGAACTTCACGATGACCGTCAAGGCGATCGGGGACGTCGCCGGCCGGCTCACCAAACTGGCCCTCGACGGCGAGCTGTTCGACATCGCGCTGCTGGAGCACACCGGCGACGACTGGGCGTTCTCGTCCTTCGTGTTGCAGGACTGCCTGATCACCAGCGCCACCCCGACCACCGCCACCATCTCCGGCGCGCCGGCCGCGACGTTCAGCGGCTTCAGCCTGGCGGCCTCGGTCGACCCGAAGACCGGCGACCCGTCCGTCCTGCCGTAACCGCACCAGGATCAACCGGAGGTAACAGATGGCGACCGGAGCTGGCCGTGCCGCCCGGGTCACCCGTACCGGGCTGGCCCTGGTGCACGCGGGCGAGCTGGTGTTGCCGGCGGCCGGCAGCGAGGCCGAGGCCGAGCAGGTGACCGAGGACGATCGCGCCGTCATCGCGTACCACTTCCCGGTGGAGATCGAGGTGGTCGCGGCCGGCGGCGCGTTCGACGCCGACGCGCTCGCGGACCTCGCGCTGGCCCGCCTCGCCGAGCACCTGGACGGGCGGTTCTGACGGTGGCCATCTCGGTGCACGTGCCGGTGCGGATCCGGCTGGACGCGCGGTCGGTGACCGAGCGGCCGGAGGCCGTCACCGACGCGCTCGCCGCCGCCCTGGCCCGCGCCCTGGAACGCTCCCGCCAGGAGGCGGTCGCGCCACACGGCGGCTACCTGGAGGTACGCACCGACGCGCCGGAGTTCCGCTGGACCGGCGCGGCCCGGGAGCACGTGACGCCGGACGAGCGGCGTGCCTTCGAGGCCCGGCTGCGCCGGCGCGTCGACGAGGTCGTCGCCGCCGCGCGGCTCGACCCGGGCCTGCCGCCCGGGGTGCCCCTGCCGCTGAGCGAACCGGCCACCGAGCTGTTCGACCCGCAGCGGATGCGCCACCTGCTCGCCGTGTACCGGGTGCCGTCCTACGACGCCGGTGGGGACGCCGCCGAGGTGCCGGTGGACGGCCCCGAGCCGCCGCGGGTGACCTACCAGTGGCTGCTGCGCCCGGCCGCCTACCTGGCCGGTCACTTCGCCGAGCTGGCCCGCGAGGCGGTACGCCAGCACGGCGGCCTCCCGTCGGGCGCCCCGCAGGGGATCATCGCCCGGGTCATCGACGTGGACGGCCGCCCGGTCTGGGCGATCATGGTGACCACCACTCCACTGTCGGTCCTGACCTTCGAGCAGTTCGGCGAGACGGTGTTCCGGGCCACCCCGCAACCCCACTTCGAGGTCGAGGCGCGGGTGCCCAGCCCGCAACCCGGGACGGTGCAGCGGCGGCCGGTCGCCGACCGCAGCGCCCTGGTCGCCATGGTGGACGAGGAGTTGAGCGGCGACATCCGGCGGCGGCTGCGGATCGCCTCGCCGCGCGGCGAGACCACCAGCGTCGAGGAGTACCAGGCGCAGATCGAGCGGGCCGTCGACGCCGAGGTGACGCGGCGGGTCGACGCGATCCTCGCGTCGGTGGGCGGGGCCACGCCGACCAGCCTGGTGGTGGTCGACATCGGCGGCGTCTCCCTGTTGCTGGTCAGCACCGAGGAGACCGACGCCACGCTGCACTTCACCGGCACGGCCAACCTGTTGCCGATCAGCGTCGAGCAGCGCCCGGCCGCCCCGCCCGATCCGAACGCGCCGTCCGGCGGCGGGGCCGGCACGGGCACCGGAGTCGGCACGGGGAACGGAGCCGGCGGCGGAGCGGGCAGCGGCCCGGGTGGCGGTGGACCGGGCGGAACCGGTTCGGGCGGCCTCGGCACGGGTAGCGGTCCCGGTGGCGGGGCCGGTGGCACCGGCGACGGTGGCACCGCCGCCCGGCGGGGCGGTTTCGTCTTCGACCCGAGCAGCCCCAGCGCACCGCCGGGCGTAGAGGGGCGGCGGTTCCCCGCCGTCGGGGCGGGGCACTCCACGATGCCCGCCTGCGCGTCGTTCAACGAGGAGCCGGAGCTGGCCGCGCTCGGCCCGGACGGCGACGAGCTGCGCCGACTGATGGACGACATCGCGTTCCGGTTGCAGATGGGCGAGCCGTGCCGTTACCCGGCGAACTTCTGCCTCCAGGCCGCCGCCGTGCTGCGCGGCCGGGCCGCCGCGATCAGCCTGCTCGTCGGCTCGGCCGAGCGGGAGGCGTTCACCCGGCCGGTGCCCGAGGGCAGCGGGCGACTCGGCCCGCTGGACTTCCGACCGGTCGCCTCGCCGGCCGTGCAGTTCCTGCGTCACCTGGCCGGCGTCGTGCCCCGCCTCGACCATCTCGCCCAACTCGTCATGCGCCGCTACCGCCAGCCCGAGCACTTCGCGCGGATCCAGGGCGGCTGGATCGACACGTCCGCGTCCTGGAACCTGCACTTCGCGCAGGCGCTCAGCCCGGCCGTGAACGCCGCGGTGGGTGAGCTGTTCGTCGTCGGCAGCCAGGCCATGCTGGTGCAACTCCTGCTCAGCTCGCGGAACGGTATCGAGGCGCGGATCGCCCGCTTCGAGGCGTACGCGCCGATCTTCGAGCGGTTGATCGTCTCCCAGCTCACCGACTACGCCGAGTTGCAGGGGCTGCGCGAGCGGCTGCGCCGCCACGAGGCCGCCCGGTGGACGCAGGAGCACACCGACGTCGGCGGCGGCGCCGTCGCCACGCTGAGCGTGCTGAACCCGTCCACCGCCTGGTACGGGGCCGCCCGCGCCATCTCCAGCGCGTTCCTCGCCGCCGAGGCGGCCCTGACCAGTCCCGGCGCGGCCGGCGAGATCGTCGAACGCGACGGCGTCACCCGCATCCGCGACTCGCACGCGGTGCTCTGGACCCTGGCCGAGATCGAACAGGCGCTGGTTATCCAGCGCGGCGAGGCCGAGGGCGTCGACCCGCTGGTCAAGCAGATCAGCGACCTGCCCGACGTGCTGGCCCGCTTCGCCGGCAACCGGTCGGCGATCCGCGACGAGCTGTGGCGGGTGTTGCAGGACATGCGACGCCACAACACCGAGATGCTCGGCCGCGCCCGCACCGACGCGCACTTCGCCTTCCGGTCCAGCCGGATCAGCGAACACATTCCGTCGGCCACTATCGCCGGCGGACGCTACGCGTTGCAGGGCATCCATCTCGTCACCCACCAGCAGCTCGGCGAGTTCTTCGGCGGCAACCCCTACTACACCACCGGCGTCGACAGCCTGTTCAGCACCGAGCTGGGCCGGGAGGCGCTGAGCGCGTTCGCCGTCATGGTGGGGATCATCGCGCTGTCGCTGCTCTGCCCGCCGCTGGGCTTCGTGGTCGGGGTCGCCGTCGCCGCCGTCGACGTGGCACACGCCCACCAACGCGAGCGCCTCTACTCCTCGATGCTGGACCCGGAGCTGGTGCTCACCCGCACCGAGGTCGAGGTCGAGCTGTTCGCCGCGTACCTCGGGTTGGCGATGTCGCTGATCCCGGAGGCCGGCACCATCGGCGGCGCGGCCGTGCGCGGCGGCCGGGTCGCGCTGCGCTTCGGCGTCCGCGCGGGGCTGCGCGCCGCCCGGGGGTACGTGGTACGCCGGGTCACCCGGCAGATCGTCGAGGCCGCGTCCCGCGACCTGCTGCAGGGGTTCCTCACCGAGATCCTGCTCAACGAGGTGCTGGAACGTGTCGTGCAGAAGCTGATGGAGCCGATCCTCGCGTACGTGGAGCGCGAGGCGATGCTCAGCGGCGCGGTCGGCGGCCCGGAGGGGGCCCGGTTCATCCTCATGGTGCTCGACTCGCAGCCCGGCGGTGCCGCCGCCGGCCCGCGGGTGCCGGTGGTGCGGCCGTGACCGGGCCCCGCCGGTTCCGCGCCGGCCGGTTCCTCGACGCCGCCGCCGTGCACGCCGCCGCCGACGCGAACCCCCGCCTGCGGCGCTTCATGCGGACCATCGCCGAGCACAGCGAGGCCGGCGAGGTGCGCTCCCGGCGGCTGCTGGAACACCTCATCCGCCGCATCGTCGACGACGTCGGCGACCTGCACCTGGGCAACGCGCTCAACCGGCTGGAACGCATCGCCGTGCTGCGCGACAACATCGCCGCGATCCTCGACCACGTGCTGGAGGGCGGCACCCTGCCCGAGGGGGTGCGGGTGGCCACCCTCGGCGAGTACTTCGACCAGCTCAGCACCGAGATGCGCGAGCTGAGCCGACCCCGCGAGGGCATCGTCGGTGACGCGCCGCTGCGGCTGGCCGACGACGCGGGCGCGTACGCCGACTCGCTGCTGCGGGAGTTCGACGGCGGCGGCTCGGCCGGCCGGCACGTCGAGCCGGCCGCGATCGTCGGGGACGCGTTCCGGGCCATGCCGGCGGACCGGCAGGCGGCGCTGCGCCGGGCCGCCGAGCTGGAACCGGCCGCGCTGTGGCGCGCTGTCGCCGCCGAGAGTGAGGCCGGCAAACGGTCCGCCGTCGCCGACCTCCAGGCCCGTCTCGGCGGCCGGCTCACCCCCGACGAGCTGGCCCGGCTGCGCACCGCCGTCGACGACCTCGGCCGGGCGCGCTCGCGTGGCCTGCAGATGAGCGACGCCCGGCTCGCCGACGCCCTCGCCCGGATCGGCGATCCGGACCTGCGGGCCGTGGTGGCCGGCGGTGACGTCTGGCTCACCCAGCAGCTCGCCGTGCACAACCCCGAAGCGCTGGCCACCCTGTGGCGGCGCTTCCGCGACGGCGGTGGACGCGCCGACGACGGCCCCGGCTTCCGCCGCTACCTGCGGCACGACATGGTCACCTACGGCCGGGGCGTCCTCGGCGAGTACAGCGCGGCGTTCTCGCTGAGCAGCATCGAGCTGTTCCTCAAGGGACCGGACGCCAACGTCAAGGTCGCCGGCACCGACCTCGTCGGCATCGGCCACGACGGCTGGGTGTGGCTCGTCGACGACAAGTCGCACCGGGCCGCCAGCGTCAGCGGGGTCAGCGCGCTCACCGACAACCTCGTGGTCAACCTGCGCCGCGACGCCGCCGACTTCCGCGAGGCGATCGCCCGCCTCCAGCGCGACGACCCCGGCTTCACCCCCGATCCGCGCATCCTCGACGCGATCTCCCGGATGGAGGACGCCGCCGCCGAGATCGACCGGATCAACCGGCGCGGCTCCGCGTCCACCCGGCCCGCCCGCATCAGCGCCGCCCTGGCCGAGCGCCGGCTGCGGCTGCGGGTCACCAGCGCCGCGGGCGAGGTCCGCGAGATCACCCAGGCGCTGCGCGACCTCGGCCTGGCCGTCGAACCCACCGGTACCCCTGTGCCGCTGCCACCCACCGGAGGACGCTGAGCATGGCGATCACCAGCAGCTTCATGCGGTACGGCACGGTGCCGTCGGCGATCATCAGCGACGGGGTGCTGCCGATCCCCCTGTGGGCGGTCACCGCCATCTCCCTGGCGCAGACGTACCACCTGCCGCCGATCGGCTCCACCGCGCACAAGGCCATCGTGGCCACCCACGACGACACCATCACGCTCACCGGCGTGCTCGTCGGCGCGGAACGCTACGCCTGGAAGTTCGCCCTGGAGACGATGGCCGAGGCGAGCAAACGCGGCACCGCCCTGGCGGCGTACTCCGGCGGGAAGTTCGGCGGGCTGATCCTGGTCACCTCCATGACCATCCGCACCGACATGCAGGTGCAGTCGCTGACCTTCAACGCCTCGGCCGCCCGCCGCGACGTCCTGGACACCACCATCACCCTCGTCCACGTGCCCCGTCCCAGCCTGCTCGGCAAGCTGCTCGACGTGGCCAGCATCGGAGTCGGCGCGCTCGCCGACGGGTTGGGCAACTGATGCCACCGTTCCCGATCGACCGCTACCTGCTGCCGGAGACACCGATCGCGGTGCCCGACGGGTTCACCGAGGTGCGGCAGAGCCTCACCGCCGGCCTGCCACACCGCGTCGAGTTGGGCGCGGGCGTGCACGCGGTGCTGATCCTGCCCACCGGCCTGGCCCGACAGTGGCTGTCCACCGACCCGCTCGCCGTGGTGAGCAGCTCCGCCGACGACCTCGCGCCCCGACCCGCGCCGACGGCCACGTCCCGACCACCGGCGCTGGTCGGGCGGGTGCCGCTGCGTCTCGTCGTCCGCCAGGGCACCCGCATCCTCGGCTCCGTGCCGCTCGCCACCGGCCTGCGCCGGGTCTGCCCCGACGCGGGCACACCCACCGCCCCCGGCGTCACCCCGGTCGCCGTCGAGGTGCTGGTGCTGGCCTGGCTGCTGCACGCCGGGACGGTCCGCGGCTCCGGCGACTACGGCTCCCACCTGACCGTGGCCTGGCGGCCCGCCGACCGGGCGGTGGACCAGTTCGGGCCACCACCGATCAACGAGTTCGTCTGGCGTCGCCGGCCGCCCGCGCAGCGCGTCGAATCCGACCTCGGTCCCGCCCGGCTGCGCTACCGCTACCTGCTCGACAAGAAGATGCGGAGGGTGCTGCGGTGACGCTCACGCCGTTCCAGACCGGCCAGGTACGCCAGGGCGCCGTCGGCAACGACGCCGGCTGGACCATCACCTTCCACCGGGAGACCCCGACCGGCATCAGCCCGGACGCCGCGCTCACCCTGTCCAGCGCCGACTACTACGCGGCCATCGACGCCGCGCTGCCCGACGGGCTGGGCCCCGGCGCGTACACGGTCACCGTGCAGGGGCTCGTCGACGAACACTTCGCCGCGCTGCGCACCGCCGAGGGGCAACCGCCGCTGGTGGCGAAGCTGCACCTGTACTGGCGCGACGCCAACACCTCCGTCGGCGCGTTCTTCACCAACCTGGTCGGCGTCAACGCCGGCCCGACCCCGGCCGAGCTGACCCAGGCGCTGGTCGCCGTCCTGCGGGTCACGAAGGTGCGCCGGCTCACCGGCGAGCGGACGTACGACACCGAGCTGACCCTCGTCGAGCAGGCGTACGCCCGGCTCGGGCAGCGGGTCGCCGAACGGTTCGAGGCGGCCACGTTCACCGCCGCGATCCGCGCCATCGGCGAGCGGACCCGGGTGGACGTGACCGGATGGGGCGCCAACCCGGACGGCACGATGACCCGGGGCGCGACCGAGGCGGCCGGCGACGAGCGGGTCGCCTTCGGGGCGGGGCTGCTCTACCGTGCCGCCCTGGAACGCCTCGGCGGCGCGTTGCAGCAGTCCCTCAACGCGTACGGGCGGGGGATGCTGCTGATCCGCGACGGCACCGTGCACGTCGGCAAGCGTCCCATCCCGTACCCGGAGGGCGAGCCGAAGCCGCTGACCCTCGCCACCGGTCTGCTGGCCTGCACCGAGAACGGCACCCAGGACACCGACCCGTACGCGGCCACCGAGACCGGCGGCACCGCCGCGCCGCGCCGCCGGGCGTGGACGCTGACCCTCAAGGGCCGCCCCGACCTGAAGCCCGGCGACCTGGTGCGCTTCGACCCGCCCGCCACCGACGAGGCCACCACGCTGGGCAGCGTCGGCGCGGCGCTGCTCGGCTCGTTCGCCGCGCCGTTCGCCCCGTCGACCGGGGAACTGGGCGCGGGGTCGAAGCTGCTCTACCTCAGCGCCGCCCGGCACACGCTGTCGCGTACCGCCGGGTTCGTCACGGTGGTGCAGGGCGTGGAGGTCGCGTCGAGCGCCCAGGCGTGGGACACCTGGAGCGACGCGTCCGGTGTGGGGACCGCCGAGCCGGCCGGCCCGGCGTCGTCGCCCGGGGTGGCCGCCGCCGAGGCGGTGCGCCGGGCCGCCCGCGCGGCCCGGGGTGAGACGCGCGGCCTGGAGATCGGCGAGGTACGCGCGGTCGCCACCAACGCCAGCGGCGCGGTCGAGCCGCCCGCCCAGACCGAGACGGTGTGGGAGGGCCTCGTTCGCCCGGACGGCCGCCCCAACGGCTCCCGCCGCCTGCCGGTACGCCGGCAGCAACCCGCTCCGCTGCCCGGGGTGACCTACCTGACCCCATTCGCCTGGGGCGGGTGCGGGCTGATCCTGCCCCGCTACCCGGGCACCCGGGTGGCGCTGGCCTACCGCAACGGCGCACCGGACGACCCGGTCGAGGTGGGCGCGCTCTGGCCCACCGGGCACGCCCCGGTCTCCGAGCCGGGGGACTGGTGGCTGTCCCTGCCGGTCGGGGTGGCCGACAGCAGCCGCTCGTCCATCGCCGACACGGCAACCCCCGCCGACCACGACGGCAAGGTGGCGCACGACCTCACCGACGGCGACGGCAACCGGGTCATCGAGCTGGGCGAGCTGACCGTGCGGGTGGGTCGGGCCCAGCTCAAGGGTCGCGGCCAGCGCCCGGCGCGCGCCGACGAGGCCGACAGCATCACCATCGAGCACGCCGGCGGCGGGTCCTCGATCGTGATGAAGCAGGACGGCTCGATCACCATCACCGCCACCCAGATCGACCTGGACGCCGGCAACGGCGCGGTGAACATCAGCGGCGGCACGGTCAGCATCGCCGCCGACGACGTCGACGTCCAGGTCAGCAACGCGATGAACGTCCACTGAGGAGAGCGACATGGCATTCGTGCTCACCACGTCGAGCGACGTGCACTGCCCCAACCAGGGGAAGGTCTCTCCGACCGGGCAGGGCAAGCTGACCGTCGACCACAAGCCGGTGGTCCGCCTCGACGGCATCAACGGCAAGTCGGTGGCCGGCTGCACCATCACCACCAGCAACTCCACCAAGCAGTGCAGCACGGTGACGTCCGCGACCGGGGCGGCCGGAAAGCTCACGGTCGGCAACGTGGCCGTGGCGTTGGACTCGCTCAGCGGCGCCACCGACGGCTCCAGCCCCGGACTGTCCGCCAGCGCCGGCCAGAGCAAGCTGAAGGCGGCCTGACGTGGACCGTACCGAGCGCGAACGGCAGGCCGCCCAGCGCCGCTACCTCGGCTGGGGCCTCGCCTTCGAACCCACCATGCCCGGCGTCGACCTGGCCCGGGACATCGTCTTCGACGATGGACCGAACGGCCGGACGTTGGCGCTGGTCGAGGGCACCGGCAACGTGGCGCAGAGCCTCGCGGTGGCGCTGACCACGCTGCGCGGCTCGAACGTCTTCGACGCGACGTTCGGCTTCGACGGCCTCAACGCCCTCGCCGAGCAGATCGAGCCGAACCTCATCCGCGAGCAGGTCCGCATCGGCATCATCACCCTGCTCGACCGCGATCCGCGGGTCCGCAAGATCGTCGACGTCAACCTCGACGACGGCCGGCTCGGCGCGGGCCGCGCCGACGACGCCTCGGCCGCCGCGCTGCGCGCCTCGCGCACCCTCCAGGTCCAGGTCCAGTTCGAAACCATCACCGACGACCGGCTCTCGGTGCGCCTCGGGGAGCTGCCAAGTGTCTGACCCGACCCTCCCGGCCGAACTGGCCGACGTCCTCGCCGTCGACGCCGCCGCGCTGCGGGCCACCGGCTCGACGGGCTTCGGCGTCGTCGAGACCGGCTTCGTGCCCAAGTCCTTCGCCCGGTTGCTCGCCGAGAAGCTGGCCACCGCCCGGCTGCTCTTCGGCGAGGACGTCGACCTGACCAGTGGCGCGGTGCTGCGCAAGGTCCTCGAACTCGCCGCCCTGGAGGACGCCCGGATGTGGGCCGCGCTCGGCGCGGTCTACGACAACTCCTTCGTGGTGTCCGCGACCGCCGACGCGCTGACCCGCCTCGGCGAGGAACTCGGCATACCCCGGCCGTACCTGCCGGCCCGGGGGACGGTGAAGCTCAAGCTCAAGGCCGCGCTGCCGACCGGCCACCCACAGCTCACGCTGCCCCGGGGCGCCCGACTGTCCACCCCCGGCGGGCACCACGTGGCCCTGGACGAGACGGTGGTGCTCTCCGCCGCCGTCGGTGAGCGCGAACCGGCCGTCGCCGCCTTCTATCCCGGCCCGGCGCACAACCTCGACCCCACCCAGCCGCAGCAGAAGATCGACCGCTGGAACCGCGCCGACACCCTGCTGGCCGACCTGGACGACGCCGAGCAGGCCGCCGGCAAGGAGCTGGTCGAGATCACCCACGCCGTCGCGCTCACCGGCGGCGAACAGCAGGTCTCCGACGCCCGCTACCGGCAACTGTTGCTCGCCGCGCCCCGCTCCATCTGGACGGCCGAGGCGATCGGCCTCGCCGTGGCCACCGTGCCCGGCGTACGCCAGGTGCAGGTCTTCGACGGCCGGGGCGGACTGGACCTCAACCAGTCCATCTTCGGCAACTTCAACTTCATCGAGCGGGTCTTCAGCACCGAACGCGACCTGGGCAACCCGTACTACGTCACGGTGCTCGTCGCGCCGACCGCCGCCGCCATCTGGGACGGGCCGGACGGCCTGCACGCCGCCGTCGAGTCGGTCATCGAGGACCTGCGCCCGGTGGGCATCTTCGCCTCGGTGGACCGCGCCGACGAGGTCGGCATCGGCGTCGAGGCCGACCTGGTGATCCGGGGCCTGCCGCTGCCCACCGGCTCGAAGGAGACGATCAACGCCTCCACGGCCGCCACCGAGCTGCGCGCCCGGCTGCACGCCCGGCTGCGCCGGTACGTCGACGAACTGCCCTTCGGCGAGCCGGTCCGCGCCGCCGAGGTGATCTGGACGCTGATGAACGAGCCGGGCGTCGCCGACGTGCGCAACCTGCGGCTGGTCCGCTTCCCGGCCGACTCGGCGGTGGTGGTGACCGGCAGCGCGCCCACCGGCGACGGGGTGCAGCGGCTGCCGGTCGGCGACAACGCGGTGCTCGCCGCCAACCAGGTGCCCGTCTACGTCGACCGGGACGACCCCCGGCCGTTCCGGATCGTCTGAGCGGGGGCGCGATGACCGACATCCGGGTACCCGTGGACGGCGTCGACCCGTCCGTCGAACGCAACCTGATCGACCAGTTGGAAGGCCCCTACCTGGGAACCGTCCGGCGGGTCGTGGTGCCGCTCGCCACCACCGGTGCCGCCGCCGTGGACTGGACCAGCCGGCATCCGCTGCTCACCGTCGTGCTGCGCCGCGACCTGGCCGAGGAGACCGTCCGGGTGACGGTCACCGTCGACCCGGGCGGCGCGGGGCAGCGGGTACTGCCGCCGGTGGTGTTCGCGCCCTGGTCCGCCGAGGGCGCGTCGGTGCCGGCGTACGTGCCGGACACCGCCGACGAGCCGCTGGTCGCGCCGTTCGCGGTCGCCGTGTCGGCCGAGCGGGCCGTCGAGGGCACGGCCGCCACGGCGGTCACCGGCACCGCGCTCCCCGCCCTCGTCGAGCTGGCCGTGGTCGAGGGCAACCTGGGTCGCCTGCTCTACCTGGTGTCGTACGAGAAGCACCGGCTGCGTCGGGCGGCCCGGGAGGTGCACGCGTACCGGACCCTGGCCCACGCCCGGCGCGACGCGCTGGACCGGATCGGCGCGGACGTCGGGGTGGCCCGCTTCGTCGACGAGCTGGTGCACGAGCCGACCAACGGCGAGGTGTACGCCCGACGCCTGCCCCCACCGGCCCGCGAGCCGGACGACGCGTACGCCCACCGGCTCGGGCTGTACCGGCGGTTCCTGCTGCCCACCCCGGGCGCGGTACGCCGGCTGCTCAACGGCCCCGGCGCGGACACCGACCCGAACACGGGCCTCTTCGCCGACCTGCCCGGCGGGGCGCGCTTCACGCTGCGCGAGGACGACGACCAGTTCGCGGTGGCGGTCCGGCTGGTCGCCGTCGGTGACCCGCAGCACCGCAGCAACTTCCTCGCCCAACTGCGCCGCGACCGCCTGGTGTTGCCCGCCAACACCCCGCCGAACAACACCGTCCACGCCGGTCGGGCGTTGCCGGCCAGCCGCCTCGCCGAGGTCACTGCACTGCGGGCGAGCCTGCGTCAGTCGTACACCTTCGACAGCTCGCACGGCATCGCGCCGCCGCTGGCGACCGCCCTGGACCGTGCGGGGCGGGTGTGCCGGGCGCTCGGCTCGACGATCGTGTGGCAGGTCAGCCGCGCCCAGGACGACGCCGGTGGGAGCCGCTACGAGTTGGGTCTCGGCGTCGACGTGAGCTGGCCGACCCCGGCGCAGGCCACCGACCTGCGTAACCGGGTGCTGGACACCGGCCGGACGGTGACCGCCGACCGGACCGCCGAGGCGCTCATCGCCGCCGCCCGCGCCGCCGGCGTGCCCACCGTCTCGGCCGACGGCGAGCTGGCCTGGCTGTGGCGGGTCTGCGGGTTGCCGACCACGCACCGGGTCAGCACCACCGTGATGTACCTGTCGCACCTGCCCACCCGAGGGCTCGCGGTGACCGCGCCGCTCACCGCTTCGGTGGGCGTCGACGCGCCGGTCGAGGCGCAGTTCCACGCCCCGGGCGACCCGGGTGGCAACGCCCTGCTGCTGGCCGGTCTGGCCGCGGCACGCACGGCCTGGGTGGCTGCCGGGGAGACGGCGTGGTCCCCGTTGACCGACGCGGCGGCCCGGACCCGGTGGGCGGCCGTGCCGACCCGACCGGCCGGGCAGCCGGTCGACGCGGTCCTCGCCGCCGCCGGCCTGCCCGCGGTACGCGACCCGGCGCCCGTGGTGGCCGCGCTGAACCGCCTCCCCGACGAGCTGGTGGAGACCATCGAACTGCCGGCTGCGTTGGCGTCCGCGCTGATCGCCGGCCAACCGGCCGCCGCCGACCGGCTGGCCCGGCTGGTGGGGCTGCTGCGCGACCAGCACCTCGCCGCCGTGCTTCCGCTCGTCGAGACGGGCAACCGGGTGCTGCTGGTGTGCGGCGTCATCGGCCTGCCGCAGGCCGGGCTGAACCTGAGCGAGCGTCGGGCCACCGGGTTCCGCTGGTACACGGTGGGACTCGGCGGCGGCACGGCGGAGATCAAGGCGGTCGGCGCGCGGACCGCGCTGCGCCCCACCCACGCCGGCCTGGTCGCCGTGGTGGCGCTCTCCTACGTACGGACCGGCCGGACCGATCCGTACGAGTTCCGGGTCGAGCTGCCCGACGGGGTGACGTTGACCCTGGAGCAGTACGAACGGCTGATGAACACCCTGACGAGGATCTGCCCGCTCGGGGTGGAGATCAACACCTTCGGCATTCGCCGTGACCACGTCGACCTCGACGACGACGGGACGGCCGAGCCGCTGCGCCCGGCCGTCGCCCGGACCTTCCGCACCTTCCAGCAGCGCCGGCACCGCGGCGTGTACGACCAGCTCTGAGAGGGACACCACGATGGCGAACGAGATCAACTACGACGGGGTGACCGTCACCGAGCTGTACGAGGCGTTCACGCGCCACGGCATTCCCGCCTCGGACGCCAGCGTGCTGGTCTCCTCCTGGATCTACGAGAACGTCGGCACCGCGAAGCGGGTGTTCAGCTACGCCGAGTCGTTCCCGGCGGTGGAGCCGGGCTGCGCCCCACCACCGTTCGCCCGCACGTTCGCGCACACCGACTGGGTGGACGGCGAGGACGTCGTACAGGCCGGCCAGACACCGGGGGAGCAGGGCTTCAACGAGCGGTTCCACCGCATCGAGCACGACCTGGACCACCTCGGCGCCGACCTGGCCAAGGCGTTCACCTGCATGGCGGCGATGCGGGTGAGCCTGCGCCGGTTGCTCGACGAGATCCGCGCCGAGATCAACCGGCTGCACTCGACGGTGCACGAGAACAAGATCGTGCCCGGCCCGTACACCTTCGAGCAGATCCCCAACTACATCGGCGCGTTGGACTTCGGCAAGTACATGGGCACCACGATGTTCATGGACAAGAAGGTCAGCATCTGGCAGACCAAAGCCGGCACGATCGTGCTGCCCGCCGTGGAGACCCTCGGCGTGGACGTGGTGGTCGGTCCGAAGGTGCGCGGCGCCGCCCAGGTCGCCCGCTACGCCGTCGAGCACGGTGACGTGCGGCAGCGCTTCCCGCGCGAGGTGAAGGTGGTCGAGTTCATCCGCTTCTTCGGCGAGGACGAGGTGGCCGACGGCCGGACCATCCGCGACGTGCTCAAGGTGCTGCCGGCCGACAGCAGCTACCCGAGCCTGGACGCGATGATCGCCGAGGTCAGCGAGCGCGAGGCCGTCATGGTCCGGACCACCGTCGGGGCCCAGTCGGCGGTCTCCGCGGCCCTCGGCGTCGACGCGGGGCTGGAGAACGTCGCGGACGCCGACATCGCGATGCTCGCCGGGGTGCCGACCAAGGCCCGCGCCGCGCTGGCCCGCGCCGGGATCAGCACGCTGGGCAAGCTCGCCGAGGCGCCGGCCGAGCGGGTGCTCGGCATCATGAAGGAGGCCGGGGTACGCGCCGAGGCCGGCGACGCCGCCGAGTGGACCGGGTACGCCCAGACGCTGAGCAAGCTGCGCTGAACGGCCGGCGACGACTCCGGCGAACGGTTGATCCGCGCCGTTCGCCGGGTCGGTGTGACGACACTGCGCTGGCGTACCGACCCTCCACACCCGACCGTGAGAATCCCACGGGGCGATCGGGCACGAAGGGCGCGCGGATGGCAGTTCACGAGGCGAGGTACGACCTGCGCTCCGGGGCGCCGGAGACCGGGGCGGTGCGACCGAGTCGGTACGCGTTGCGGCTGCTCGGCGGCTTCGCGCTGGAACGCGACGGCCGGTCCGTGGTGGTGCCGCAGGGGGCCCGGCGGCTGCTCGCCTACCTCGGCGTACGCCAGCGGTGTGCCCGCTCGGAGGCTGCTGGGACGCTCTGGCCCGCCTCCCACGAGGATCGGGCGCGGGCCAACCTGCGCACGATGCTGTGGCGGCTGCACCGGGTGACGCCCGAGCCCTTGGTCGAGGAGGACGACGGGCTGGCCCTGGCCGCCGACGTCACGAGTGACGTGGCCGCCCTGAGCACGGCGGCGGCCGTCCTGCTGGCCGGCGGCTCACCCGTGGGCACCGTGCCGGCGTTGGCGACCGGCGAGCTGTTGCCCGGCTGGTACGACGACTGGGTTCTGACGGAGCGGGAACGGCTGCGCCAGACCCGGCTGTACGCGCTGGAAGCTCTCGCCGAACGCCTCACCGCCCAGGGACGCTTCAGTGAGGCGGTGCAGGTGGCGTTGACCGCCGTGCACCTGGAGCCGCTGCGGGAGAGCGCCACCCGCGCGCTGATCGCGGTGCACCTGGCCGAAAGCAACATCAACGAGGCGGTGCGACGGTTCGAGCTGTTCCGCGCCGACCTGGGCCGGGAGTTGGGCGTCGCTCCGACACCCTGGCTGGAGCGTCTGGTGCAGGCTGGCCGCTCCGGCGCCGCGGTCCCGTATCCCTGAGCAACCGCACCACCCATACCGACAACGCGCCCCCGCGTGTCCCGCCTGGCCTCTACCTGTCTCGCCTGGCCGCTACCTGTCTGGCTCCTGCCCGGCCGTCGGTCTGCCCCCGCCAACAGTCCGCTCAGTCAGCCCGGCCGCCCGCGGGCGGCGGCCACGGGTCTCCTGCGCGCCCTCTGCTCTGCTTCAACCCGCGCAACACTGAGACGCCGTCAGTGTTGCCTCCGTTGAAGCAGAGCAAGGGACGCGCGAGGGGGTGGGGTAGGGGCGTCGGGTTGGCGGGCGGGCGGACTGCTGGTCAGCCGGGTCAGTGGGTCGCGGGCGGGATGCTCTGCTCGTACTGGAAGACGTTGTGCGGGTCGTACTTCGCCTTGACTTTGCGCAGTCGTGGGAAGTTGCGCCCCCAGTAGGCCTCCTCCCACTCCGCCATGCCGATGTTCGGCACGTTGACGTACGCGCCGTCCACGTAGGGTCGCAGCGCCTGGCTGAACTCGGCGATCCAGGTCTGCGCGATCGGGGTGATGGCGTCGCCGCTGTCCGGCTCGCCGCGGGTGCCCCAACCAGCGCCGGGCTCGGAGTAGAAGAGCGCGTCACGGTGCGGAAACGCCGAGCCGCCGAAGGGCTCCTGCCGTTGGGCGCCCCGGCCGAACGCCTGGGTGAAGAAGTTGCTGTCCGGCGACGGAGCCTTCTCCATGAACTCGCGGACGATGCTGATCGCCCTTGTCGGGAAGGGTTCCCTGGTGAACTGGGAGAAGAACTTCCACTTCGCCGGCTCTTCGTCGTTCGGGACCTGGAATCCGGCGTACGTCTCGCTCCAACCGCCGATCTGCACGCTGACCTCGGGGTTGCCGATGGAGAGCAGCGGTTCCAGCAGCCTTCTCACCTCCGCCTCCGATCCCTCGGCGAGCACCCCGAACACCAGGATCTCGGTCGGGTGGATCTCGACCTGGCTGCCGAGGCGGGGGTCGGCGAACGGCGCGACGCGCTGCCAGGTGTCGAAGACGTCGTGCAGGTCGTCGAGGCCCGACCAGGTCGCCTGCAGGTACGCCACGCTCTCCAGCGGGGCTACCTGGTAGGTCAGGGAGGTGACGATCCCGAAGTTGCCGTTTCCGGCGCCGCGCAGCGCCCAGAGCAGGTCCGCGTGGTTCCACGGGTCCACCTCGAGCACCCTGGCGCCGTTGGCGCCCGCCGCGACGACGATCTCCGCCCCGATCAGGTTGTCGCAGGCCATGCCGAGGTAGCGGGTGAGGAACCCGAAGCCGCCACCGAGGGTCGCGCCGGACAGGCCGACGGTCCCCTCCGTTCCGGTCGTCGCCGCGAGGTCGTACTCCCCGAGCGCGGTGATCGCTTCCGACTGGTTGAGCCCCGCGCCGAGCTTCGCCGTGCGCGTGGCGGTGTCGATGTGGACGTCCTTCAGCTCGCTGACGTCGATGACGAGGCCGTTGTCGACGTTCGACCAACCTTCCAGGCTGTGCCGGCCGCTGCGTACCCGCAGCGCCACGTCGTGCTGCCGAGCCCAGGTGAGGGCGTTGACGACGTCCTGGGTCTCCTGAGCGAAGACGATGACCAGCGGGTAGCGCACGAACAGCTCGTCCCAGCCGATGCTCGCCTCCGCGTAGTCGGGGCTCTGGGGGCGGACGATCCGGCCGGTCAACGTCGCGGGCGGGTAGGTGTCGCCGACGGGTGGGCCGTCCGCCGCCACCGCCGAACTGCCAGCCATCACGCCGGGCAGGGCGATCGCTCCGGCGCCGACGGCCGTCGCCCTGAGCAGATCGCGACGAGAAAGGTCGCGCATGGTCCGAATCCTCTCGACGGGGGTCGCGTCAGAGATTCGACCGAGAGGACCTTTGCCTCCCAACTGACGCAAAACCACCGTAATTCCGCAGGCTGCGGCGCAGATCCGAGAACTTGTCACAGAACCCGGTCGGGTGACGCGACGGCAGGTCAGTTGGCGTGCGCGGGCTGGTCCAGGATGGCGCTGAACCGCTCCTCGGCAAGATCGAGCTGACCGAAGATGTGCCGCTTGACCCCCGCCGACAACGGCGTGTCCGGCCGGCCGATCAGATCCCGGAAGAGCGGCACCAGCGGCCGGTACTTACGGGCCGACGAGACGACCTTCGGCCCGACCGTGTGGATCACGCCGACGCCGTTGTCGGTGAAGTCCGACACCTTGATCACCCGGGCCCAGGGCTCGCGGTCCAGGCTGACCGCCAGGTGCTCCCGGTACTGCGTGTTGCGGTCCCGCTCGGGGTCGTACACCGGGTTGGTGACGGCGGCGACGAGCGTCGCGACACGCGTCCCGAACCGCACGGCGAGCGCGGCCAGCGCGGCCCCGGTCGGGTCGGTGCCGGCGCCGTCGCCGGCCAGCTCGACCGGGTGGTCCTCGACCGCGTCGTGCAGCAGGCCGGCGACGATCACGTCCACGTCGCGCACCTGGTAGTGGTGCATCAGTCGGATCGCCACCCGCAGCAGGTGGTTCAGGTACGGCTCGCGGACGCGCCGGTCGTCACGGTGCAACTCGGCGGCCAGGTCGAGCGCGGCGGTCAACCGCTCGCGGGCGGCGTCGTCGAACTGTTGGATCTCCAGCCGGAAGCGCTCCAGCAGGCCCGGTTCGCCGTGGATCTCGGTGATCGCGTGCATCGGCATGCTGCCCAGGTGCGGCGGGAAGTCCATGCGTCACTTATAGCCGATCTTCACCACATCGATGAGCCCTTACGTCGTCGACCCGACCACGAACTCCGGCGGGTCGAGCCGTCAGATCGGCAACCGGTCGGCCCCGGCCAGGGGATTCACCACGAGAGGGACCAGCGGCGTCGGTAGCACGGGATCACGACGCAGGGTGGGCGTCCAGCCCGCGTCGGCGGCCAGGTCGGGATCGTGGACCGCGTTGTACGCGGCCAGCAGGTCGACCGGCCGGGCCCGGCCGGTGCCCTGGCGCACCCAGGAGCCCCGCTCGGTCAGCCCGGTGCCACCCCAGTCGTAGAGCAGGTCGGCCGGGTCGACCGCCGGATCCAGGGTGAAGAAGTTGTTCTCCGCGTACATCGCCGACTGGACCCCGACGCCGAGGGCGTACTGGAAGCCGTCCCCGCCGAGCCGGTAGTGGTTGTTGTAGACGTCGACCTGACCGAAGCGCACCCGGGGCAGTCGTTGCAGGACGCCGTCGAAGAGGTTGTGGTGCAGGGTGACCTTGAGCCGGCCCACGTCCGGCCCGACCGTGTTGGACGAGCCGATCAGCATCAGCTTGTCCCGCCCGATGAACCGGTTCCAGGTGGCGGTGACTCCGCTGGCGGTGTGGGTGACGTCCAACGACCCGTCGTGCACCTGGTAGGGCCGCCCGAAGTAGCTGGGCTGGGCGCTGTCCGGGTTGTCGCCGTCGGTGAACGTGTTGTGGTCGACCCAGACGTGCTCGCTGCGACGTACCGAGATCTGGTCGTACTGGCTGTTCCAGTTGCCGGTCTCGCCGTCGGTCGGCGACCAGGCGGGGAAGCAGTCCCGGGCGTCCACGAAGGTCAGGTTTCGCACGATGACGTTCGACGCCCGGTCGATCATGAGGGTGAGGCCGGTCAGCCGGGCCCCGCGCAGCCCGACGATCGTGGTGTTGGGGCCCACGTTGATCTGGGTCTGGCGGGTCTGGTTCGCCACCGACCGCACCCGGGCCTCCTCCAGCGGCCCGGCGGGGGCCACCCGACCCCACACCGCCGGGTCGTACGCGGCCAGGTAGGCGTCCAGCCGGTACGTCGGGTCGGCCAGGTCGGCGCAGCTCAGCGCCGTACCGTCGGGTGCTTCGAAGCCGTCGACGGCACCGTCCACGTAGATGAGCTTCGGCGTGGCATCGGTGGCGTTGGTGGCGTTGTCACCGCCGAGCGCGTCGACCAGCTCGGCCCGGCTGTGCACCACCCGGGTCCGTTCGGCGGTGGCCGCCGAGCCGCCGGTGGTGCCGTCGCCCTCGGCCGCCCAGCCGTCGCGCTCGGGCAAGGCCTGCCGACCGAGGTGGCGGGCCGACCAGGACAGCCGGTCGGTGGGCGGAACGTCGGGGTGGGCGGCGGCCGGTGCGGCGACGAGCAGCAGGGCGACCACCAGTACGCCGATGAGGGATTTGCGCATCGCTTCGCTCCGTTCTGCTGAGGTGTCTGATGGCGTGGTGTCGGGTCCGGAGGTGCTATTCCGCGAGTTCGGTGCGATACGGGGCAGTCGCCCAGGGCACGCCCCACTCGCTCGGCAGCGCCCCGCGTTCGGCCGAGGCGCGCAGCACGTCGGCCACGCCGCGCAGGTGACGGACGCGCTGGTCTCCGTCGCCCACCCCGTCGACCAGCTCCCCGTCGAGCAGTCGGGGCTCGGGGGCGGCCCGCAGCGCGTCCAGCAGGGCGGTGAACGGCGCGGTACGGGCCAGCGGCGCGATCAGCGGCACCCCGACCGGGTCGATCCGGTGGGCGAGCAGGTTCTCCAGCAGGCCCCGTCGACCGGGGACGCGGCGGGTCACCGCGTCGCCGGGCAGGCGCAGCCGGTCGGTCGGGTACTCCAGCGACGCCGGCCCGCTCGTGCCGGTCACCACCAGCTCGCCGGCCACGAACTCGGCGGAGGCCAGCGTGACCGCCGCCAGCACGGGTGGGCCGGCGCGGAGACGGACGCGCAGCACCGCCGTGTCCTCCACCTCGATCGGCCGGACCCGGTAGCGCTCCACCTCGATCGCCGCCGGCCACGGTGGCGCCCCTCCCAGCGCCTCGGCGACCGCGAGGCACTGCATTACCGCGTGCGCGAGCGGGTTGACGAGCGCGCCGTCCAGCACCGGCCGGCCGTCCACGCTTCGTCGACCGGCCCACGGGGAGCGGGCGTAGTAGGCGTCCGGCCGTTGCCAGGCGGCGACGGCGGAGATGCCGGTGACCGTGCCCAACCGGCCCGCGGCCACCGCGTCGGTCAGCGCGGTCAGCGCCGCCGAACCGAGCGCCTGAAAGCCGACCTGCGCCACCCGGCCGGCCGCCGAGAGCGCGTCGGTCAGCTCGTGATGCTCGGCCATCGACAGCACCGGCGGCTTCTCCAGCAGCAGGTCCGCGCCGGCCGCGACGGCGTCGCGGGCGATCGGCAGGTGGGTGTGCGGCGGAGTGCAGATCACCACCACCTCCGGGCGGGTGGCGGCGAGCATCGTCGGGTGGTCGGTGAACACGCCGACGCCGGGCGGCACGGGCGCCTCCCGCTCGTCGCGCACCGGTGCGACGTCGACCAGGGCGACGAGTCGCAGGCGGCCGTCGGCGTGCAGCGGGGCGATCACCCGCCGGTGCCAGTGACCGTGCCCGTTCGCCCCGATCACCGCCACCGTCGTCGGCGGCACCGACCCGTTCACGCGACACCGACCGAAAGCGCCACCGCCGGTAGCGCCGCCCTCCCGGCCGGGGCCGCCCGGCTCACCGGACGCCGGCCAGGGTCGCCTCGACGCCGTGTCGTCCGAGCGCGGTGAGCCAGGCGGTCACCTGGGCGCGTACCTCGTCGTCCTCGGCGACCTCGGCCGGGATCACCTCGCGGAGCGCGAAGACGGCGTCGACCGCGCCGGCCGGGCTCTGCGCGCCGGCGTCCAGGGCGGCCCGGATCGGCCCCGCGAGCGGGTCCTGCAACGGCAGCGGGCGGCCGTCGTCGGCGTACCCCAGCGCGAAGCGCAACCAGGACGCCACGACCAGCGCGCCCCAGCGCGCGGACCGTCCGGACGCGCGCAGGTCGGCGATGGTCTGCAGGATGC
Organism: Micromonospora sp. NPDC049107; assembly: GCF_040648595.1. Lineage (NCBI taxonomy): Bacteria > Bacillati > Actinomycetota > Actinomycetes > Micromonosporales > Micromonosporaceae > Micromonospora > Micromonospora sp. NPDC049107. Next base: position 696,741 of record NZ_JBEZEC010000001.1, read on the forward strand.
GTTGCGGCAGCTTCTGCGACCCGTCGGTGGCGACCTGGAGGGTGCGGTGCCGGATCGCCGGGTTGCCGAACCGGGCCAGGACCTGTTCGCCGTAGTCGACGACCCGCACCCCGTCCGGCGGTGTGAAGCTGGCCGCGACGTCCTCGGCGATCAGCCGGCGCAGCACGTCGGCCAGGTGCGGGATCTCCAGGGCGTCCGCGATGGTCTCCCGCCCGGCCAGTGCGCCGAGGTACGCCACGGCCGAGTGCACACCGTTGAGGGCGCGCAGCTTCAACCGCTCCCACGGCCCGGCGTCGTCGGTCAGCACCGCCCCGGCGTGTTCCCAGCCCGGCCGTCCGCCGGGGAAGTCGTCCTCGATGACCCACTGCGCGTACGGCTCGGCGGCCACCGCGGCCAGGTCGGTGACGCCGAGCGCCCGACGGGCCGTGTCGATGGTCTCCGGGGTGCTGGCCGGCACGATGCGGTCCACCATGGTCCCCGGGCACGTCACGTTGGCGGCCACCCAGTCGACGAACCCGGCCGGCGTCCCGGCGGCCCGCGCGATCGCCTGGTCGACCAGGCCGCGCAGCCGTCGGCCGTTGGCCGGCAGGTTGTCGCAGCTCACCAGGGCGACCGGTCCGGCGTCCGCGGCGGCGCGGGCCGCCAGCCCGCGCAGCAGCAGACCCGGCACGGTGGCCGGGGGCCGATGACCGGCGAGGTCCGCGGCGAGCGCGGAGTCCGGCGACAACCGGCCGGTCACCGGGTCGAGCTGGTACGCCTTCTCGGTGACGGTGAGCGTCACGACGCGGACCGCCGGGTCGGCGAGCAACGCCACCACGGCGTCCGGATCGCTCGGCGCGTGCCGTACGCCGCTCAGCGCGCCCACCACCCGGGTGGTGGCGTCGGCGGCGGACAGGGCGCTCACGCTGAACAGGTTGTCCTGGGCGGCGAGCGCGTCGACCACGGCGGCGCTGCGCGGGGCGACGGCCACGATGCCCCAGTCGCCGCCGGCCGCGCCGACCGCCGCCTCGGTGTAGACCGCCTGGTGCGCGCGGTGAAAGGCCCCCAACCCCAGGTGTACGACGCCCGTCGGCACGGTGCCCGGCCGCACCAGGGGGCGGGAGTCGACGGGCAGGTGGCGCAGCACACCCAGGCCGAGGCGGGACGCGCCGACGGTCACCGCCATGCCGGACCGTCCGGGAACCGGTACTCCGCGATCGACGACTGTTTCATGGTGGCGCTGTAACCGGGGCGCTCCGGGAGCAGGTACCGGCCGCCGCGGGTGCGTACCGGGTCGACGAAGTGTTCGTGCAGGTGGTCGACGTACTCGATCATCCGACCGTCGAGGCTCGTGCCTACCCGCAGGTAGTCGAAGATCGCCAGGTGCTGGACGTACTCGCAGAGGCCGACGCCGCCCGCGTGCGGGCAGACCGGCACCCCGAACTTGGCCGCCAACAGCAGCTCGGCCAGCACCTCGTCGACGCCGCCGACCCGGCACGCGTCGACCTGCATCACGCCGATCGCGTCGGCCTGGAGCAACTGCTTGAAGATGACGCGGTTGGCGGCGACCTCACCCGTGGCCACCCGGCACCGGCCGTCGGTCAGCTCGGCGACGGCGCGGTTGATCCGGGCGTGCCCGAGGATGTCGTCGGCGTGCGTCGGCTCCTCGATCCAGTACGGGTCCACCTCCGCGAGGGCGGTCATCGCGGTGATCGCCTCGTCGACGTCCCAGACCTGGTTGGCGTCCATCATCAACAGCGCGTCCGGGCCGATCTCGGCGCGGATGATCCGGGCCCGGCGCAGGTCGTCGGCGAGCGGGCCGCCAACCTTCATCTTCATGGCCCGCCAGCCGTCGTCGTACGCCTGCCGGGTCAGCGCCCGCACCTTGTCGTCGGGGTAGCCGAGCCAGCCGACCGAGGTGGTGTACGAAGAAAAACCGTCCCGTTCCAGCGTCGCCAACCGGTCGGCCAGGCCGTCGCGTCCCTTGTCGAGGATGGCCGCCGCCTCGTCGGGCGTCAGCGCGTCGCTGATGTGGTGGAAGTCGAGGCTGGCGACGAGGTCGTCGGTGGGCAGCTCGGCCAGGAACCGCCACATCGGCTTGCCGGCGATCCTGGCCCGCAGGTCCCACACGGCGTTGACGAGCGCCCCGGTCGCCATGTGGATGACGCCCTTCTCGGGGCCCAGCCAGCGCAACTGCACGTCCGCGCTGAGCGAGCGCCAGAACGCCACCGGCTCGGCGGCGATCTCTTCGACCGTACGACCCTCGACGTGGTGGGCCAGCGCCCGCACCGCCGCGCAGGTGATCTCGTTGCCCCGGCCGTTGGTGAAGGTGAACCCCGCGCCCACCGGCCCGGAGTCGGTGCCCAGCTCGACGTACGTCGCCGAGTAGTCGCCCCGGTTGATGGCGTCGGACCCGTCGCCCCGGGCGGCGGTGGGGAAGCGGACGTCGTGCACCTCGACGGAGGTGATGGTGGTGGTCACTGGCTCGACCCTTCGAAGTGGAAGACCCGTTTGGGTAGCCGGTACGCCAGGTCGACGATCGTCTCGGCGGCCTCGTCCATCGCGAGCCGGTGCTCGGCGACCAGCCGGGCCAGGAAGCCGGCGTCGACCCGGCGGGCCACGTCGTGGCGTACCGGAATGGAGCAGAACGCCCGGGTGTCGTCGACGAACCCGGTCGTGTTGTAGAAGCCGGCGCTCTCGGTGACCGTCTCCCGGAACCGCCGCAGCGCCTCGGGGGAGTCCAGGAACCACCAGGGCGCTCCGAGCAGCAGCGCGGCGTACCCGCCGGCCAGGGGCGCCAGCTCGCGGGTGAAGGTGTCCTCGTCGAGGGTGTAGAGCACCACCGTCAGCCGGGGGTCGTTGCCGTAGCGGGACAGCAGCGGGGCGAGCGCGTGCACGTACTCGGTGGCCTGCGGCACGTCGCCGCCGACGTCCCGGCCGTGCCGCTCGTACAGCCAGCGGTTGTGGTTGCGCACCGCGCCGGGGTGCAGCTGCATCACCAGTCCGTCGTCGAGGGACATCCGGGCGAACTCCATCAGCATGTGCGCCCGGAACGCCTCCGCGTCGGCGGCGTCCGCCGCGCCGCGCAGCCCACGGTCGTAGAGGCGGGCGGCCTGCGCCGGGCTCAGGTCCAGGGTGCGCGCGGTGGGGTGCCCGTGGTCCGACGAGGTCGCCCCGGCCGCGACGAACGCGGCCCGGCGGGCCCGCAGCGCGGCCAGATAGCCGGGGTACGTGCCGGTGTCCTCGCCGGCCAGCGCGCCGAGCCGCGCCACGTTGGCCGACCAGCCGTCGAACTCCATGTCCACCACGTCGTCCGGGCGGAAGGTGGTGACCACCCGACCGCCCGGCCCACCCCAGCCGTCGGCGGCGAGCTTGGCGTGCGCCGCGAGGTCGTCCAGCGGTGACTCGGTGGTGGCGAGGACCTCGATCCCGAAGCGCTCGAACAGCGCCCGGGGCCGGAACTCCGGCTCGGCGAGCCGCGCGGCGATCTCGTCGTAGAGGGCGTCGGCGGTGTCGGGACGCAGCGGGGTGTGCGCCCCGAAGACGGTACGGAGGGTCTGTTCCAGCCAGAGCCGCGACGGGGTGCCCCGGAACAGGTGCCAGTGTGCGGCGAAGCGCCGCCAGATCACCCGCCCGTCGGCCTCGACCGGGCTGCCGTCGCGGGTGGGGACCCCCAGGTCGCCCGGGGGTACGCCCTGACTGAGCAGCATCCTCGTCAGGTAGTGGTCGGGCACGATGAGCAGCCGCGCCGGGTCGGGGAAGGGCTGGTCCTCGGCGAGCAGGGCCGGGTCGACGTGCCCGTGCGGCGAGATGATCGGTTGCCGCGCCGCGAGGGCGTACAGCTCCCGGGCCAGCGCGCGCTGGCCCGGCTCGGCCGGCAGGAGCAGGTCGGTGTGGTCGGACGTCGGCACGGGGCTCCTCGTTCTGCTTCTCAGCGGGTGGTGAGCAGGTCAGCGACGCGCACGGCTCGCCCGGTCTCCAGGGACCGGTTGGCGGCCAGGCCGGTGAGCAGGGCCAGCGCGCCGTCCTCGGCCGTCGCGGCGCGGCCCAACGGATCAGGCTGACCGCCCAGGAGCACCGCCGTCATCCGGGCGTCCGCGCCGCCGTGCCCCTGGCGGGTACGACCCTCGATGAGGATCCGTCGGGGCGGTTCCCAGAACGGGCGCACCGTGAGCGTCGCGTCGCCCCCCTCGGTCGGCGCCTCGACGCCGTGCAGGGCCGCGCCCTTGACGGCGCCGGCGGTGCCCCGGTCGACGTAGTCGTTCTCGGTCACCTCCAGTTCGAGGCGTCCCCGGCTGCCGTTCACCATCACCCGGTAGCCCTCCCAGGGGGCGTACGCGGTGAGGTGGTAGGTCATTGTCGCGCCGGTGGAGTAGCGGGCCAGCACCGCCATGTCGTCCTCAATGCTCACTCCGGGGGCGAAGACGTTGCGGTCGCGCTGGTAGCCGTCCTCGGCCTCGGCGTCGAGGTACAGCTCGCGCAGTCGGGGGTGCGCGTCGAGCCGCAGCGCGAACGGGTCGTCAACCGCGGCGGGGGAGCGGTACGCCCGGTCGTAGTCGCGGGCGTAGCCGTGCCGGCGGCCGCTCTCGCCGTAGAAGAAGAGTCGACCGGCCGCGTACACCTCGACCGGGGTGGCGGCCAGCCACCAGTTGACCAGGTCGAAGTGGTGGCTGGCCTTGTGCACCAGCAGGCCGCCGGAGGTGGCCTTGTCGCGGTGCCAGCGGCGGAAGTAGTCGGCCCCGTGGCGCACGTCGAGCAGCCACTCGAAGTGCACCGAGCCGATCTCGCCGACCGCGCCCTCGGCGAGCAGCCGGCGGACCTGCTCGTGCAGCGGGTTGTAGCGGTAGTTGAAGGCGACCGCAACGCTGCCGCCGGTCTCGGCCACGGCCTCCAGGATGCGCCGGCAGCGGGCGGCGTCCACGGTCATCGGCTTCTCGGTGACGACGTCCCGGCCGGCGCGCAGCGCGGCCACCACGTACTCGTCGTGGGTGACGTCCACGCTGGTCACCAGGACGACGTCGACGCGTTCGGCGTCCAGCATGGAGGCGAATCCGCCGGCGGGGTACGTGGGCACCGGCCGGTGTCCCAGCTCGCCCAGCCAGCGGTTGTGCGCGTCCATCCGGGTCTGGTTGACGTCGGCGAAGGCGACCAGCTCGGCGGAGTCCGGGTGGTCGAGCACCAGGGCCCGGACGAACATCTCCGCTCGCGCGCCGGTGCCCACGATGGCGTAGCGGACCCGCCCGCCGGATCTCGGTGACATGCGATCGCCCTCCGGATGACCCCTGCAAAGGTTTGCAGTGAAGTAACCACGATCAATGTGATGGCGTCAACGACAGCGGCACAACCGGCGGCAATTGTGGGTTTTTGCGGGGTTGAAGGCCACCACTGGGCGTCTCGATGCAACAAAGCTGCAAACATTGACCGTTGACAGTGGAGCAACCGTTTGCATTAATTGGCGGCACCCGCGTGACCACCGCCGCACTCGGACGAAGGGGCCGCCGTGCCAGTCACCATCCGGGACGTCGCCCGCGCCTCCGGGGTGCACATCTCCACCGTGTCCCGCACCTTCTCCGCCCCGCACCTCGTCAACCCCGAGACCCGGGTCCGGGTGCTGGCCTGCGCGGAGGACCTGGGCTACCGGCCGAACCGGGCCGCCCGCGCCCTCATCACCGGGCGTACGCACAACATCGGGCTGATCATCGCCGACATCGCGAACCCGTTCTTCCCACCGCTGATCAAGGCGGCGGAGAGCCAGGCACGCCACCGCGACTACCACGTCTTCGTGGCCGACACCAACGAGGACCCGACCGCCGAGGAGGAGTTGGTCCACGCCCTCGCCAAGCAGGTCGACGGGGTGCTGCTGTGCAGCCCCCGGATGAGCAACAGCCTGATCGAACAGCTCAGCCGCGAGGTGCCGCTGGTCGTGGTGAACCGTCAGGTGACCGGCCTGGCCTGCGTGCTGATGGACGTCGGGCAGGGCGCCCGGGCAGCCGTCGAGCACCTGATCGGTCTCGGTCACCGCGACATCGCCCTGCTCGGCGGGCCGCGCAGCTCGTGGACCAACCGGGAGATGCGGCGTGCCGCCACCACGGCCGTCCGGGCCGGTGGCGGGGAACTGACCGTGCTCGGCCCCAACGCTCCCACCGAGACCGGCGGCTCCGCCGTGGCCGAGCAGGTGCGGCACAGCGGCGTCACCGCCGTGCTCGCCTACAACGACCTGATGGCGATCGGCCTCATCGAAGGGCTGGACGCGCTCGGGGTCCGGGTGCCGCAGCAGGTGAGCGTCGTCGGGGTCGACGACATCGCCCTGAGCCGGCTCACCCGACCCAAACTGACGACGGTGGCCACACCCACCGGGGCCGCCGGCCGGACGGCCGTCGACATGCTGCTGCAACAGGACATCGAGTCACCGCGCGGCGCGCGGGGGCCCGGTACCGGCACGGCGGTCGGCGTCCGGCGTACCACCGCACAGGTAATGCTCCAGACCGACCTGGTCATCCGCGACTCGACCGGGCCGGGTCCGCATGCCCGGCCGGCACGTCCCCTGGCCGCGCCCTAAGGCCCGGACCCGCACTGCCCTGCGGGTCCGGGCATCCCGACCGCGGCCTCGGGTGATGCCGTCGCCTCCTAAAGCCGAGGAGTGAGCGCACATGCACCCCGCAACGTCCCCCACCACCGGCACGCCCGTCGGGCGTCCGCCCGCCACCCCGCTGCCCCGGCGGCGGCTGCTGCGCGGCCTGCTCGCCGCGACGGTCGCCGCGCCGCTGCTGTTCGGCGCCGCCGCGTGCGGCGACGACGACGCCGCCGACCCCAACGCCCCCGTCAAGCTCTCGATCTTCTGGTGGGGCGGTGACGCCCGGGCCAAGCTGACCGAGGACGCCCTCGCCCTCTACACAAAGAAGCATCCCAACGTGACCTTCGAGAAGACCTGGCAGGCCAACCAGGGCTACTTCGACAAGCTCGCCACGCTCACCGCCGGTGGCAACCCGCCCGACCTGTTCCAGATCGACGACAACTACCTCGCCGAGTACGCGGCTCGCAACACCACGCTCGACCTCACCTCGTACCAGAAGTCCGGCAAGCTGGACACCGCCACGTTCCCCAAGAGCCTGTGGCAGTACGGCGTCGTCGACGGCAAGCTCGCCGGCCTGGCCGCCGGGGAGAACACGCAGGGTCTGGTCTACAACAAGACGCTGCTGGCGAAGCACAACCTGCCCGAACCGACCACCGGGATGAGCTGGGAGCAGCACATCGCCTGGGCCGAGGGAGTGTCCGCCAGGACGGGGGTTCCCGGCACCCAGGATCCGAGCGCCGACTACAAGGCGTTCTGGGTCTGGCTGCGCCAGCAGGGCAAGGACCTCTACCAGGGCAAGGATCTGGGCTTCACCGCCGAGGACGTGACCGCCTGGTTCGACCTCTGGAAGGGCGCGCGGGACCGTAAGGCCACCCCGACCGCCGACGTCATCCACGAGGGCAACTCCAGCGACGTCACCAAGCAGTTGGTGGTCACCGGCAAGTCCGCGACGTCCTGGGTCTGGGCCAACCAGATGCCGGACCTGAAGAAGAACACCAAGGACGAGCTGGGAGTGATCGCCTACCCCGGCGATCCGAGCGCGCAGTGGGCCCGGGCCTCGATGTACTGGTCGGTGTTCAAGGGCAGCAAGAACAGGGACGTCGCGGTCGATGTGATCAACTTCCTGGTCAACGACCGGGAGGCCGTCACCCTGCTCGGCACCGACCGGGGCCTGCCGTCCAACCTGGACCTGCGTCAGGTCGTCAGCGACGGCACCACCGACCCCGCGATGAAGCAGTCGATCGCCGTCGAGGCGGAGCTGACCCAGAAGTTCGGCGAGTCGCCACAGGTGCCGATCAAGGGACACAGCACGGTCAAGTCCGAGCTGGTCAAGGCCGCCGAGAGCGCCCAGTACGGCCGGGCCACCCCCGCGCAGGCCGCCGCCCAGTTCATCGAGGCGTGCAAGGGCGCCATCGCCTGACCCGCCCCACGAGGCGAGGAGAGGAGCCGATCGTGGCGTTGACCACGGCGCCCGACCCGACCCGACCCGGCCCCGGATCCGTCCGGACCCACCCCACCCGGCGTGGGTCCGGCGGCATCCGGCACCGCGAGGGTCTGGCGGGGTACGTCTTCCTGTCGCCGTGGCTCATCGGCCTGATGGGTGTCACGGCGGTCCCCATGCTGCTGTCGCTCTACCTGAGCTTCACCAACTACGACATCCTCACCCCGTTCTCCGAGGCCCGGTGGGTGGGGCTGGCCAACTACGAGCGGATGTTCACCGCCGACCCGTCGTACTGGCACGCCGTGCGGGTCACCCTGACCTTCGCGCTGGTCGCCGTACCCCTGAAACTGGCCGCGGCCCTCGGCGTGGCGCTGCTGCTCAACCGCGCGTGGCGCGGCGTCGGCCTGTTCCGCGGCCTGTTCTACCTGCCGTCGCTGCTCGGCGGCAGCGTGGCGCTGGCCATCGTCTGGGTCAACATGTTCAACCGCGATGGTGCGTTCAACTCGCTGCTGAGCCTCTTCGGCATCGAGGGCAGGCCCTGGGTCAACGACCCGGACTGGGCCCTGCAGACGCTCATGGTGCTGGCCATCTGGCAGTTCGGCGCCCCGATGGTGATCTTCCTGGCCGGGCTGAAACAGGTGCCCACCGAGCTGTACGAGGCCGCGTCCGTCGACGGCGCCGGTCGGTTCCGGCAGTTCCGCGCCGTCACCCTGCCGATGCTCTCCCCGGTCATCTTCTTCAACCTGGTGCTGGAGACGATCAACGGCTTCCAGGGCTTCACCGCCGCGTTCGTGCTCAGCAACGGCACCGGCGGCCCGGTCGACTCGACCCTCATGTACACGCTGAACCTCTACATCACCGGCTTCACCGACCTGGAGATGGGCTACGCCTCGGCGATGGCCTGGGTGTTCCTGCTCGCCATCGCGGTGCTCACCGCGATCTTCTTCAGCACCGGGCGGTTCTGGGTGCACTACTCCGACGGGGAGGACCGGTGATGGCGACTCCGACGGCGGCGGCGCTGCCCGGAGCGGGACGACGCCCCGGCGGCCGGCCCGTGCTGCGGCTGCTGATCCTGGTGGTGATCGTGGCCGTGGTGCTCTACCCGCTGATCTGGATGGTCGGCACCTCCGTGAAGTCCCAGGAGGAGATCGTCAACAACGTCGGGCTGCTGCCGGAGCGGTTCACCCCGGGCAACTACACCGCCGGCTGGTCCAACTTCGACGTCGGATTCGGCCGGTTCTTCCTCAACAGCGCGCTGGTCAGCCTGCTCACCGTCATCGGCAACGGGCTCTCCTGCCTGCTGGCTGCGTACGCCTTCGCCCGCCTGAGGTTCCGGCTGCGTGGCCTCTGGTTCGCCGTCATGATCGGTACGCTGCTGCTGCCCCAGCACGTGCTGATCGTGCCGCAGTACATCCTGTTCCGCACCCTCGGTCTGGTGGGTGGCGAGTGGCCCTACCTGCCGCTGCTCATCCCGCAGTTCCTGGCCACCGAGGCGTTCTTCGTCTTCCTCATGGTGCAGTTCATGCGCGGCGTCCCGCGCGAGCTGGACGAGGCGGCGCGGATCGACGGCGCCGGCCCGTACGGGATCTTCCGGCACATCATCCTGCCGCTGAGCCGACCCGCGCTGGTCACCACCGCGATCTTCTCGTTCATCTGGACCTGGAACGACTTCTTCCGCCAACTGGTCTTCCTGTCCCAACTGAAGGACTACACCGTGCCGGTGGCGCTGACCCTCTTCATCGACTCGACGAGTCAGAGCGCGGTCGGGCCGATGTTCGCCATGTCGGTGCTGTCGCTGCTGCCGGTCTTCCTGTTCTTCGTCGCGTTCCAACGGATGCTCGTCGAGGGGATCAACACCAGTGGCATCAAGGGCTGAACCCGTCGACGACGCCGAGCGGCGGGACTGGCGGGACGTCGCCCGCGACGCCGCGGACCTGGCGCTGCTCGGCATCCTGTTGACCCTCGCGGCGGCGCCGCTGCTCACCGCCGCCGGGGCGGCCGGTACGGCCAGCGCGGCAGTGCGCGACTGGACGCGTACCGGCGGTTGGCCGTCGGCGCGTACGAGCCTGCGCCGGTTCGGCCGCTCGGTGCTGCCCGGCGTGCCGGTCAGCCTGCTCGCGCTCTGCGTGCTCGGGCTGCTCGCCGCCGACCTGGCGGCGCTGACCGCCGGGCGGGTGCCCGGTGGCCCACCGGCGCTGGCGGTGACCGCTCTGGTCGCGGCCGCTCTGGCCGGGTACGCCGGCCTGGTCGTCGTCGAGGCGGGCCGGAACGGGGGCGGGCGGTGGCGGGTCGCGGCCCGGTCCAGCGCCCGCGCCTGCCTCGACGCGCCCACCCGGTGGGCCGCCCTCACGGGCGTGACGGCGTTGGCGGGGCTGCTCGCCGTCCTGGTCACACCGGTGGCCGTGCCCATCCTCGCCGGCTACACCCTGGCGGCCCTGCACGCCGTCGCCAACCGGATGCCGGTCCCCACGGACGTCGGCCGCGCCTTCGCCGCCGAGGTCGGCAGCCGCGAGCCGGCCGCCGTCCGGCCGGAGCTGCCGTGACCACCGATCCCGCCACCGACCCCGCTCCGGTCGCCGAGGAACCGGCTCGGCTGCTGGTCGGCGGGACCGAGGTGGCCCGGTACGTCGTCGACCCCGCGTTGGACGCGCGGCACGGCCCCCGGCCGTACCTGCACCCCGTGCGCACCCTCGGCGGCACGGTGGTCACCGACGCGCTCCCCGCCGACCATGTGTGGCACCTGGGAGCCTCCCTCGCGGTGCAGGACGTCGACGGCGTCAACCTGTGGGGCGGGCGCACCTACGTGCGCGACGTCGGCTACACGTGGCGCGAGGACCACGGGCGGATCGTCCACACCGGCTGGACGCGGCGCTCGGCGGACCGGCTGGCCCATCAGCTCCAGTGGCGCGACCCGCGCGGACGGGTGCTGCTCGCCGAGCGGCGTCAGCTGGCCGCGTCGGCGGTGACGCCGGACGTCTGGCGGCTCGACCTGGACTCCGCGCTCACCGCGCCGGCCGACAGGTCCGTGCGCCTGGGCAGTCCGGCCACCAACGGTCGTCCCGGCGGGGCCGGCTACGGCGGCTTCTTCTGGCGGGCGGTCGCCGCCGGGGGCGAGGCGACGGTGTTCACCGCCGAGGCGACGGGGGAGGAGGCGATCAACGGCAGCGCCACCCCGTGGCTGGCGCTGGCCGGCACCGGGCCGGGCGGTGGCGCGTACACCCTGGTCTTCGCGGGCCTCGGCCTCGGTGACCGGTGGTTCGCGCGGACCGCGATGTATCCCGGCGTCTGCGTGGCCTTCGCCTTCGACCAACCGGCGGAGGTCCCCGCCGCCACCACCCGCCAAGGCAGCTACCAGGTGTGGATCGCCGACGGCACCCTGTCTCCAGCCCAATGCGCCACCCTCGCCAGCGCGCGTCGATCATGAAGTTGTTGTCCCGACACGCCGGGCGCGGTGACAACAACTTCATGATCGACGGGGCAGGGCGGCGGGGACGGCGGCGGCGGTGACGCGGATGGCCTTGACTATCGCCGGGATCGAGCCGATCAGCAGCACCAGCCCCCAGATGATGGCGATGATGGCGAAGACGATCGCGCCGATGTCGTCGAGGATGCTCACCAGGATCACCGGCACCAGATTGTGCAGGAATTCCAGCACGACGGTGCACAGCAGGGTGGTGATGATTATCAGGACGAGGCCCTTGTTCTGCAGAAACCGGGGCTGGGCCAGCACCAACAGCCCCGCCCAGACCAGCTTGAGCAGCAGCGCCAGGCCGAGCAGCACCGCCGCGTCGCCGACCGGGAAGAAGCCCCACAGCGCCAGGTACGCCAGGGTGCCGAACGGCACGGCCAGGAACAGCGACACCATGATTATCAGCTCCACGAACGCGATGATCAGCAGGATCAGCGAGCCCAGGATGAGCAGGATCGAGAAGATCAGCGTCGCGACGCCCTGGATCCGGCCCTGCACCCGCTCCGGCACCACCAGGCTCAGGCAGAACAGGCCAGTGGTCCAGAGCGCCACCGCGTCGATCAGCGCCAGGTAGCTGGTGCCCCGTCCGGACGGTTCGCTGACCCCGGCCGCGTCCACCTCCACGCCGAGGTCCGCCGCGCCGACCAGCAGCGCGCCGGTGGCGTCGCCGCCACCGGTGAGCAGCGACGATCCCACCTCGACGAGGACCACCAGCGTGATCGCGACCAGCGCGAGCAGCAGGAACGGCTTACGCAGGTCACCCATGGCGGGCCTCCTTACGGTCGAGGAGCGCGCGGCTCGGGCCGGTGGGTGGACCTGTCACCCGGCGGCGACGGTGACCGTGCATCCCACACCTCCCGGGCAGCCCAGCAGCACCGTGGTCGCGCTGTCGACGGCGATCCGGGCGACCGCCTCGCCGCCGTCGTCCGGTTCGACCTCCGACCGCACGGTGAGGTCGGCGTCCCCGGGCGCCGGGGCGTTCACCACGAACGTGCGGCCACTGCGCAGCACCAACGTCCGCAACTCGCCCGGGTCGGCGACCCGCACCGCGCAGCCGCCGACGAAGGTGAGCACGTCGCCGGTACGGTCGCAGTCGGCCTGCACGGTCGTCGGGTCGATCGTGCTGCTCGCCCCGGCCAGCCGGCCCAGCCGCTGCACGATTCCCGGCCGATCGCTCGCGCGGCCCTGCTCGCCGCCGCCGACGCCGACGGCGAGCGCGAAGAACGCCACCAGCAGCACCGCCAGCGTCACCAGGACGACCTTCTGCCGACCGCTCATCGCCGCGCGACCGCCCCGGGCACCTCGGTGAAGCGGATCTGGTCCACGCCCGCGAAGTACCTGTCGAAGCCCTGCGTCTTGCCGACGGCGACCAGGGTGAGCGTGTGGCGGCCCGCCGCCAACCGGACGGTGCCCACGTCGGTGAAGTCCTGCCGGATCACCGTCGGGCTGAAGCCGAAGAAGGTGCTGCCGAGCTGCACGCCGTCGATCTGCCAGATGGTGTTGGCGTAGTCGAAGCTCGTGGTGCGCGTGGTGGAGAAACGCCAGAGGGCGTCGGCCGGCAGTTCGACGGTGACGTTCACCCGGTCACCGGGCGCCAGGCCCGTGAAGAACAGTTGCGCGTCGTCCGACCAGGTGATGTCGCAGCAGTTCGGCTGCGCGTCGATGCCCGCCGCGGTCTTCGCCGGGGACTCCACCTTTGCCCCGTCGACCAGGCTCTCCGCCTCCAGCGTCACGACCCGTGGCGTGCCCGGCGTCGGTGGGCCGTCGGAGCGGGTCAGCAGGTAGCCGACCACCCCGGCGACCACGAGCACCAGCGCCGCGGCGGCGGCGATCCACGGCCACGGCGTCCGCTTCGGCGCGGCGACCGCCCGGACCTCGTACGTCACCCGGCCGCTGGAGCGCGAACTCTCCTCCGGCGCGGTGTTCGCCGAGTACGCGAACCCGGTCATGTCGTAGCGGCGGGGCGCGGTGCCGGCCGGCACCGCGAGGCGGACCAGGAACGAGACCGAACCCTGACCGGGCACCACCCGCTGCGGCTCGGTGACGGTGAACCAGGCCCGCTGGCTGCCCTCGCCGGGCGCCACGTCGAAGACGACGGTGTCCGGCGCGAGGCCCGGGTTGGAGACGGTGAACGTCAGCTCGCCGTGGTTGGCGGCGTCCAGGGTGAACTGCGACGCGGCGCCGACGACGGCCCATTCGGTGGTCATGAAGGCTCCTTAAGCGGACGGTGCCGCGGTCGGCTGATCCGATGGTGGCGAGGCGGCGAGGACGACCTCGGCGGTGGTCGCCGCCGGCTTCTCCGCCTCGACGATGCGGGTGATCACGGCGAGGTGGTCGGCGGCGTCCGCCGGCACCCGCACCACGATGTGAAAGGGCCTCTCGTCGGGTTCGTCGATGGCGAAGCCGCTCACCCCGGTCGCCACCTCCAGGGCCCGTCGCATCCCGTACGGGGTGCCGCGCCACCGCGCCAGCAGCGCGCCGTGGGCCACCAGGTCCCGTAGCCGCCCGACCGGCAGGGGCAGCGGCGCGTCCGGTCGGTGCGACGCCACCACGTGGTCCATCGCCACCCAGCGGGTCAGGCGTACGACCATGTCCTCGGGGGCCCGGTACGGGTCGAACAGGGCGTCCACCTCGGCGAGGATCGCCTCGTCCGGGGCGTGCAGTCCCTCCATCACGTCCAGCAGCGCCCAGAGCACGCTGCCCGGCACGCATGCCCGCTGGTACGCGGCGGGCAGCAGCCGCTCAATCGCCGAGCGTCGCATCCTGGCGCACCACCTCGATGTCGTGCTCGCCGGAGCAGAGCAGCCACGTGTCCGGGACGGTCACCACGTCGGCGGTGGCCTGGTTGGCGCTGGCGGTCCAGGTGACCGTGTCGGCGCTGCGGTAGACGCCGCGCTCGCCGCAGGCCAGCACCAGCCGGTCCGCCGCCGGACCGCCCGCGCCGGAGGCCGCCGGACCGCCCGTGCCGACGGCCGCCGCGGCAGGGCCGCTCACGGCGACGGCGTCGACCGGCACGAACCGGGTCCGGTCGCGCAACGGCAGCCCGCAGTTGACCGAGACCGGTTGCCACTGCGGCTGGGCGGCCAGGGTGTCCAGCCGCAGCACCCCGCCGCTCTGCGTGGCGGCCACCGCCTGCTGGCCGGCGAACGCCAGATCCCGGCAGGTGCCGCCGATCCAGCCGGCCTGCACCGACTGCCATTTGACGTCGGACTCGAACAGCCGGGTGCGGTGACAGCCCTGACCGGGCTTCTTCGGGTCCGGCTCGCCCGCGCCGCTCCACAGCAGGGTGGCCGGGCCGTCGTACTGCACCGCGAGGACCCGGTTGTCCACGTTGGAGAGCCCGACGTGCGTGAAGCTGCCCGGCCGGCCGCCGGCCGTCGACAGGTACACCCCGAAGCTGGCCTGCGCCGCGACCGCCACGCCCGGCGCGCCGCGCTCGGAGACGAAGGCGCGGACCGCGTAGAAGCCCCGGTCGGCGTCGGAAGGGTCGACGAGGATCTGCAACGGCACCGCGCCGGGCAGCAGCGACACCTCGTACAGCCCGGTGTCGGTCGCGACCAGCAGCGCTCCCGCGCCGTCGCGGTCCAGCCACGCCACGTCGGAGATCCGCGAGTCCAGGTCGGTCAGCAGCGACCACGTCTCACCCAGGTCGGTGCTCAGTCGTACCCGGGAGCCGCCCGACTCGCGCACTGTCACCACGGCCACCGAGCCGGGACGCGCCACGATGCCGGGCCGCACCGGGGCGGGGGCGGGCGCGACCCGCAGCACCGTCTCGTCGTCGTCGAACCGGCCGGCCGGCTCCCAGCCCGAGCCCGCGTTGCTGGAGCGGAACAGCACCGGGCCACGCCCGGCGTACCAGGTGCGCGGCTGGTACGCGTCGACGGCGAGGGCGCGGACGTTGGCGTCGGGCGCCTCGTCGACCACGAACCGCACCGACTCGACGTACCGCACGCCCGGCTCGGCCTGCTCCAACAGCCGGTACACGTTGGACGCCCGCAGCGGCTCACCGAACGGCCACCCGCTCGGGTTGAGCGCGGTGGGCAGCGGGCTGAGCGTCTGGTGCAGCCGGTCGTGGATGCGCCGCCGGACCGCGTCCACGTCCTCCTCCCGCCGCACCACCACGCGGGCCCGCACCGACACCGCCTTGAACCGGGCCCAGCTCGCCCGCGAGCGGATACCGACCATCCGGCGCTGTTCCAGGTCCGCCTCGACGCGGTGGCGGGCCTCGGGCACCTCGTACTCGCGCAGCACCGCCACCGGCAGCCGGCCGCCCGGTCGGGCCGCCGGTGGCACGTACGGCACCAGCACCACCTCGACCTCACCCGGGCGGGCGAAGCTGTAGACGGCCGAGCGGGTGAAGGCGCGGGCCCGCGCCACCGCGCCCGAGCTGGTGGCCAGGACCTCGAAGTCGCGGGCGGTGACCGCGCGCTGCTGGGCGAAGAACTCGTACGGGCCGCGCAGCAGCACCGACTCCAACGCCTCCATCTCCCGGCCGCCGGCCGCCCGGGTGGGGTTGTCGACGCGTACCCCGGGCAGTGGATCGCGCAGGGTGGTCAGCGTGCCGGCGGCGACGTTGCCGGCCGGACCGCCGCCGGCCCGGTACCAGAGGCGGACCTGCCGCCCGGCCGGGGGCACGGCGGCCACCGGCGTCGGCCCGGCGGTGCCGTCGGCGGACGGCCGCAGGTCCAGGGCCGGGGCGAAGGTGACGGTGCCCGAGCAGCGGTCCACCAGGTACGCCTTGGCCTGCGGGCCGAGCCCGGCGAAGCTGTCCACCGGTTGCCAGATCTCGAACGTGTGGCCCTCGTGCTCGCGGGCCGCCGCTCCCAGCTCCACCGAGCCGGTCGGCACCTCCACGCCGAGCAGCAGGTCCAGCGGCTCGGCGGTGTGGGCCAGGGGAGCGCGGGCCGCGCGCAGCACCTGCCCCGGCTGGCCGGTGCCGAGACCCAGCAGCTCCGCGTCCACCGGCTCGCAGTGGTGCATCCGGACGGTCACCGAGGACTCGCCGGCCGGCAGCGTCGCCGGCTCGGTCGTGACGAACACGACGGGCCGGGGGTCGGCGCCACGCGCCGCCGCGACCCGCAGCCCGGCCGGGATCCGCACCGCCGAGGTGTCGACGCCGGCCCGGCTGAACACCACGTCCGCCCAGGCCGCGGTGGGCGCGTGCCGCGCCACCCCGAGCAGGTTCAGGAACTGCACGTACGCCTTCTCCGGCAACTGGTTCAGCCGGTAGATCATCACCTCGGTCAGGTGCGCGAACGCCTCCACCAGCGCCATGCCGGGGTCGTGCGCCGACAGGTCGGTCCAGCCGGGGCAGGACTGGCGGATCCGCTCGCGGGCCTCGGTGACGAGGTCGAGGAAACCTCGGTCGTCCAGGTGCGGCACGGGCAGCGTCATGACGATTCTCCCGGTTCGTCGTCGGCGGGGAGCAGATCCACGGAGAACACCAACTGACCGGGCGTCAGGCTGGCCCGCACCCGGTAGTCCAGCCGGATCACCAGCCGCCACGCGTCGTCCACGTCGGGCCCGGCGTCGACGTCGATGACCTCGACCCGGGGCTCCCAGCGGGCGATGGCCTGCCGCACGTAGTGGATCGCCAGCCCGGCCGTGGTGTCGTCGTTGGGCGCGAAGATCAGCCGGTGCAGCCGGGAGCCGTACCCGGGCCGCATCAGCCGCTCGCCGGGCGTCGTCGACAAGAGCAGGAACAGCGCCTGGCGTACGCTCTCGTCGCCCTCGGTCATGGCCAGCCCGCCGGCCGCGGTGAGGGCCAACCCGCCGCCCCGGCCGGCGTCGAAGCCGGCCCCGACGAAGCGGAACGCCCTCACCGGTCCGCCCCCAGGAAGCGCTGTCGGGGGTCGCGGACGGTGTGGTGGATCGCGTCCGGCGGTGTGCCGTCGGTGAACCCCTCCAGGTGCGAGAGCACCACCCGGCGTCCGTCGACGCGGAGCCAGTCGCTGTAGCCGACGCGGACGGTCAGCGTCTTCGCGCACGGTTTGATGGTCGGTCCGTAGTTCGGGCAGGCGACGATCTTCCGTCCCTCCGGGTCGTCGTCCACCAGCACCGGCACGGCGGTGACGGTCACCCACCGCTGCGACGGTTGGTTCTCGACCCGGCCGTCGTGGTCACAGGCGATCACCGAGTCGCGGTGGATCCAACGCATCAGCCGCCTCCTTCGTGGTGGGCGCGGGCGAGCGAACGGGCCTGCCGCGCCGCGGTGGTCGGGTCCTCGGTCGCCTCGGCGTGCAGGAAGTCCACGCTGCGGGCGCGGACCACCATGGCCCGGCCCGGTGCGGAGATCACCAGGTCGGTCGCCGCGTGCAGGGTGGCCAGCTCGGGGGTGAGCTCCAGCCAACTGCCGCCCTCGGTGCCGAGCCGCAGGCTGCGCTGGACGTCGTCCACGACGATCGACTGTCCGCCGGCTGTGCGCAGCGTCCAGCGCCGGGCCCGACCGTCGTCGATGCCCGCGTCGTACGGCTCGACGGCCCCGAACAGCGAACCCAGCACGATGCCCGAGGCCGGCTCGCCGCCGGGCAGCACCACCAGCACGGTGTCGTCCGGATCGGGGAGCGCCACCAGACCCTTGCCACGTCCCGCACCCGGGCAGAGCACGCCGAGCCAACCGGCGTCCAGATCCCCGTACGCGGGCAGGGTCAGCCGTACCCGGCCCAACCCGTCCGGGTCGGCCACGTCGGTCACGGTGCCGAGGGTGACGACCGCGCCGGCGACCGCCGTCGGCGGCACGACCGGCGGCACGGTCGAGAACCGGGTGAGGTACCCCTCGCCGTCCACGGTGTGCACCACCTCGGTCAGCACGTACGCCCCCGCGAGGGGGTCGGGAACCCCGGCCAGGTCGATCCGCCGGCCCGGCCGCAGCGCCGGGTCACCCTCGGCCACCCCCTCGGCGGTGGACAGGGCGGCGGCGCGCAGGTCCAGTCGCGCCTGGGCCAGCGCGGCCACCTCGTCGTCGCTGCGTCCCGGCTGGTCGACGCTGGTGCGGACGCCGTCGGCCCCCACGTCGGCCGGGTCCGGACGGTCACCGGACGGCCGACCGCAGCGCGCCTCGTCGGCCCGCTGGCTGATCGGCTCGGCCCGCTGCGGGTGCCACCCCAATGCGACGCTCGGGCCGCTGGCCTGGTCCGTGTTCGTGGACAACCGCAGGGTGTGCACGCCCGCGCCGAGGGTCAGCGGGACCGGCTCACCGTAGCCGGCGAGGGTCACCAGTCGTACGCCGTCGCCGTCGGCGGCCAGGTGCAGCCCGGCCCGCCCGGCGACCTCGCAGAGCAGCTCCAGGTCACTGTGCCGGTGCTGGACCAACCGTTCCAGCCGCGGGCCGTCGTCCTCGGCCGTCACGGTCAGCCCCACCCCGCCGCACAGGTCCCGGGCCAGCTCCGCCGCCGTCACCGAGGTGAAGACCCGCAGGTCCTGCCGCTTGCGTAGCCGGTGCAGCGCGTCGTACGCCCGCAGCCGCAGCACGACCGCGCCATCAGCGGCGTACTCGACCTCCACGCAGGTCACCTCCCCGACGAACAGCGCGTCGGTGTGGTCGGCGAGCCGTACGTCGAGGGTCGTTCCGGTGCGCACGGCCGGGTCGAGCGCCGCGGTGCCGGCCGCGGTCGCGAGCACCAGCTCGGCCTGGGTCGGCTGGTCGAGCCGGGCGGCCACCCGCAGCGAGCGGATCCGCTGGCGGGCCACGGCGTTCAGCTCGACGCCGTCGAGCAGAACGGTCAGCGCCCGGGGCGCGACGCTGGTCACGGCGTACCCCCCGCGACTGGTGCGCCGCCGGTCGACGCGGTCCCGCTCGCGGCGGCCGTTCCGGTCGGGCCGGCCCCGGTCGAGGCGGCCGTTGCGGTCGGGCCGGCCCCGGTCGAGGCGGCGATCGAGGCGGCCCAACTCGCGGCGGCGGCGATCGAGGCGTCCACGAACGACCCCCCGGCCCGTGCCATCGCGCCGAGCGTCGACTCCGGCGCGGAGCCGCCCGAGCCGACGGGGGGCACCGCCAGGGTCGTACCGGCCGGCACCGCGAGCGGGTCGGTGATCCGGTTGTGTTCGGCCAGCAGCCGCCACCGCAGCGGCGAGCCGAGCGCGTCGTTGGCCAGCAGGTCGAAACGGACCCCGGCGTGGCCCGGCTCGGTGGCCCCGTCGCCGGCCGCGACCACGGCGCTGCCCGGCGCGGCCACCGGCGTACTCGCCGCGGCGAGCTCCTCGGCGAACCCGGCCTGCGCCTGGTCGGCGCTCTCGGCGGTCCGGACCAGCTTCAGCCGCAGCCAGGAGCGCCGGGGCGAGCCGGTACCGGTGAACGCGTCGAACCGCTCGGCCACCGCCACGATCACGCCCGGCACGTTCCACGTCTTGCCCCAGACCACCCGGACCAGCGGCGGACGCAGCCAGCCGTGCTCGACGTCGGAGTTCTCCGCCAGCATCCACAACGGTCGGGTCAGCATCCGTACGTCGGTGGGGCGCGCCTGCGCCTGGACGAAGTCGACGTCGAAGAGCAGATCCAGCACCAACTCCGTACGGCCACCGCCGGTGAAGACCAGCGGGTCGTCGGCCAGACCGGAACCGGTGAGCTGCGCGCCGCCCGCACCCCGATGGCGTACGCCGGCGAGCCGGGTCACCTGCACGGTCTCCGGGTTGAGCAGGCAGTCCACCCGCTCCCCGGTGGAGTCGATGAGGAAGGCCACACGTTCCATCAGCCGCCCGCCTGCTCCCGGTCGAGCCGGCGCTCGTGGCCCGCGTCGAGCGTCGCGCCGGGCACCGTCCACAGCGGTCCGTCATCCGGTAGCGCCGGCCACGGGTCCACGCCGGGCGCGACGGCCGCCGACGGGAACGGCGCGCTGACCGGCCAGTGCCCGGCGCTGTCGACCTCGGCGGTGCCCGTCCGGTACCCCGGTTGAGCGTCCCACCGCCCGACCTCGCCGCCGCGCCGCCCATCGGCGTACGGGTTGTCGGCGCGCTGGTCGCGGTCCGGCCGGGTGTGCTGGCCGTGGTGCGGTGTGTCGTGCTGGTCGGGCCCCTCCGGCCCCCCGCGCCGGCCCGTTGGTTGCTGGTCAGGAAGCCGGTTCGCGTGCTGCTCGGGCAACGGCTTGGAGCGTCCCCGGCGGTGGTGCTCTCCGAGTCGCCCGGCCCGTTGGTCGGGGAGCCGGTCGCGGTGCTGTTCGAGATGGTGGCCGGCGTGGGGCCGGGCGTGCCGCTCGGTGGGGTGCTCTCCGAGCCGGGCCGGCCTGGCCGGCTCGCCCGGCAGAGCGGGCCAGGATGGTCCGTCCACCCTCCCGCCGCCGCGTCCGTGCCGCGCCGTCGTGGCGTCCAGAGTGGGTCGTCGAGAGGAAGCCCTTGCGGAGGTGTCGAAACCTTCGCCGGGTGGCACAGGTGTGGGGGGTAGCTGTGTCGCGGTGCCGGGGGTGGCGACCGTCTGCCCGGGGTGGGCGACACCGGGCGCTCGGAACGGCCTGCCGACGCTCGCCGCGCCGTCCCGCCCGTTCGCCGACGCTGCGCCGTCGGACCGGGCCGTCCCGCTCGACGATGTCGCGCCGTCCGGGGTCGCTGGTCGAATCTTCGGGAGCCGTCGTTCGGATTCGCCGTCCGGGTGTCCGGGACCGTCCGGCCCGGGGCCAGGGTAGGCGTGATCACCAGCGCCGCCCGGTCGGGCGCGCGGGTGCGGGTCGCCGGGTCGGCCGTGGGCGGCGGCGACCGGCCGGCCGGTCCGACCGGCGACCCGAGGGGAGGCCGAGTCGACCGGGTCGCCCGAGCGGTCCTGCCGCCGTGATGGCGGGGTCTCGTCCCGCGTCGGCGCGGCCTGGTCGACGTCGAGGTCCAGCTCACGGAGCAGGCCGGGGGCGTGCGCGGCGACCAGGTCCACCCAGTGCTGCGGCGGCTCGCCGAGACGACGCGGCGGGTCCGCCGGACGTTCCGGCTCGGCGGTCGGGGTGTCGACGCGTCCGGCGAGGCGCTGCACCGCGCCGGCCACCGAGCGGAGGCGACCGGCCAGCCAGCTACGCGGGCGTCGGCGCGGCGGCACCGCCGGCCTCCAGTTCGAGGCCCTCGTAGCGCAGCGTCAGCGACGCGATGGCGATCTCGTGGCTCACCGTGTTGAGGTGCGCTCCGCGCCACCGGGTGGGCCACGCGTCGATCAGGTTCCAGCGCAGCACCTCGGCGGTGCCCGCCGCGTCGAGCAGCACCACCGACACGTTGCGGCGGTTGAGGGTGCCCTTGGCGGTGGCGTTCACCCAGTCCCACAGCTCACGGGACGCGGTGAGGCCGAAGTGCAGTGTCACCGGCTCGTACTCGGCCTGGCCGGGGACCATCCGCGTCGGTCCGGGGCCGTGCTCCCGGTACGGCTGCCCGGGGATGTTCACCTCCAGTCCGCTCATCTCGGTGAAGTGGCCGTTGGTGACGCCGTTGATGAGCAGCCGGAAGTTGTAGGCCCGGTACGGGTCGACGGGCGCGCCGGGCTGTGGGGTGGCGGGGGTGGCCATGTCAGCCTCCGATCGTCTCGGTCTCGGTGCCGCCGGCCCACTGGCTGAGCTTGAACACCACGAATTCGGCGGGCTTGACGACGGCGATGCCGATGTGGGCGATCACCATGCCGGCGTCGCGGACGTCCGGCGGGTTGGTCTCCTCGTCGCACTTGACGAAGAACGCCTCCTCGGGGCTGCGCCCCAGCAGCGCGCCGTCGCGCCACACCCGGGTGAGGAACGCCCCGATGTCGCGCCGGATCGAGCGCCAGAGGGTGAAGTCGTTCGGTTCGAAGACCATCCACCGGGTGCCGTTGGCGATGGCCTGTTCGATGGCGATGCTGAGCCGCCGGACGTTGAGGTAGCGCCACTCGCTGGCCTCGGCGGCGAGCGTACGGGCGCCCCAGACGCGGATGCCCTCGCCGGCGAAGTAGCGGATCACGTTGACGCCCTTGGGGTTGAGCACGTCGTGCTCGGGGCGGGTGACCCGGTAGCCGAGGTCGACTGCGCCCCGGACCGGTTCGTTGGCCGGCGCCTTGTGCACGCCGCGCAGGGCGTCGGTGCGGGCCCAGATGCCGGCCAGGTGCCCGCTCGGCGGGGTCAGTTCCAGCTCGCCGGTGATCGGGTCACGGACCTGCAGGTACGGGTAGTAGAACGCGGCGAACTCGGACTGCCGGGGCCGGTACGCCGGCGGTCCCTCCCCGCCGCCCGGACCAGCGGCAGGGCCCGCACCCTCGGCGGGTTTCGGCGGCTTGCCGGAGGACGGGGTGGCGACCCGGGTCAGCGCGGAGATGTCGTCGATGTCCGGGGCCGGGTCGCAGATCGCCACCATGGTGCGGGTCCGCTCGGCCATGCTGATCAGCGCGTCGTGGGACACCGGGTCGGAGAAGCCCGGAGCGGCGATGATAGAGATCTCGTCGACGGCCTCCAGCAGTTGCAGGCCGCCGCGTTGCTTGCCGGCGCCGGTGATCGCGCCGCCGTCGCCGACGTTGACCACCCAGCAGCGCGCGCCCCCGTTGTCCAGGAAACCGAAGACGGCCCGCGCGAGGGGGGTGCTCTCGACCTGGTCGCCGTCGGCGAAGAGCCGTAGGAACTCGGTCCAGTTGTTGACCGGTACGGCCTTGCCCAGGTGGGCGTCGCGGTTCGGGGCGACGCCGACGAACGCGGCGATGCTGGTGCTCACCGGTCCGATCGGTCGGGCGCCGCTGGGGACCTCCTCGACGTAGATGCCGGGGGAGAAGTAGCTGGGCATCGGTCCTCCTGTGTGGGGCGGGCGTCAGTGGGTCGGTGGCGCGCAGACGATGACGATGTCGTCGTCGTCCGCGTCCACGTCGGCGGTGAGCACGAGCCCGCGACCGCTCAGTCGCAGTCGTACCGGATGAGGGTGTTCGGGGTCGTGCGGGACCCCGGCGATCAGGAACCGGCCGTCGGGCCCGGTGCGGGTCGCGGACGCCGTGCCGGGCACCTCGACGCGCATGGCGGCGAGGGGCTGGTCCTGCGGGCCGACGACCCGGCCGGCGAGCGCGCGCACCGCGACCTGACGCAGCCGCAGCGGCTGCAGGACCGGGGGCGCGGCCGGTGTCGGGTGGTCCACCTGAGCCGGTACGTCGATCAGCAGCGCCGGGCGGGGCGCGGCGTCCAGCGCGTGCCACAGCGCCGCCGCTCCGGCCTCCAGCACCACCGGGTAGCGGCCGTCCCGGGTCGTGGCGGCGAGCACCCGGTCCAGCACGGCGAGCCCGGCCGGACCGGCCACGCTGAGCAGGTAGCGGACCGTGAACCGGTACGGCTCGCGGACCGCGCCGCTGGAGCGGGTCTGCTGGGCCGGGCGCAGTTCGAGGGGCCACAGGGTCAGCCCGTCGGCGTCGCCACCCGCGCGGGGTGGACCGATCGGGACGGGTTCCCCCGCCGCGCCGGTCAGCCATTCGACCAGCTCGGCGGTGGCCGTCTCGATCGGTCCGCGCCCGTCAACGGTCATCGCGGCGGCGTCCCCTGGATGCGGTACGCGATGGCCTCGTTCCACACGTGCGGGTAGACGCCGATCTCGAAGTAGCGGGTGAACCGGTTGATCGGCGCGTTGGTGTGGTCGTGGTAGATCAGCCAGATCGGCGCGATGGTGAAGAGCGCGTAGTTCGCCAGCACCAGCGGGATGTACAGCGGTCCGAGCAGTCGCGCCTGGAAGATGTGCACGTCCTCGTGGCGTTGGATGCCGGAGTTGGAGCCCGCGCAGACGGTGCCGATGGTGGTGGCGTAGCGCGGGGAGACCCCCTGCACCACGCAGACCCGGCCGCTGGCGGCCGACGTGGGCCGGTCCAACGAGTGCCCGAAGACGAGGTGCACGACCAGGTAGACGGCCCCGACCACCGTGTTGAGCAGGCTCCACGTGTGGTCGACGACGAAGAGGACGATGCCGCGGGCGTCCGGGGCGTACACCCCGGCGGAGGTGACCGCCCAGCCGAACACGGCCCCGACCAGCAGGCCCACGACGGCCCCGACGAGCAGGCCGATCGGCCCGCCGGCCAGCAGGCCGAAGACGGCGCCGGCAGCCATCTGGATCACCGCGCTGAGGATTCCGAAGATCATGACGACACCCCCTCAGACCCAGGAGCGGAAGACGCGGGGCTCGCGACCGCTCGCGAGTTGGGTGGGTGTCGCCTGGCGGTTGCCGGGCGGGAACTGGTTGACGCCGAGCGCGGCGGAGAAGATGACCAGCGCGTTGAAGAACGCGATGACCCACTTCTCGCCGCCGACCTCGTCGGCGAACACCGCCGAGAGGTAGGACAGCAGCAGGGCGATGGCGATGGCGATCCACTTGCGCAGCTTGTCGCCGCTCGGACCGATCAACCCGCCGATGACGTTGGTGGCCAGCAGGGTGGCGGCGCTCGCTCCGGCGAGACTGCCCAGGGCTGCCCAGGTGAAGAGATCGTTCACGGCGATCCCCCCTTTTCTGCAGTGGTGCGACCGGGATGTGGTGGTGGTGAGGCCGGCGCTCCCGCGCGGGGAGTGCCGACGCCGGTCGCCGCCGTCGCGGGGCGGCCGGAGCAGGGACGCGGCCGGCGGAGGCCGGCCACCGGATGCGTCAGCCGGGCCCGGGCGCGCCGGCGGGCGGCCCCGGCGGGGTCGGGCCGGGCGCGGTCGGGTCGGTCGCGGTCGGACCGGCTGCCGCCGGCGCCGTCGAGCGACGGCGACGCAACAGGAGTACGGCCACAGCGGTGAGGACGAGCAGCAGGAGCACGCCGCCGACGACCAGCAGCCACGGGAAACCACCCGAGTCGGTGTCGGCGGCTGCCGGCGAGGCCGAGGGGCGCGGCGGCGCCTCGGCGACGGCGCGCAGTTCCATCGGCTTGTCCTGGTTGGCGTCGACCTTCCAGGTGACCGATCGACCGTTGACGGTGCCATTGGTGTCGATCACCCGTCCGGGAAAGGTCACCGAGATCTCGAACGACATCAGCTTGAGGAAGGCCTGCTGCTGTTGCGGATTCTGCTGGGCGGCTTTCCCGCCGTATTTCTTCGGATCCAGCGGTAACGTGAAACGGTAGAAGTCGCCGTCCCGGACCAGTTTGACGCTCTCGCTGTCGAAGCCGGCCAGCGGCGCCTTGCGATAATTGATCTGTGCGCCGAAGAGCTTGCTGTCCTCGTAGCCGGTCTCCTCGCCGGGAGGCAGCGCCGGAATGTTCTTCCGCAGCTCGGCGAACGCGGCCGGGATGTTCTTGTTCTGGGAGCTCAGCACCGACTTCTGGGCGGTCAGCAGCAACTGCCCGTCGACCGTGTCGTCGGCGTTCACGGTGAGCCCCATGTTGAGTTGCATGCAGCCGCTCAACGCGACGAGAAGAAGGAGGCACACCGCGACGCGGAGTGCCCTACCGCGGTTGACGCTCCTGTTCATGCGCTCAGTGTGTGTGATCCAATTCACCACGAGCAGTCAGCGATTGGTCACAAGGTAGTCGCCGATTGTACCGGCGCACTGTCGTATTTGGCCGAGGCGGAGAGCGGCCCCGAAGAATAGACTGAAGCTTTGCGCCGCCGGCCGGAATGGCGGGCGACTCAGCCCTGCGGCGGCCGCCAGTCGACGCACCAGGTCATGCTCCGCAGCGTGACGCTGGCCGGGACGAGGCGCAGCGCGGCGGTACGGGCCGCGAGGGCGAGAGGGTTCCGCAGTTGCTGGCCGTACCGCCCGGCGCGCAGGGACGCGCGGGCGATGGCCTGGGTGCGGGGGCGACGCTGCTCGTCGTACGCCGCCAGGGCGGCCGGCAACCCCTGCGCGCCCCCGGCGCAGGCCGCGCCGAGCACCACCGCGTCCTCGATGGCCTGGCCGGCGCCCTGCCCGAGGTTCGGCGTCATCGCGTGGGCCGCGTCGCCGAGCAGCGCCACCCGTCCCCGCACGTAGGACGGCAGCGCCGTGGCCAGGTGGTGGATGTCGTTGCGGAGAACCACTTTGGGTGGGGTGGCCGCCAGCAGCGCGGGGATGGGGTCGTGCCACGTGCCGAAGTGCTCCCGAACCGCCGCCAGCTCGTCCGGGGCGTGGCCGCCGGGCGGGGCGTTGCGGGCCGCGTACCAGTAGAGCCAGCCGTCGCCGATCGGCACCATGCCGAACTCGGCGGCCGGGCCCCAGGTGATCGCCGTCGGGATCGGCTCCGGGAACGCGATGGCGGCCCGCCAGGCCGTCGAGCCCGCGTACACCGGGGCGGGAATCTCCGGCCAGAGCTGGGCGCGCAGCCGGCTGCGCAGGCCGTCGGCACCGACCACCAGGTCGGCGTGGAGGGTTCGCGGGCCGTCGGGCCCGCGGTAGCGCACCGTCGCGTGGTCGGAGTCGGAGTCGACGTGCTCGACCTCGGCCCCGGTGTGCAGCGACGACGCGGGCAGCGCCTCGCGCAGGATGCGGTGCAGGGTGGCCCGGTGGACGCCGAGCGCGCTGGTGCCAAGCTGTCGGACCATCTCTGCCGCGTCCATGCGGGACAGCCACCGGCCCCGCCGGTCGCGGACCCCGCCGGGGGCCTCGGCGTGTGCGTTGGACCGCAGGGCAGAGCTGAGGCCGAGGGCGTCCAGGGCGCGTAGCGCGTTGGCCATCAGGCTCAACCCAGCGCCCACCTCGCGCAGTTCGGGGGCGCGTTCCAGGACGGTGACCCGCCAGTCACGCCGGTGCAGGGCGAGCGCCGCGCTCAGCCCTCCGATGCCCCCGCCGACCACCACCGCGTGTGGCTCGTCCATGTCGTCCACCCTTCTACACCTGTAGAAGGGGGATACTACCTGCGCACCGCGCAGAGGAGGAACCCCGTTGAACGCCCGCGCCCACCGGATCGCGCTGTTGACCGACGCGGCCATCGAGCTGATCGCCGACGGCGGCATGCGGGCGCTCACCCACCGGGCCGTCGACGCCCGCGCCGAGCTGCCGCCCGGCACCACCTCGGCGTACCTGCGCACCCGCCAGGCGCTGATCGAGGCGGTGGTGCGGCGCCTCGTCGAGCGTGACCGGGCCGACCTGGCCGCGTACGACCTGCCGACC
Source organism: Micromonospora sp. NPDC049107 (assembly GCF_040648595.1). Taxonomy (NCBI): domain Bacteria; kingdom Bacillati; phylum Actinomycetota; class Actinomycetes; order Micromonosporales; family Micromonosporaceae; genus Micromonospora; species Micromonospora sp. NPDC049107. The sequence goes on from NZ_JBEZEC010000001.1 coordinate 724,152, forward strand.
GAGCCGCCCGCCCCGCAGGCGGGCCCCCGCCTGGACGGCGACGACCTCGACCAGCTCGCCGCCGGGGTGGCCGAGGTGCTCGACCGCTGGCTGGGCGTCGGACGCAGCCGTACCCTGACCCGCTACGCCTGCCTGCTGGAGGCGGTGCACCGCCCCGAACTACGCGGCATCCTGCGACACGGCATCGGCATCCGGGCCCAGTCCCGCGATCTGCTGACCCGCGCCGGCGCCACCGACCCGGACCGGCAGGGCGACCAGTTCGTCGCGTACGTCGACGGGCTCCTCTTCGACCGGCTGGTCGGCGCGGGAGCGCTCACCGCCCCGACCCCCGGCACCCCGGACAGCCGCGCCGATCTCGCGGACGCCGTCCGTACGCTGCTGCGCGCCCTGACCGGGAGGTGACCGGAGCCGGTGATCGCGCGCCGGACGCGACGGCGGCCGACGGGCGGCCCGGTCGGCGGCTCCGCCGGCCGATGGTGGACGATCGCGGAGGGCGAGCCGGCGGACGCCGGTGATCGCTGACGGCCGCACAACGCGTCGGTCGACCGGTGGGAGGTGCCGATGGCGTGGTTCGCGGGCCTGCGGGTCGCCGGCCACCGGTTGCGGCAGGGGTGGCGGCCGGTGCTGGAGGCGACCGTCGCGGCGACCGTGGCCTGGCTGCTCGCCACCCGCCTGCTCGGGCATCCGCAGCCGTTCTTCGCGCCGGCCGCCGCGCTGATCGTCCTCGGTCAGGCCCGTGGGCAGCGCATCCGGCGGGCCGTCGAGGTCGTGCTCGGGGTGGCCGCCGGGGTGCTCGTCGCGGACCTGGTCGTGCAGGCGCTGGGCCCCGGCAGCACCTGGACGGTCTGCACGGTCATCCTGCTCACCGTCCTGCTCGCGGTCGCCTTCGGGGCCACCGGCGTCACCCTCGTACAGGCCGCCGTCTCCGCGCTCTACCTGGTGGTGGTCGCGCCGCCGGACGGGTCGCTGGTGCCGTTCCGCTTCGTCGACGCGCTGATCGGCGGCGCGGTGGCGCTCGCCGTCAGCCTGCTCGTCGACGCCCGGCACCCGCTCGCGCCGCTCGTCGTCGAGGTGCGGCGCACGTTCGACGAGCTGGCCGGCCTGCTGGGCGGGATCGCCGACGCGCTGGACGGGCGCGACGAGCCGGCGGCGGTGGCCGCCCTGGCGCGCGCCCGGGGCATGGACGCCCGGGTCGACGGGCTGCGGGACGGCGTGCTGGCCGCCGGCGAGGCGCTGCGGCTCAACGTGCGCCGACGCCGGCACATCGGCCGGTTGCGGTCGGTGGACGAGTCGGTCCGGCAGATCGACTACGTGGTCCGCAACGTCCGGGTGCTGGCCCGCGCGGGCGTGACGCTCAGTCGACTCGGGACCTCCACCCCGCCCGAGCTGGGCGACGCGCTGCGCTGCCTGGTGGAGGCGGTCCGGGAGGCCGGCGCGGCGCTCGCCGCCGACCTGGACGGGCAGGAGGAGGTCGCCGACCGGCACGCCCTGCGGGCGGACGAGGCGGCGCTGGCGGCCGTCCGTACCGCGGGGCAGCTCTTCGGGTCGACCCAGACCCTCCCCCTCGCCATGATCATCGGCCAGGTCCGGGCGACGGCGATCGACCTGCTGCGGGGCGTGCATCCCGACGACGACGTCGCCGTCCTGGCCCGCGTGGACGCGGCCCTCGGCCTACCCGCCGTCTGACCGACACCGGGGGTCACCCGGTGAGCCACCCGGTGGCCCTCGCCCGGATCTCCGCGGGCAGCTCATGGCCGCCGGTGAACTCCTCGTAGGTGACGTCGTAGCCGATTCCGCGCAGGTGCGGCACGAAGCGGCGGCTGCACACGTCGACGGGCAGCACCGGGTCGTCCACCCCGTGCGAGACGAAGATCCGTGGTCGCCCACGGACGACCGGCGGCGCGGCGAAGCCGGGGGAGAAGGCCAGCACCGCGTCGACCAGGTCGCCGTTGGCCAGGCCCAGCGAGAGCGCGTACGAGGCTCCGTCGGAGAAACCGCCGAGCGTCACACCCTGTACGGGGTAGCCGTCGAACGCGCTGGCCAGCAACGCGTCGATGTGCCCGACGTCCACCCCGAGGCCACCGGCGATCAGGTCCCAACTGGTCGCCGACGACTGCGGGGCGATCAGCAGCAGGTGCTGCGCGTCCGCCTCCGCGAGCAGCAGGTCCAGTCCGTGCCGCGCGGAACCACCCGCCCCGTGCAGGAGCACCACCAGCCGGTACGCGGCCCCGTCGGCGGCCGGCTCCGGCACGTACGCCATCGCGGGCCGACCACCGTCACCGCCGGGCAGCGGCACGATGCCGGTCGGCCCGGTCACCACCGGCGGGTGTGGGCGGGTGGTCAACCGGCCGTGCCGGTGACCCTGCGCGGGCGCCCGGCTCGGCGGCACGGGGTCGGACACGGGCCACCAACTCCTCGCGGTCGACGAGAGGTGCGAGGCGGTTACCCGGCCGGCCGCCGGTTAACCGGGCGGCCGCTCAGGCGCTGTCCCGGGCCACCAGGTCGGACGGGAAGAGCGTCACCGGCGCTCCCGGGCGACCGGCCAGCACGGCGGCGGCCGCCGCGGCGGCGATCCGGCCCACGGGGTGGCTCGCGGTGGTCAGCGCCGGCGCGGTCATGCCGGCCAGCGGGATGTCGTCGAAGCCGGCCACCGCGACGTCACCGGGCACCCGGACGCCGTCCTCACGCAGCTCCGCGATCACGCCCAGGGCCGTCTCGTCGCTGATCGCGTAGATCGCGTCGACGTCCGGCCAGCGCCGCAGCGCCTCGCCGGCCGCCTCCCGGCCCCGCGCCGCCGTGAAGTCCCCCCGCACGACCCGCTCCGGCAGGCCGGCCTCGCGCATCAGGTGGCGGTACGCCCGCACCGGCCGCTGCGCGCACGGCAGCCACCGTGGACCGGTCACCATGGCGATCCGGCGGCGGCCCGTGCCGTACAGGTGGCGTAACACCGCGCCCGCGCCGGTGGTGTTGTCGACGTCGAACGACGGCACCGTGGCCGAGCCGATGCCGATCGAGGCGATCCGGCCGTGCAGCGCCCGGGGTACGGCCGCCAGCAGGTCCTCGGTGGTGTTGACCAGCACGACCCCGCACACGCTGCGGTCGGCGGCGAGCTGGTCGAGGCCGCGCGGGTCACCCAGCGGCAGCCAGTGCAGGGCCACCCCGACGCCGGCCGGCGCGCACACCCGGGCGGCCGAGCCGACCACGCGGTCCACGTACGGGTCGTCCAGCACGGCCGCGCTGGTCCCCAGGGCGGCCACCACCAGCCGTACGCCGCCGCCGCGGACCAGTGCGCGGGCGGCCGGGTTGGGCACGTAGCCGAGCTGGTCGGCGGCCGTCACCACCCGTGCCCGGGCGGCCGGCGAGGCGAACCCGGTGCCGGCGATCACCCGCGAGGCGGTGGACCGGGACACTCCGGCGGCCCGGGCGACGTCCTCCAGGGTGGCTGGGCGCGGTGCCGCTGCCGTCATCGTGTCCTCCCCGACGACGCCCGCCCCCGGCGGGCGTGCGCCTGCCGGCCATCATCCCCCGACCTGCGGGCCTGCGGTAAGGGGTGGGGCCCGCTTGTGGTGGTAGCGCTCTCAGGTGTGCGATCGTGCCAGGAGATCACCCCTAGGAAGAGGACCACCCCGTGAGTGCCCCCACCAGTCCCGCCATCGCCCCGGACGCCACCGCGCCGGCGCGGGCCGTCGTGCTCGCCCGCAACGGCGTCGCCCTGACCTTCACCCTGAACGGCCTGGCCGTCGGTAGCTGGTTCTCCCGGGTGCCGGCCGTCCGGGAGGCGCTGGACCTGTCCGCCGGCCGCCTCGGGCTGCTGTTGCTCGCGTTGAGCGTCGGCGCGCTGCTCGCCATGCCGACGTCCGGGCTGCTCGCCCAGCGCCTCGGCTCCGCCCGCACCGTGACCCTCTCGACCGTGCTGGTCGCGGTGGGCCTGATCGTGGCTGGGCTGGGCGCGACGGTCGCCGGGTCGGCCGCCGTCGTCGCGCTGGGCATGGTCGCCTTCGGCTACGGCTCCGGCGCGTGTGACGTGGCGATGAACGTCGAGGGCGCGGCGGTGGAGCGTCGGTTGGGGCGTACCGTCATGCCCCGTTTCCACGCGGCCTGGAGCCTCGGGTCGGTGGCCGGCGCGGGCGTCGGCGCCGGGGCGGCCCGCCTGGACGTGCCGGTGGGCGCGCACCTCGCCGTGGTGGCCGTGGTGGTCCTGGTCGGCACCGTCTTCGCGTCCCGGGCGTACCTGCCCCAGCCCGTCGTGGACGCGGCCAACGGGCCGACGGACACCAGCCCGGCCGGCCGTCGGCGGGCCCAGCTCGCCGCCTGGCGCGAGCCGCGCACCCTGCTGATCGGGTTGTTCGTGCTGGTGGCGGCCTTCACCGAGGGCAGCGCCAACGACTGGCTGGCGGTCGCGTTCGTGGACGGCCGGGACCTGAGCGAGGCGGCCGGTGCCGCGGTCTTCGGTGTGTTCGTCGTCGGCATGACCCTCGGTCGTACCGCCGGCACGGTCGCGCTGGACCGTTGGGGGCGGGTGCCGGTCCTCACCGGCACCGTCCTGCTCGCCGCCGCCGGCGCGACGCTGGCCGTGCTGGCCGGCTCGGGGCCGGTGGCCATCGTCGGCGTCGCGCTGTGGGGGATCGGCGCGTCTCTCGGCTTCCCCGTCGGCATGAGCGCGGCGGCCGACGAGGAGGCGCACGCGGCGGTACGGGTCAGCGTCGTCGCCGTGATCGGCTACACGGCCTTCCTGGGTGGCCCGCCGCTGCTGGGCCTGCTCGGCGACCACGTCGGCGTCCTGCGGGCGCTGCTGGTGGTGCCGCTGCTGCTCCTGCCGACGTTGGCCCTGGTGCCGGCGCTGCGCCCGCCGCGCGCCGCCGAGCGGGAGCAGTCGTCGGCAGCACAACAAAACTAGCCCGGATCAGGGCGTGCCGGTATCGGGCGCGCGGCCGAGTGCGCCGCACGCCCGTGCTGGCTACGGTCGCCCGATGCCAATCGACGAGATCACCGCCGCCGCGGCGGGCACCTGGACCCTGGGCGACCGCACGGTGCGCCGGATGGGCTTCGGCTCGATGCGGATCACCGCGAACCCCGACCGCGAGCGCGCGATCGCGCTGCTGCGCCGCGCCGTCGAGCTGGGCGTCAACCACCTCGACACGGCCGCGTTCTACGTCTCGCCCGGCGGGACCCTGCGGGTGGGCACCGGTCCCGCCCGGTACGCCACCGAGCTGATCCGGGCGGCCCTCGCCCCGTACCCCGAGGATCTGGTGATCGCCACCAAGGTCGGCTTCGGCTACGACCCGGTGGACGGGTTCACCGAGGCGTTCACCCCCGCGCAGTTGCGCGCGCAGGTCGAGGAGAACCTGCGTCGTCTCGGCCGCGACCAGCTCGACGTGGTGAACCTACGGCTCGGCCGGGGGCCGGGGGCGGTGCCGCTGGCCGAGCGGTTCGGCGCCCTGGCCGAGCTGCGCGACGCCGGGCTGATCCGGCACCTCGGGCTGTCCAACGTCCGGCCCGAGCAGCTGGACGAGGTGGCCGGCATCGCGCCGGTGGTCTGCGTGCAGAACAACTACGGCTTGGACGCCTACCGGGAACAGGACGCCTTCGTCCGGGCCTGCGGCGAGCGGGGAGTCGCCTACGTGCCGTTCTTCGCGCTGGCCGGAACCTCCCGGGAGGCGGGAGCGACCGCCGCGCCGGGCGCGGCCGTCGAGGCGGTCGCCCGCGACCACGGCGTCACCCCTTCGCAGGTACGCCTGGCCTGGACCCTGCACCAGGGCCCGCACGTCCTCGCCATCCCCGGCACCAGCGACCCCGCACACCTCGAGGAGAACATAGCCGCCGCGTCCCTGGACCTGACCCCGGAGGACCTGACCCGCCTGGGCTGACGCCGTCCCCCACCCCCGTCCCGCCGGCGTTGATCATGAAGTTGTTGCCATCGATGTCGGCGTGTCGTGGCAATAACTTCATGATCAACGGAGCCAGATGCGCAGGAGGCCCGCGGGGTGGAAGCCGGCTCGGCGGGCCGGGGGCAGGTCGGGCGCGGACTCGTAGCCGACCAGGGGTACGTCGGGCAGGGTGGCGGAGATCGCCAGCCAGATCTCGTCCGGATCGTCGCTGGTGCTGAACAGGTTGGAGACGCCCGACGGATCGTCGCCGCTGACCACCGCCCCACCCACGACAGCGCCCCGCCCGTCGTGCCGGGCCAGCACCCGGATGCCCGGGTCGGCCAGCAGCGCCGGGCGGAACAGCTCCCCACCGCCGTGCGCGCTCGCCCACTCCGCGAGCCCCCGCGCCGTGGTGACCCGGTCGAGCGGCACGCCGGTCGGCGGATCGGTCGGCGGGCGGTGGATCCACTGCGCGTCGAAGAGGACCCGGAACCCGTACGCCGCGAGGTCGAGGTCGGCGAAGCTGTCCTTCACCGACGCGCCGGCCCCGGCGTCGATCCGCGCGAGCAGCGCCTCGGGGTCGACGCCGGGGCGCAGGGTGACCGCGTCCGGATACCAGGGCGGGGAGCGGCGGGGCACCGACCACGCGTCGGCGTCGATCCGGCCGACCAGGCCGTGGCTGGCGCACACCACGTCGCACCATTGCGCGTTGTTGTGCGCCGCCGCCTCCCGCACGTCGTTTGGCACGTCCGGCAGCCTAATCGGTGAGCACGACGAGCCGCTGGGTCGCGCGCGTCATCGCGACGTACCTGTCGACCGCCCCCTGGACGCCCTCACCGAACGCCTCCGGATCGACGAGGACGACCAGGTCGAACTCCAGCCCCTTGGACAGTTCCGGACTCAGCGACCGGACGCGACTCGTCGCCGGCCGGAACGTGGGGTCGCCGATGACGCAGGCGATTCCCTCGGCGTGCTCCGCGAGCCAGCCGTCGACGATCGCGTCCCGGTCGCGCACCGATCCGTGGGTGACGGGGATCCCGTTGCCGCGGATCGAGGTCGGCACGTTCGCGTCCGGGAGTACGGCCCGGATGACCGGTTCGGCCTGCGCCATGACCTCCCGGGGCGTCCGGTAGTTGACGGTCAACGAGGTCAGGGTCACCTCGTTGAGCCCGACGCGGGCGAGCCGTTCGCGCCACGACCCGGTGAATCCGTGCCGGGCCTGGGCCCGGTCCCCGACGATCGTGAAGCTGCGCGACGGGCACCGCGACAGCAGCATCTGCCACTGCGCGTCGGTCAGCTCCTGCGCCTCGTCCACCACGATGTGCGCGAACGGGCCGGCCAGCAGATCCGCGGCGACGCCCGGCAGCACGGCCTCGTCGACAAGCGCGTCCTGCAGGTCCAGTTGGCGCAGGCTCGACAGCACGCCCTCGCCGTCGTCGTAGGCGTGCGCCTCGATCAGCTCGTCGACCACCGTCGCCATGCGTTCCCGTTCGGCGGCGATCGTGGCGTCGCGGCGGCGGGTACGCCCTGACGCCTCCGCATCGCCGAGCCGCTGTCGTGCCGCGTCCAGCAGCGGCAGGTCGGACACCGTCCACGCGCGGGCGTCGGCGCGCTGGAGCCGGCGGACGTCGTCGGGACCGAGCCAGGGGGCGCACCTGCGCAGATAGGCGGGCACCGACCACAGGTCCGCGACGATGTCGGCCGCGTCGAGCAGCGGCCAGGCGCGGTTGACCGTGGTACGGATTTCCGCGTCGCGCCGCAGCGACGCGCGGACGAGGTCCTCGGGTTCGTCGCCGTCGTACCTGCCGAGCAGGATGCTCAGCAGTTCGTCCCAGATCTCGTCGCGGGCCTCGTTGTGCGGGGTGCCCGATCCGGGCGCCTCGAACGCCTGGGCCCAGTCGTCGGCGCTCAGCCGGATGTCGGTGTCGCCGGCCGCGACGGTCAGCGCCGTCGTCGGCGGCTCCTCGTAGAAGCGGACGGCCGCGTCGATCGCCCGTACCAGGCCGAGCGAGGACTTGAGGCGGTCCACCTCCGGGTCGCTCTCGGCGGCGGCCGAGGCGCCCTGCGGTACCAGGTCCCGCAGGGTGCAGGTCTGCACGTCCTCCTCGCCGAGGCTGGGCAGGACGTCGGCGACGTACGCCAGGTAGGGCTGGTGCGGCCCGACGAACAGCACCCCGCCGCGCCCCTGCCGCAGGCGCGGGTCGGAGTAGAGCAGGTACGCGGTGCGGTGCAGGGCGACGACGGTCTTGCCCGTGCCCGGACCGCCGTCGACGACGAGCGCGCCGCGTGATCCGGCCCGGATGATGGCGTCCTGGTCGGCCTGGATGGTGCCGAGCACGTCGCGCATCCGGGCGGAGCGGTTGCCGCCGAGGCTGGCGATGAACGCCGACTGGTCGTCCAGCGCGGCGTGCCCCTCGAACCCGTCCGGGGTGAACACCTCGTCCCAGTAGTCGCTGATCCGGCCGAGGGTCCAGCGATACCGGCGTCGGCTCGCGAGGCCCATCGGGTTGGCGTGGGTCGCTCCGAAGAACGGCGCGGCGGCCGGTGAACGCCAGTCGAGCAGCAGCCGGCGGCCATCGCCGTCGCTGAGGCCGAACCGTCCGATATAGACGGGCTCGGGGTCGTCCGCGTGGACCATGCGACCGAGACACAGATCCAGACCGAAACGGCGCAGCGCACGCAGGCGGGCGGTCAGCCGCCGGACCTCCTCGTCCCGGACGACCGCCTGCCGACCCTTGCCCGCCGGTGCCCGGCGCTCGGCGTCCAGGCGGTCGGACAGGTCGGCGATCGACCGCTGAAGGCTCGCCGCGATCACGGCGAAGTGCTGCTCGTCCCGGGCGACGAGCGCCGGGTCGGCCTTGGCGGCGAGGTTCTCGGGGAGGTCGAACACACTGGCCGCCGCCGACGACACGTTCATCTTCATGGCTCCCGTTTGCGCAGGTCATGGCCTTGGACGGGCCATTCTGCGGCACAGCGGGGGCCTTGCCGCAAGTCCCCCCATGCGGTATATGTTGGATATGGCGGGAGGGGTTGTTCCTCGTCGTCACGGCTTCCGCTCGGCGTAGACGAGATCCATCGTGTCGGCGCGCCCGCCCCAGCTCAGGTCGAGATGCCAGCACCCCGCTCGCGGCATGTCGATGATCGACGGCGCTGGCCCGCCGGCGACCTCGTGGGTCACTCGCGTGTCGGTGCCGTCCAACGTGGCGATGATCTTCAGGGTGGTCGACGCGCCCGGGGGCGGCGAGGTCGTGGCGGGCCGGGCCACCCAGAGGATCTTGTTGCTCGACGCGTCCGGTCGGACCTGCGCCAGCGGGTGGCCGAACAGCACCGCCACGATCTCACCCCGTGCGCCGAAGACGTGCGGCATGCGGGTGTCCCCGTGGAACCCCTCGTCCGCCCAGTCGGGCAGCGACCCCGTCTCGACCCGCGACGCGCAGCCGACCGCCGCAGTGGTTGGACCGCCGGCAGTCGTCGCCGGCCCGTCACCGGCCGTGCCGCAGCCCGCCAGCACCAGAACCGACCCCAGCAGAAACCTGCCCCAAGTGATCATCTCGCTCCCTCCCACAAGGACGTGTCCCGTACCAGAGAGACACCGGTCGGGCCGGGCGGGTTCCTAGGGGAGCGAGCCGGCGATCTCGAGCGCCTCGGCCATGCTGCGCGCGCCCTCCAGCCGGTAGGTCACGCCGGCCTGCTCCCAGATCAGGGTCGACGCGGCGAGTCGTGCGGTCTCCCGGCGGATCTGCCCCGACCGGTCGACGTAGGACAGCACGTGCGGACCGTCGACCCAGACGGCGAAGTCACCGTCGACCTGCGTCCACTCCGCACCCGGCCGGCTGGTCCGCTTGTGGAAGGTCAGGTCGAGACGACCGTCGAACGCGTCGAGACGCACCCCGCCGCCCTCGTACAGCAGCGTCGCGACCCGGTACGCGCCGGTGCCGTCGGGGTCGGCGACCGACACCCGCTCCGGCGGCCCGAGCGCGGCCGGCACCCGGATCGGGAAGCGGACCGCCCGCCGTGCCTCGTCGAGCCCCACCATCCGCAGCGACGGCAGGGGCGACGGCTCGTCCTCGGGCGGCGACGGCGTGGACGACGTGACGATGCCGACGCCGGCGAAGCGCAGCACCTCGCCGACCGCGTCGGCGACGGCCGCACGCGTCGGCGGCAGCGCCGCGACCAGCAGGGCAACGAGCGCCGCCGCGGCCAGGGAGCGCCACCGACGTCGCCCGCGTACGTCCCCGACGAGCCGGTCGCGCACCCGTGCGGTCACGTCCGGCGTGGCGGGCGTGTCCAACCAGACGCCGAGGTCACGCAGCTCCGCCTCTAGGCCGTCCCGGGCGAGGTCATCCATGACGCACCTCCTCGTCGGCGAGCAGGGCGCGCAGCTTCGCCAGTGCCCGTGAGGTACGCGACTTCACCGTTCCCCGGGGCCAGCCCAGCATGACGCCCGTCTCCTGCTCGCCGAGATCGAGGAAGAACCGGCAGACGATCACCTCGCGGTCGCGTACCGGCAGTTGCCGCAGGGCCGCCACCAGCGCGGCCCGCCGCTCGCCGGCCAGGACGGCGTCAACGGCGTCATCCTCGGCGACCTCGGGCGGGGGGTTCGCCGCCGCCCGCAGGACCAGGCCCTCCCGGCGCGTGCGGGACCGGTGCAGGTTGCGGGTCTCGTTGGCGACGATCGCGAGCAACCAGGAGCGGAAGGACGACTCTCCCCGGTAGCGCGACAGCTTGCGGTAGCCCTTCACGAACGCCTCCTGGACGACGTCCTCGGAGTCCGAACCCGCGCCGAGCAGCACCGCCGTCCGGTACGCGGACGCGGTGTGCCGGGCGACCAGGAGGTCGTACGCCTCCAGGTCACCGGCTCGGGCGCGGGTGACGAGCACGTCGTCGTCCAGGGGTACCTCCGGTCGGACTCGCACTGATGACACCGCCCGCGCCCGTCGGGTTCCGCCCCAGCGGAGTCAGATTTCTCCCACCCGCCGTGCAGCCTATTGCCAGGAATCGGTGCTGAACTGGGAGTGGCGTCGAAGGAGAGGGGCTGGGCATGGGCTGGTTCAACCGGCGGTCTCGCGGCGGCGAGGCGACCCCGACGAAGCTGGACCGTGAGGCCACCCGGGACGACCTCGCCGCGCTGGAGGCGTTCGTCGCCAGCCGGCGAGGGGTGGAGTTCTACCTGGAACCGGAGACGACCGCCACCGACACCACCGTGGTCGCGATCGCCTACGACGGTGAGTGGATCCGTCGCCGCACCGGCACACCCCGGGCGGCGGGCGACATCGCCCGCAAACACGCGGTGCCGCTGTACGAGGCGGCCCGCACCGGCTACCCGGAGCGGATGCGGGTGTGGAATCGGGCCCACCCGGAACGCCACGCCCGCTGAGCCGGTCAGGCCGTAACCGGGCTCAAGCGGGTTTCGCCTGCGCGAGTGATCGCTGGATGAGCGTGAGGACGGGTGGAAGGATCAGCTCACCGCCGCCGATCGTGGCGCCAGCGTTCACGTGGTGGGGCGTGCCGTCAATGTCGACCACCAGCGCGCCAGCCTCCCTGGCGATGACGACGCCCGCGACGGTGTCCCACGGGTTGTTGTTGAGCATGACGAACGCGTCGATCCGGCCGTGCGCCAACCAGGCGAGGTCGATTGCGGCTGACCCGTGCATGCGTATCCGTTGGACGTGTCGGGTGAGCTGCTCGGTGATGGCGAGTCGCTCGGTGTTCTTCCGGCTGGCCTCGGCACCGACCGCATAGTCGCCGATGGCGACGACGGCGTCCCGCAGATCGGTGACCTGGCTGGCGCGGATGCGCCGGTTGTCGGCATAGGCGCCGTGCCCCTGCACGGCGTGGTAGCGGGTGCCGAGGAACGGAAGGTCGATGACACCGAGGACGGCGTGTGTGCGGTGGATGAGGCCGAGAGAGATCGCGCACAGGGGCGAGCCGTGGATGAAGTTGACGGTGCCGTCGACTGGATCGAGTGCCCAGGTCAGCGCGCTGGTGTCGCCGCTGCTGCCGTACTCCTCACCGAGGAAACCGATGTCAGGCGCCTTGGCGGCCAGATGCTCGCGGACCGCTCGCTCGATGGCGTAATCCACGTCCGAGGCCATGTCGCGGTCACCCTTGAAGGTCAGCGCACCGGGCTGGAGCCTGCGCATCAGGTCGTGGGCCAGGTCGACGGCCTCCTGTGCGAGAGGGAGGAGGTGCGCGTAGCCGGTCATAGCTGGCGGCTGCGCTCCCACAGCGAGTTGAACATCTCGTCGAATATCGGGTAGAGGCCGGAAGGGCTGGGGCTGGCGCTGCGCTCGATGACCAGCGTCGGGCAGTCGACACCGCGCATCTGCGGTAGGTAGTGCTGGACAACGCAGAGTCGACCATCGATCAGAAGGACGTTGGCGCGGATGGATTCGTCGTAGACGCCGATGGTGAGGTTGTCCCGGGCATCCGCCGGGAGCCGGTCACGAATGCGGCGGGCCAAGTTCTGGATGTTGAGTTCGGTGAGCGCGCTGAGGTGCCCATCTGGATAGTCGTCCTCCCGCTCCTGCCGCCTGATCGCCTCGCCGGCCGGGTCAAGGAACAGGCAGCGGAGGCGGGTGCCGGCGGCGAGGAGTCTCAGGAGGCGATTGTCGCCGTACTGCTGACAGATGAGGTTCAGTGACAGCCCGGCCGCTCGGATGTCCGTGGCATGGTCGAAAAGGGCTTGCGGGGGCAGCTCCGCCATAAAATCTGATCGGCTGGAATAGATCGCGCTGACATCAGCGCATTGGTTCCGTACGGCCGTGCTGAGCTGGTGTCCGGCGAGGTCCGGGGCCGGCTCGCGTTCGCCGAGGAGAAGCGTCATTCGTGCGTGGCGGGGCATGGACAGGCCGGTGCAGATGCGGGTGAGGACATCGATGCTGCTGACCCGGCGGGCACCGCTGGTGATCTCGCTGATCTGAGCCTGGCTGAGGCCGGTGGCGACGCCGAGAGTGGTCTGGCTGGCGCGGGTGGCTCGCTGGACGAGGCGGAATACCTGAGCGATGTTACGAGCGGCCAGGGCGTCGAGCATGTCAGTGGTGTCCCACAGCAGGTCGTCAGTGGTAAGCGTGGCAGTTGTGCGGACGCTCACGGCTGGCTTCCTTCCTGCTACAAGGGCCGAGGGCCAGCTTATCCAGTAGTGGGATGGCATGCCGGGAGGACATCCAGAGGGCGGATGAAAGTTATCCATCGAGGATTCACCCGCCGTGATGGATCGCTGCGGTTGTGGTGAGCAGGGTCGTGGTGTGAGTCTGCGGTCCCGCCCCCACCTGCCCATGCGCCCCGCCTGGTTGTGCCGCAACTGTGCCGCAGCATGGCCATGCTCCCGCGCCCAACTCGATCTCGTCGCCGAGTTCTACGGTCACTCGCTGGCGCTGGCCCTCTACCTTACGTCCTGCATGAACGAGGCCATCCACGACTTGTACGGTCTCGGCGGTCGCCCCGACCTTGCCCTGATGCACGCGCGTTTCCTCGGCTGGCTGTCGTTGACTCGCCGGCCGCGTCGCTTCAACCATGAGTGACTCGCCCCGATATCTTCGCAGGTCAATGTGGTGCTCGTGACCGGGCGGCACCGGGGTCCGCGTTGACCGGCGGCGCGAGGGTGTGGCAGCATTCGCGGCCTGACGGCAGTGAAGGAAGTCGGTGCGAATCCGACGCGGTCCCGCCACTGTCACCGGGGAGTGATCCCCCCTCGCGAGTCACGGCCGTGTGTCTGCGGTTGGAAGGCCGGGGGAGAGCGTCGATCCGGAAGCCAGGATACTTCGGCCGTCGGGACGTACCCCAGGGCGTGGACACCCGAGGAGGACCCGATGACGCATGGCGTCTTGCGCACCCACGAGCACCGTCGTACCCCGAGCGGCGGTCGCACCGCCGCGCCCCGACCCGGCCGCACAACCGCGCCGGCATCCGCTCGCTTGGGCGTCGTTTCCCGCTGAGTTCCGCGCCACGCCACCCGTCGCCGCCGGCCCCGTGCCGGTGAGCGGTCCGGGTCGCGGTGCCCGCTGAACCCCGCGCCCACCCGCACGTCGTCGCCGAACCGCTTCCGCGAGCGCGCCGACGTTACCGTCCGGAGCCTGCCGTGCGCATTCTGCTGCTCTCCACCGCCGACACCGACCTGCTGGCCGCCCGCGCCAGCGACGCCGACTACCGGCTCGCCAACCCTGCCCGGGTGGCGGCCGACGAGGTGCCCGCCCTGCTCGACGGGGTCGACCTCGCCGTCGTACGCCTGCTCGGCGGTCGGCAGGCGTGGCCGGACGGCCTCGCCGCCGTGCTCGCCAGCGGCGTGCCCACGGTCGTCCTTGGCGGCGAGGCGCTGCCGGACGCGGAGCTGATGGCGGTCTCCACGGTGCCGTCCGGGGTGGTCGCCCAGGCCCTCGCGTACCTGGTCGAGGGTGGCCCGGACAACCTGGGGGAGTTGGCCCGGTTCCTCTCCGACACGGTCCTGCTCACCGGGGAGGGGTTCGCACCGCCCGCGCCGACCCCGGCGTACGGCGTGCACGGCGAGCACCCCACCGAACCGGGTCGGCCCACCATCGGAATCGTCTTCTACCGGGCGCACGCCCTGGCCGGCAACACCGCGTTCGTCGACGTGCTGGCCGAGGCGGTCCGCGCGGCCGGCGGCAACCCCCTGCCGATCTTCTGCGGCTCGCTGCGCGGGCTGACGGCCGGCGCCGGCCCCCTCGGGCTCTTCGCCCGCTGCGACGCGCTGCTGGTCACCGTCCTCGCGGCCGGCGGCGCGGTCGCCGCCGACGCCTCCTCCGGCGGCGACGAGGACGCCTGGGACGTCGGCGCGCTCGCCGCCCTGGACGTGCCGGTCATCCAGGCGCTCTGCCTCACCAGCACGCGCGAGCAGTGGGCCGCCAGCGACGCCGGACTGTCCCCGTTGGACGCGGCGATGCAGGTGGCCATCCCCGAGTTCGACGGCCGGATCGTCACCGTGCCGTTCTCGTTCAAGCAGGTCGACGCCGACGGTCTTTCGGTGTACGCCGCCGACCCCGAGCGGGCCGCCCGCGTCGCCGGGATCGCGGTGCGGCACGCCCGGCTGCGGTACGTGCCGAACGCCGACAAGCGGATCGCCGTGGTGCTCAGCTCGTACCCCACCAAGCACTCGCGGGTCGGCAACGCCGTCGGGCTGGACACCCCGGCCTCGGCGGTCCGGCTGTTCGCCGCGCTCGCCGAGGCGGGCTACGACCTCGGCGGCACGCCGCCGCCCACGGACGGTGACGCGCTGATCCACGCGCTGATCGCCGCCGGCGGGCACGACGTGGAGTGGCTCACCCCGGATCAGTTGGCCGCCGCCGAGGCGCGGATACCGGGGCAGACGTACCGGCGCTGGTTCGAGGCGGTCCCGGTCGAGCTGCGCGAGCGGATGCGGCAACACTGGGGCGAGCCGCCCGGCGAGCTGTACACCGACGGCGGGGACGTCGTGCTGGCCGGGCTGCGCTTCGGCAACGTGGCGCTGCTGATCCAGCCGCCGCGTGGTTTCGGGGAGAACCCGATCGCCATCTACCACGACCCGGACCTGCCGCCGAGCCACCACTACCTGGCCGCGTACCGCTGGCTCGCCGCGCCGGTCTCCGACGGCGGCTTCGGCGCGGACGCCGTGGTGCACCTGGGCAAGCACGGCACCCTGGAGTGGCTGCCCGGCAAGGGCCTCGGCCTGGCCGCCGGCTGCGCGCCCGACGCGGTCCTCGCGGACCTGCCGCTGGTGTACCCGTTCATCGTCAACGACCCCGGCGAGGGCACCCAGGCCAAGCGGCGGGCGCACGCCGTGGTCATCGACCACCTGGTGCCGCCGATGGCCCGCGCCGAGACCTACGGCGACCTGGCCAAACTGGAGCAACTGCTCGACGAGTACGCCACCGTGCAGGCGCTCGACCCGGCGAAGGTGCCGACCGTGCGGGCGCAGATCTGGGACCTGGTCCGCGCCGCCGAGCTGCACCACGACCTGCACACCGAGGCGATGCCCGACGCGGACGACTTCGACGACTTCGTGCTGCACCTCGACGGCTACCTGTGCGAGGTCAAGGACGTGCAGATCCGCGACGGCCTGCACATCCTCGCCGACGCGCCCACCGGCGAGCCGCGGGTCAACCTGGTCCTCGCGGTGCTGCGCGCCCCGCAGATCTGGGGTGGCGTCCAGGCCCTGCCCGGCCTGCGGCAGGCCCTCGCCACCGCGTACGGCCTCGACGAACAGGAACTGCTTGCCATGCCGGGCCGGCGGATCGCCCTGCCGGCCGCGTTGACCGACGCGGTGGACGGGCCGGCCGGCACCGCCGCCGATGCCATCGACCTGATCGAAACCCTCGCCCGGCGGCTGGTCGTCGGCATGGAGACCCTGGGCTGGACCGCCGACACGGCCGAGGCGGTCGTCGCCGAGGTGACCGGCCAGCCGATCCCGGACGCCGCCGAGGTGCTGCGCTTCGCCGCCACCGAGTTGGTGCCCCGGCTGGTTCGCACCACCGACGAGCTGACCAACACCCTCGGTGCGCTCGACGGCCGGTTCGTGCCGCCCGGCCCGTCCGGCTCACCCACCCGGGGCCTGGTCAACGTGTTGCCCACCGGCCGGAACTTCTACTCCGTCGACCCGAAGGCCATCCCCAGCCGCAACGCCTGGGACGTCGGCGTGGCCCTGGCCGACTCGCTGCTGGCCCGGCACCTCGCCGACACCGGCGCGTACCCCCGCTCGGTGGGGTTGACCGTGTGGGGCACCAGCGCCATGCGGACGCAGGGCGACGACATCGCCGAGGTGCTCGCGCTTATCGGCTGCCGGCCGGTGTGGGACGAGCGGTCCCGGCGGGTCACCGGCGTCGAGGTGGTGCCGACCGCCGAGCTGGGTCGGCCCCGCGTCGACGTCACCGTACGGATCTCCGGGTTCTTCCGCGACGCGTTCCCGCACGTGGTGGCGCTGCTCGACGACGCCGTCCGGCAGGTCGCCGCCCTGAACGAGCCGGCCGAGGAGAACTACCTGCGCGCCCACGTGGCCGCCGACCTCGCCGAGCACGGTGACGAGCGGCGGGCCACCGCCCGGATCTTCGGCTCCAAACCCGGGGCGTACGGCGCGGGCCTGCTGCCGCTGATCGACGCCCGGACCTGGCGCAGCGACGCCGACCTGGCCGAGGTGTACGCGGTGTGGGGTGGCTACGCGTACGGCCGGGGCCTGGACGGTCGGGAGGCGCGCGCCGACATGGAACGCTCCTTCGCGCGGATCTCGGTCGCGGTGAAGAACCAGGACACCCGCGAGCACGACATCGTCGACTCCGACGACTACTTCCAGTATCACGGCGGGATGGTGGCGATGGTCCGCCACCTCACCGGCACGTCCCCGGCCGCGTACGTGGGCGACTCGGCGATGCCGCACGACGTGCGGACCCGCACGCTGGGCGAGGAGACCCGGCGGGTGTTCCGGGCCCGGGTGGTCAACCCGAAGTGGATCGCCGCGATGCGCCGGCACGGCTACAAGGGCGCGTTCGAGCTGGCCGCCACCGTGGACTACCTGTTCGGCTACGACGCCACCGCCGGTGTGGTGGACGACTGGATGTACGAGCACCTGGCCGCCGCGTACCTGTTCGACGACACCACCCGCGAGTTCCTGGAGAAGTCCAACCCGTGGGCGCTACGCGGCATCACCGAGCGGCTATTGGAGGCCGCCGACCGGGGGCTGTGGGCCAAGCCCGAGCCGGCCACCCTGGACCGCCTGCGCGACACCTACCTGGCCAGCGAGGGCGACCTGGAGGACCGGGCATGACCACGACCTACCCGTTCAGCGCCGTGCTCGGCATGGCCGACATGCGGCTGGCGTTGCTGCTCAACGCCGTGTCCCCGGCGATCGGTGGGGTCCTCGTGCGGGGCGAGAAGGGCACCGCCAAGTCCACCGCCGTACGCGCCCTCGCCGCGCTGCTGCCCCCGGTGCGCCGGGTCGCCGGCTGCCGCTTCGGGTGTGATCCGGCCGAACCCGACCCGGGCTGCCCGGACGGGCCGCACCCGGTCGGGGCGGCCGTCGAGACCGGGCCGGCGCGCCTCGTCGAACTGCCCGTCGGAGCGGCCGAGGACCGGGTGGTCGGGTCGCTGGACCTGGAGAAGGCCCTCGGCGAGGGCGTACGCGCCTTCGAACCGGGCCTGCTCGCCGCCGCCCACCGGGGCGTGCTCTACGTGGACGAGGTCAACCTGCTGCACGACCACCTCGTCGACCTGCTGCTGGACGCGGCGGCGATGGGCCGCAGCCACGTCGAGCGCGAGGGCGTCTCGGTCAGCCACGCGGCCCGGTTCCTGCTGGTCGGCACCATGAACCCGGAGGAGGGGGAGCTGCGCCCGCAGCTGCTCGACCGGTTCGGGCTGACCGTGGAGGTGAACGCCAGCCGGGACCCGGAGATCCGGGTGGAGGTCGTCCGCCGGCGGCTCGCCGCCGACGCCGACCCGGCCGGGTTCGCCGCCCGCTGGGCCGACGCCGACGCCGAGATCGCCGCCCAGGTGGCCGCCGCCCGCCGCCGGCTTCCCGGGGTACGCCTGCCGGACGCCGCGCTGCGGCAGATCGCCGAGGTGTGCGCGGCGTTCGACGTGGACGGGATGCGCGCCGACATCGTCACCGCGCGTACCGCCCTCGCCCACGCCGCCTGGCACGACCGGGACCGGGTCACCAGCGACGACGTGCGGGTGGCGGCCCGACTCGCCCTGCCGCACCGCCGTCGCCGCGACCCGTTCGACACGCCGGGGCTGGACGAGAAGCGCCTCGACGAGGCGCTGCAACGGGCCCAGGACAACCACCCCGACGACCCGGACGACGACGGCCGCCCGGACGACGGCGGCTCCGCCGGCCCGCGCCCCGACGGTCCCGATGGTGGCGGTGGGGGCGGCCCCGGCGGCAGTGCCGGCGACCTGGGCGGCTCCTCCGGCGTGGACGGCGACACCGGGGAACATCGTCACGATGGGAACGGCCCCGACGGCGACGCCCTCGATCCCGCCGACGTGGACGGTGGGGAGTCGGGCAGCGGCGGGCACGATTCCGGCGCCGGCGAGTCCGGAAGGGCCGACGGCCCGGAGCCGCACGCCGCCGACGTCGGCGCGGACGGGGACTTCTCGGGGGTGAACGGTCGGGGCGGTCGCCGTCAGCGGGCCGAGGAGGGTGAGCGCAGCGGCACCGGGAACGACCGGGAGCGCGAGGGTGGACGGGTGGCCGTACCCCGGGGTGGTCTGCGAGCCCGGCTGCTGACCGCGCCCGGCGTCGGTGACGGGGTGCCGGGCCGGCGGTCGCGGGCCCGGACCGGGAGGGGCCGCACCACCGGGGCCCGGGTGCCGAACGGTCGGGTCGGCGCGCTGCACCTGCCGGCCACCATCCGCGCCGCCGCACCCCACCAGGCGGCTCGGGGCCGACTGGCGGGCCCGCTGCGTCTGCGTCCGGACGACGTCCGCGAGGCGGTCCGGGAGGGGCGCGAGGGCAACCTGGTGCTGTTCGTGGTGGACGCCAGCGGTTCGATGGGCGCCCGGCAGCGGATGGTCACCGTGAAGGATGCCGTGCTCGCCCTGCTCACCGACGCGTACCAGCGGCGGGACAAGGTCGCGGTGATCGCCTTCCGGGGAGCCGGCGCGCGCACCGTGCTGCCGGCGACCTCGTCGGTGCTGGCCGCCTCGACCCGTCTGGCCGAGTTGCCCACCGGCGGGCGGACACCACTGGCCGAGGGTCTGCTGGCCGCCGCGGACCTGCTGCGGGTGGAGCGCCTGCGCGACCCGAAGCGCCGCCCCCTGGTCCTGGTGGTCACCGACGGCCGCGCCACCGCCGGAACCCGCCCGCTCGACCGGGCGGCAGGAGCGGCGGCAATCCTCGCGGCGACGGGTGCCCCCTGCGTGGTCGTCGACTGCGAATCCGGCCCGATCCGCCTGCACCTGGCCCGCCGCCTGGCCACCCAACTCAACGCCCCCCTGCACCCCCTGCACGCCCTGACCCACCCCGCCCCCCGCGATCTTGCAGTTTCTGTCGCCACATAAGAGGACGAGATACGCATATGAGCAACAGAAACTGCAAGATCGCGGAGGGCGCGCGGGGCGCGGAGGGCGCGCGGGGCGCGGAGGGCGCGCGGGGCGCGGAAGGCGCGCGGGGCGCGGAGGGCGCGCGGGGCTTGACGATGAGGGGGGAACTCTGATGCCGCAGGGACAGCCGAGTCACGTGCCCGCGGACGGGTTGACGACGCGGCAGCGGCGGAATCGGCCGCTGCTCGCCGTCCACACCGGACAGATGAAGGGGAAGTCGACGGCCGCCTTCGGGCTGGCGCTGCGGGCCTGGACGGCCGGCCTGCCGATCGGAGTCTTCCAGTTCGTCAAGAGCGCCAAGTGGCGGGTCGGGGAGGAGAACGCCTTCCGGGCGCTCGGCGAGGTGCACGAGCGTACCGGCCAGGGCGCGCCGGTCGCCTGGCACAAGATGGGTGAGGGCTGGTCCTGGATCCAGCGCGGCGGCGAGGCCGACCACGCCGCCGACGCCCTGGAGGGGTGGCGGCAGATCCAGCGGGACCTGGCCGCCGAGCGTTACGGGCTGTACGTGCTGGACGAGTTCACCTACCCGATGAAGTGGGGCTGGGTGGACGTCGACGAGGTGGTCGCCACCCTCGCCGACCGGCCCGGCTTCCAACACGTCGTCATCACCGGTCGCGACGCCGACCCGCGCCTGGTCGCCGCCGCCGACCTGGTCGCCGAGCTGACCAAGGTCAAGCACCCGATGGACGCCGGTCAGAAGGGTCAGAAGGGCATCGAGTGGTGATCGCCCCCGCCGAACCGTTGTCGCTGCCCCGGGTGGTGGTCGCCGCGCCGGCCAGCGGCCACGGCAAGACGACGGTCGCCACCGGGCTGCTCGCCGCGCTGCGTCGACGCGGCCTCACGGTCAGCCCGCACAAGGTCGGCCCGGACTACATCGACCCCGGCTACCACGCCCTCGCCGCCGGCCGGCCCGGTCGCAACCTCGACCCGTTCCTGGTCGGGGCCGAGCGGATCGCCGGCCTGCTGCGGCACGGCGCGAGCGTCCCCACGCCCGCCGACATCGCCGTGGTGGAGGGCGTCATGGGCCTGCACGACGGCGCGGTGGGCCGGCGCGACTTCGCCTCCACGGCACACGTCGCCCGGCTCGTCGACGCGCCCGTGCTGCTGGTGCTGGACACCACCGCGCAGGGCCGCTCCGCCGCGGCGCTGACCCTCGGCATGGCCGCGTTCGACCCCGCCGTGCGGATCGGCGGCGTGATCCTCAACCGGGTCGGCTCGCCCCGGCACGAGACGCTGCTGCGCGACGCCCTCGCCGAGGTGGGCGTACCGGTGCTCGGGGCCGTCACCCGCGCCGCCGAGGTCGCCGCGCCGGCCCGGCACCTCGGGCTGGTACCGGTCGCCGAACGGACCCCCGAATCGCTCGCCATCGTCACCGCGCTCGCCGAACTGGTCGAGGCCACCGTCGACCTCGACGCCGTCCTCGACCTGGCCCGCAGCGCCGGGCCGCTGACCGCCCCGGCCTGGGACCCGGTCCAGGCCGTCGGCGGGCCGGCCGGCGTCGGGCGGCCACGGGTCGCGCTCGCCGGTGGTCCGGCCTTCACCTTCTCGTACGCCGAGACCGCCGAACTCCTCACGGCTGCCGGCGCGGACATCGTCACCGTCGACCCGCTGCGCGACCCGGCGCTGCCCAGCGGCACCCGGGCGGTGGTCATCGGCGGCGGCTTCCCCGAGGCGTACGCCGAGGCCCTCGCGGGCAACGGCACGCTCCGCGCCGAGCTGGCCGACTTCGACGGGCCGATCGTGGCCGAGTGCGCCGGGCTGCTCTACCTCGGGCGGTCCCTGGACGGCGTACCCATGTGCGGGCGGCTGGACCTGACCGCCCAGATGACCGGCCGGCTCACCCTCGGCTACCGCGAGGCCGTCGCCGTCACCGACTCACCGGTGGCCCGGACGGGCGAGCCGGTACGCGGCCACGAGTTCCACCGCACCACCACCGACCCCGGACACGGCAAGGCGCCGGCGTGGCGTTGGAACGACACCGAGCACGGCTTCGTCGACGGTCGGGTGCACGCCTCCTACCTGCACACCCACTGGGCCGGGCACCCCGCGGCGGCCCGCCGGCTGGTCGAGGCGGCCCGATGACCGCCACGCTGACCGGCGTCGGCGTCGGACCGGGCGACCCGGAACTGCTCACCGTCAAGGCGGTGCGGGTCCTGCGCGAGGCCGACGTGGTCTTCGTACCCGTGATGGCGGACCGGGCCGAGACCAGCGCGACGACCGGTCCGACGCCGCCGGGCGCGGACGCCGGACGGGCCGAGGCGACCGTCCGGGCCTACGTCGCGGCGGACCGGCTGCGCCGGCTGCCGTTCGCCCTCGACGATCGAGGTGGGGTGACCGCCCGCCGCACGGCGGCCTGGGACGAGGCCGCCGGGACGGTCGTCGAGGCGATCGACGCGGGCGCGCGATCGCTGGCCTTCGCCACCATCGGCGACCCCAACGTCTACTCCACCTTCGGCTACCTGGCGCAGAGCGTGCGGGCCCTGCGCCCCGCCGTGCGGGTGGCGACGGTGCCCGGCGTCACCGCCATGCAGGAGCTGGCCGCGCGCAGCGGCACCCCGCTCGTGGAGGGACGCGAACCGCTCACGCTGCTGCCGGCCACCGCCGGCCTCGCGCCGTTCGCCGACGCCCTCGCCGGGCCGGGCACCGTGGTCGTCTACAAGGGCTGGCGACGGCACCCCGAGCTGCTGGCCGAGTTACGCCGGCAGGACCGCCTTCCCGACGCGGTGCTCGGGCGCGCCCTGGGCCTGCCCGGCGAACGGATCGGCCCGGTCGACGACGCCGGGCCCGACCTGCCGTACCTGTCCACGCTGCTGGTCCCCGCCCGGCGCGCGTACCGAGGAGGAAAACTGTGACCAGCGACGGCAAGGTGTGGTTCGTCGGCGCCGGCCCGGGCGCGGCGGACCTGCTGACCCTGCGGGCCGCCCGCGTGATCGCCACGGCGGACGTCGTGATCTGGGCGGCCAGCCTGGTGCACGCCGACGTGCTCGACCACGCCCGCCCCGACGCGAAGGTCGTCGACTCGTCGCAACTGCCCATCGAGGGGGTGTTGCCGCTCTACGAGCGGGCCGCCGCGCAGGGGCTGACCGTGGCGCGCATCCACTCCGGCGACCCGGCCCTCTGGGGCGCGGTGCAGGAGCAACTGGACCTGTGCCGGGCGCTCGACCTGGCCGTCGAGATCGTCCCCGGGGTGTCGTCGTTCACCGCCGTGGCCGCGATCGTCGGGCGGGAACTGACCGTGCCCGAGGTCGCCCAGTCGGTGATCCTCACCCGCCTCGAAGGCGGCAAGACCCCCATGCCGCCCGGCGAGCGGGTCCGCGACTTCGCCCGGCACGGCACCACCATGGCGCTGTTCCTCTCCGCCGCCCGCTCCGGGCAGGTGCAGGCCGAACTGCTGGCCGGCGGCTACCCGGCGGACACTCCGGCCGTCGTGGCGTACCAGGCCACCTGGCCCGACGAGCTGGTCGTGCGCTGCACGGTCGGCACCCTGGAGGCCACCGTCAAGCGGCACAAGCTGTGGAAACACACCTTGTTCCTGGTCGGCCCGGCCCTCGCCGCGACGGGCACCCGCTCGCACCTCTACCACCCGGGGCACTTCCACACCTTCCGTCGCGCCGAACCGGCCGCCCGCGCCGAGCTGCGCCGCGCCCGCGCCGGAGAGACAGAAACCCCATGACGTACGCCGAACCGCCGCTGCGCGAGCCGGACCTGCCGCGTACGGCGAAGGTCCGGCCCACCGCGCTACGGACCGGCTGGACCACCGGCGCGTGCGCGACCGCGGCGGCCAAGGCGGCGGTCACCGCCCTGGTCACCGGCGAAATCCAACCTGAGGTGGAGATCGGCCTGCCCGCCGGGCGACGGGTGCGCTTCCCGGTGGAACGCTGCGAGGTGACCGGCAGCCCACCGGTGCGCGCCGAGGCGGTCGTGGTCAAGGACGCCGGGGACGACCCGGACGTCACCCACGGCGCCGAGCTGACCGCCACCGTGGACTACACGGACGCCCCTGGGCTGCGGTTGGCCGGCGGCACCGGCGTCGGCACCGTCACCAAACCCGGCCTCGGGCTCGCCGTCGGCGGACCGGCCATCAACGACACGCCCCGCCGGATGATCGGCGAGGCGGTGGCCGAGGTCGTCGACCTCACCGAGGTCGGTGTGCGCGTGGTCATCAGCGTGCCCCGGGGCGAGATCATGGCCCGCAAGACCACCAACCGGCGGCTCGGCATCCTCGGCGGCATCTCGATCCTCGGCACCACCGGAATCGTCCGGCCCTTCTCCACCGCCTCCTGGCGGGCCAGCGTGGTGCAGGCCGTGCACGTCATGGCCGCCCAGGGCGAGCGGACCGTGGTGCTGTGCACCGGTGGGCGTACCGAGCGGGCCGCCCGCGCGCTGCTGCCCGACCTGCCCGAGGTGTGCTTCGTCGAGGTGGGCGACTTCACCGGCGCGGCGGTGAGCGCCGCCGTCGAGGACGCGATGACCGGCGTGGTCTTCGTCGGCATGGCCGGCAAGCTCGCCAAGCTCGCCGCCGGCATTCTGATGACCCACTACACCCGCTCCACGGTGGACCTGTCCCTGCTCGGCGCGGTGACCGCCGACGCCGGTGGCGATCCGGCGCTCGTCGCCGCCGTGACCGAGGCCAACACCGGGCGGCACGCGTACGAGCTGTGGGAGGCGGCCGGCCTGCTCGGTGCGGCCGGGGACCTGCTCTGCCAACGGGTCCAGGCGGTGCTACGACGCTTCGCCGGGCCGACGGTCACCGTGGACGTGGCGATGGTCGACTTCGCCGGCGCGCGGGTCGTCGCCTCGTCCGGCCGGTGGCCGCGATGAGCGCCCCGGACGCGCTGGTGGGCGGAGTGACCTCAAGCGAAGCGACGGCGACGGTGGCATCCCCGGACGCGCTGGTGACCGTGGTCGGGCTCGACGCCGCCGGGGCGCCGCCGCATCCCGCCCTCGCCTCCGCGCTGGCCGGCGCGGGACTGGTGGTCGGGGCGGCCCGGCACCTGGCCGCGGTGCCCGTACCGGGGAGCGCGCAGACCATCGTCCTCGGACCGCTCGCCCCGGCCCTGCGCCGGTTGGCCGACGCCGTCGACGCCCGGGTGCCGGCCGTCGTGCTGGCCAGCGGCGATCCCGGCCTGTTCGGGATCGTCCGGCGGCTGCGCGCGGCCGGGCTGCCGCTGCGGGTGGTGCCGGCGGTGTCCAGTGTGGCCGCCGCGTTCGCCCGCGCCGGACTGTCCTGGGACGGCGCGGCCGTGGTGACCGCGCACGGCCGCGACCTCCGACCGGCGCTGAACGCCTGCCGGGCGCTGCCGCTGGTCGCGGTCCTCACCGCGCCGGGGGCCGGGGCCGCCGAAGTGGGCGCCGGCCTCGTCGGCTGGTCCCGACGCCTGCTGGTCGCCGAGAACCTCGGCACCGACGCCGAACGGGTGCGGGAGATGAGCCCTGCGCAAGCCGCCGCCGGCACCTGGCCCGACCCACACGTCCTGCTCAGCGTCGCCGTGTCCGAGCCCGCCGTGCCCGTGCCCGCCGTGCCCGTGCCCGCCGTGCCCGTGCCCGCCGTGTCCGAGCCAGCCGTGCCCGTGTCTGCGCCCGCGCGGGCCGTGCCCGCGCCAGCTCCCGAACCCGTCGCGGTCGGTGGGATGCGCGTCGACAACCAGCCGGCCGCCGCGCCGGTCGGCGGCTGGGCGCTGCCGGAGAGCCGGTACGCCCACCGCGACTCGATGATCACCAAGTCGGAGGTGCGTGCCCTGGTCGTCGCGCGGCTGCGCCCCCGGCTGGGTCGCCTCGTCTGGGACGTCGGCGCGGGCAGCGGCTCGGTCGGCATCGAGTGCGCGCTACTCGGCGCGGCCGTGCTCGCCGTCGAGC
Organism: Micromonospora sp. NPDC049107; assembly: GCF_040648595.1. Classification (NCBI taxonomy): domain Bacteria; kingdom Bacillati; phylum Actinomycetota; class Actinomycetes; order Micromonosporales; family Micromonosporaceae; genus Micromonospora; species Micromonospora sp. NPDC049107. The sequence goes on from NZ_JBEZEC010000001.1 coordinate 749,900, forward strand.
AGGACCCGGCGTCCGCCGCGACGATTCGGGAGAACGCCGCCACGCACGCCGTCGACGTCCGGATCGTCGTCGGGCGTGCCCCGACGGCGCTTGATGGTCTGCCCGAACCGGACGCGGTCTTCGTGGGTGGCGGCGGCGTCGACGTCCTCGCCGCCGTGGTGGCCCGCCGCCCCGAGCGGATCGTGCTCACCCTGGCCGCGCTGGATCGCGTCGCGCCGGCGGTGGCGCTGCTGCGCGCCGCCGGCTACCGGGTCGAGGGCAGCCAGCTCGCCGCCGCCCGCCTCGCCGACCTGCCCGGCGGGTCGATCCGTCTCGCGGCCACCAACCCGGTGGTCGTCCTCACCGGGGAGCGCCCGTGAACGACAACACTCCGGCGCGGATCGGCCTGGTGGCGGCCACCGCCGCCGGTCGGCGGCACGCCGACATCCTGGCCGCCGCCTGGCCGCACGCCCGGCTGGTCGAGGGCGACGGCGTCGCCGACGCGCTACGCGCCGCCTGGGCGGAATGTGACGCGGTGGTCGCGTTCCTGGCCACCGGCGCGGTGGTACGCGTCCTCGCGCCGCTGCTCGGCGACAAGCGCACCGACCCGGCCGTGGTGGTCGTCGACGAGGCGGCCCGGCACTCGGTGGCGCTGCTGGGCGGTCACGCCGGCGGCGGCAACGACCTCGCCGAGCGGGTCGGCGCGCTACTGGACGCCCAACCGGTGGTCACCACCGCCACCGACGCGGTCGGGCTGCCCGGGCTGGACACCCTCGGCTGGCCCGTGCGGGGCGCGGTCGCCGCGGTGTCCCGGGCCATCCTGGACGGTGAGCCGGTCGAGCTGGTCGCCGACGCCGCCTGGCCGCTACCCGCCCTGCCACCGAACGTGCGCGTCGTCCAGCCCGAGGCCGGCGCCGGCCATGCCGGCCACCCCGGGGCCACGTCCGTCGAAGGCGTGGCCGTTGAAGGCGCGTTCGTCGAAGGCGCGTTCGTCGAAGGCGCGTTCGACGAGGGCGTCACCGGCAGCGCGGCCGACGAGAAGGCGACCGGCGGTCACTACCGACTGCTGGTCACCGATCGGGTGGTGCCGATCGACGCGCGGACCGCCGTGCTGCGACCGCCGTCGCTGGTCGCCGGTGTCGGGGCGAGTCGGGGCGTACCGGCCGCCGAGGTGGCCGAACTGCTGCACCGGGTGCTGGCCGAGGCCGGCGTCGACCCGGCGAGCCTGAGCTGCCTGGCCAGCGCCGACATCAAGGCTGACGAGGCGGGCATCCGCAGCACCGCCGACGCGCTCGGCGTACCCCTGGTGACCTGGCCCGCGACGCGCCTCGCCGCGGTCGACGTGCCGCACCCCAGCGAGGTGGTCCGGGCGGCGGTCGGCACGCCGAGCGTCGCGGAGGCCGCGGCCCTGCTCGGCGCGGACGGCCGGGCCGGCGACGCGACGCTGCTGGTGGGCAAGACCGCGTCGGCGATGGCGACCGTGGCGGTGGCGCGGCACGCGCCGCGCGGCCGGCTCGCCGTCGTCGGTCTCGGGCCGGGCGCGGCCGACCTGCGCGCTCCCCGGGCGGTGGCGGAGCTGCGCCGCGCGGCCGTGGTGGTGGGCCTGGACCAGTACGTCGACCAGGTCCGCGACGTGCTGCGGCCGGGCACCCGGGTGCTCGCCAGCTCGCTCGGCGCGGAGGAGGCGCGGGCCAGGGCCGCCGTGGCCGAGGCCGCCGCCGGCCGCGCGGTCGCGCTCATCGGGTCCGGCGACGCCGGGGTGTACGCGATGGCGAGCCCCGCCCTGGAGTACGCCGACGAGCGGATCGACGTGGTGGGCGTGCCCGGGGTGACCGCCGCCCTCGCCGCCGGGGCGCTGCTCGGCGCGCCACTCGGGCACGACCACGCCTACGTCAGTCTGTCCGATCTGCACACTCCGTGGGAGGTCATCGAGCGGCGGGTGAGCGCCGCCGCCGAGGGTGACTTCGTGACGGTGTTCTACAACCCGCGCAGCCGCGCCCGCGACTGGCAGCTCGGCAAGGCGCTCGGCATCCTCGCCGCGCACCGGCCGCCGGACACCCCGGTCGGGGTGGTGCGCAACGCCAGCCGCCCCGGCGAGCGGGTGCACCTCGCGACGGTGGCCACGCTCGACGCGGCCATCGTCGACATGTACAGCGTGGTGGTGGTGGGCAACAGCGACACCCGGCTGGTCGCCGGGCGGATGGTCACACCCCGGGGGTACCGGTGGCGCTCGTGACCATCGACGCCTGCCAGGGCTGCGGCGCGTGCCTGCTGACCTGCCCCACGCACGCGATCAGGCCGGTCGCCGGCGGCCTCACGGTACGCGCCGACCGGTGCACCGGCTGCCTGGAGTGCCTGGAGATCTGCCCGGTCGACGCGATCCGCGTGACCGAGCCCTGGGAAGGAGCCCGATGAGCCGGACGGTGCATCCCATCGAGGTCGAGTCGTACCGCATCCTGCGCGAGCGCGTCGACCTGTCGCACCTGCCACCACTGACCCGGGCGGTTACCGAGCGGGTGGTGCACGCCAGCGCCGACCTCGCGTACGTCGACGAGCTGGTCTGCGACGAGGTGGCCCTGGAGGCGGGGCTGGCCGCGCTGCGCGCGGGCGCACCCGTGGTGACGGACGTGGCGATGGTCGCCGCCGGCATCACCCGGGCCGGACTGGAACTCGTCTGCCCGGTCGCCGAGCCGGCCGCCGCCGAGCTGGGCCGCGCGGCCGGCATCACCCGCTCGGCGGCGGCCGTGCGGATCGCCCTGGACCGGGTCGGCCCCGGCGCGGTCTGGGTGGTCGGCTGCGCGCCGACCGCGCTCGTCGAACTACTCACCCTGGACGCCGCCCCGGCGCTGGTCGTCGGCCTGCCGGTCGGCTTCGTGGGCGCGGCCGAATCGAAGGCGGCGCTGCGGGCCAGCGGCCTGCCCGGGGTGTCCAACGTGGGCGAGAAGGGCGGCTCGGCGGTCGCCGCCGCCGCCCTCAATGCCCTGCTCTACAGCGAGGAGAGGTCATGACCGGGTTGGTCATCGTCGGGCACGGCACGCGCAGCGCGGCCGGGGTCGACCAGTTCGCCGCGCTCGTCGAGCGGGTCCGCCGTCGGGGTGAGATCGGCGACGTGGAGGGCGGTTTCATCGAGCTGTCCCGTCCGCCGCTCACCGACGCGGTCGGCACGCTCGTCGGGCGCGGTCACCGGAACCTGGTCGCGCTGCCGCTGGTGCTCACCGGCGCCGGGCACGGCAAGGGCGACATCCCGGCCGCGATGGCCCGTGAACAGCAGCGGCACCCCGGGTTGACGTACCGCTACGGGCGTCCGCTCGGCCCTCACCCGTTGCTGCACACGGCCCTCGAGGAGCGCATCGACGCCGCCTTGGCGGGCACCACGTCGGCGGACGCCGACCGGGCCGGTACCTGGGTGGCGCTCATCGGGCGCGGCTCCACCGACCCGGACGCCAACGCCGAGGTCGCCAAGGTCGCCCGGCTGCTCTGGGAGGGGCGCGGGTACGCGGGCGTCGAGCCCGGGTTCATCTCCCTCGCCGAACCGTCCGTGCCGGCGGTGCTGGAACGGCTGCGCCGGCTCGGCGCGCGGCGGATCGTCGTCGCGCCGTACTTCCTGTTCGCCGGGGTGCTGCCCGACCGGATCGTCGCCCAGTCGGCCGAGTTCGCCGCCGCCCACCCCAACCTGGACGTCCGCGTCGCCGACGTGATCGGCGACTGCGACGCCCTCGCCGACCTGGTGCGCGAACGTTACGACGAGGCGCTGGGCGGGGACATCCGGATGAACTGCGACACCTGCGCCTACCGGGTCCTGATGCCCGGCTTCGCCGACAAGGTGGGCCGCCCGCAGCAACCGCACGACCACCCCGACGACCCGGTTGGCCACCACCATCACCACCACCACGGGCACGGGGCGATCGCGGTGGCCACCGGGTCCTGACGCTCACTCGCTGCGGGCCGTCTCCGGGCCGGTGACGCGTTCCAACAGCGGCATGGTCGAGGCGATGACGCCCAGGCAGGCAGCCAGGCCGACGACGACGATCAGAGCGAAGCGCGGCGGCGGCGCGACGAGCGTGTAGTGCATCTGCGCCCGCAGGAACAGGTGCCCGGCGAGCAGTCCCATCCCGATGGCGACGGCGGCGACGGCGAGCATCGGTACGGCGCTCTCCAGCGCCACCACCCGGCGCAGGACCCGTACCGGGGCGCCGCTGAGGCGTAGCAGGCTGAACGGTCGACGGCGTTCGGTGAGACCGCCGATCACACTGACCGCGAGGCTGCACCCGCCGAGCGCGAGGCTGGCCACGATGATCACGTTGGCCAGTTGTTCCCAGCCGCGCAGCGTGTCGGCGAAGTCCGACTCGAAGTCGCCGGGCACGTTCGGCCCCACCCAGAAGGTCGGGAAGGCGACCTCCAGCACGGTGCGGACGCCCTCGATGGCGGTGGCGGACCCGTCCGTGCCGACGACCACCGACAACACCGGTAGCCGTTGGAGGTCGTCGAGGGTGAGCGAGGCGGCGGGCCAGACCGTCGCGGGCGATGCCGACTCCCGCCAGCGGCTGAGGCCCATCGGCACCTCGATGACGCTCGCGCCTTCGGCGCACCGGCCGTACGCGCTCGGGAGGTCGGCGCACGCGATCACCCCGACCTCGCCGGAGCCGGTGGGCGCCGGGTTCTCCCGGATGGCGGTCGCCGACCGCACACCGCTGATCGCGTGCAGGTCGGCGAAGAGCGTGTCGGGCACCGACTGCGCCTTCTCGTCGAAGACGGTGTTCACCGTGCCCGCGTCGGTCGAGCCCACCGGCGCCGGACCACGGTTGGCGACGATCGTGGTGATCACGCCGACGGCCACGCTCGTCACGAACAGCGCGAGCATGATGCCGCTGATCGCCCGGAACCCGGCCTTCGGGTTGTCGGCGAGACGTCGCGCGGCGATGAGCGTGGCGGGACGGTTGGCGTACCGGGCCATCACCCGCGCGCCGACCATCGTCAGCCAGGGACCGGCGAGGACCAGGCCGGCCATGATGAGCAGCAGGCCGGGCAGGAACACCGCGGTCTGGCCGTCGGACGTCGCGGGCTTGAAGCCGAGGGCGAAGAGCAGCACGGCGACGCCGAGCACCATCGGGATCAGCCGGTACGCGCGTGGGGCGCGGGGAGTGACCCGTCGGGTGACGCCCAGCGGCGAGATCCGGACCCGGCGCAGCGAGATCTGGGCCGCCAGCGCCGCGCCGGCCGGGACGCCGAGCGCCACCAGCAGGATGTTCAGCACGCCCAGGGACATGTCGCTGGGGAAGAACGGCATGCCGGTGAACGGGATGCCCGCGAGCGGGTCGCGGAAGGCGTAGAACAGACCGAAGCCGACGGCGGTGCCGGCGAGGGCGGCGGCGGTCGCCTCCACGGCGGCGACCGTCGAGATCTGCCGGGGCGTCGCGCCGACCAGGCGCATCGCGGCGAAGCGCTGCTCCCGGCGGGCGGCGCTGAGCCGGGTGGCGGTGCCGATGAAGATCAGCACCGGGAACAGCAACCCGCCGGCGATCACGCCCAGGATGAGGTCCACCGTGGTCTCGGGGAGGGCGGGGGTGTCGCCGACGCTGGTGACCTGCTTGGCGGCGGGCAGAGCGGCGACCTGGTCGGGGGTGCCGCCCACGATGATGAGCAGGGTGTCCGGCGAGGTCAGCGCGGCCGGACCCACCGTGCCGAGGTTACGCCCCGGGTAGCGGTCGCCCAGTTCGGCGGCCGGGTGGGCGGCCAGCAGATCGCGGAACGCGGGCGAGGCGTAGAACTCCCCGGAGCCGGGGACGGTCGGGACGCCGACCGGGGTGGGCGACGTCGAGCCGGTCGCGGCGACGTCGATGCGGATGATCTGCTTGCCACGGAAGTAGTCCTGACGGGTCGACCACCACAGCGGGTCGACGTCGCCGGCCGAGGCGTTGGGATACATCGAGGCGTACCGGGTGAGCTGGGCGTTGACGGCGTTGACCCCGGCCAGGGTGGTGAGCAGCAGCCCGCTGCCGATCGCGACGGCGGCGGCGATGACGAGCAGGCGGGTGAGTGCCTCCCGGCCACCGGCCACGGCGAGGCGGAGGCCGAAGCGGATCATGAGGCGATCCGTTCCGGCGCGTTCACGCGCCCGTCGCGGACCATGACCTCGCGATCGGCGTACGCGGCGATCCGCGCCTCGTGGGTCACCAGGATGACTGTGGTGCCCTGCTCGCGGGCGGAGCTGACCAGCAGGTCCATCACCTGTTCGCCGGTGAGCGAGTCGAGCGCGCCGGTCGGCTCGTCGGCGAAGAGCACCTGCGGCTCGGCGACCAGGCCGCGGGCCAGGGCGACGCGTTGCGCTTGCCCGCCGGAGAGCTCGCCGGAGCGGCGCTGCTCCAGGCCGTCCAGGCCGAGGCGCGTGAACCAGGCGCTCGCCTTCGGCAGCGCCTGCTTGCGGTGTACGCCGTCGAGCAGCAACGGCAGCGCGACGTTCTCCACGGCGGTCAGCTCGGGGACGAGTTGGCCGAACTGGAACACGAAGCCGAACCGGTCCCGGCGCAGACCGCTGCGCCGGCTTTCGTCCATGGCGTCGACGCGTGCCCCGTCGAAGAGGATCGCGCCGGAGTCGGGCACCAGGATGCCGGCCAGGCAGTGCAGCAGGGTGGACTTGCCCGAGCCGCTGGGCCCCATGATCGCGACGATCTCGCCGGTGTCGACGCTGATGGTTGCACCCCGCAGGGCGGGCGTCTGTCCGAAGGCGAACGTCACGTTACGGGCTTCGATGACGACGCTCATGGCCGCACCTCCTTGCGCAGGGCGTCCAGTCGGGCGCCGGTCATCTCGATCCACCGGAGGTCGGCCTCCAGGTGGTAGAGGCCGTGGTCGGCCAGGAGCGCGTCGACCAGGTTGCCGGCGCGCTTGATCTCGGTCAGCTCGCGCATCCGGTGCAGGTGCGCCCTGCGCTGGGTGTCGAGGTAGTCGGCGGCCGGCCGGTCCAGCATCAGCGCGAGGACGACCTTGGCGAAGAGCACCGTCTGTAGGTGCGGCTCCGGGTCGACGGGCTGGGTCAACCACTGCTCGACCTCGGTCGCACCGACGTCGGTGATGATGTAGCGCTTGCGGTCGGGCCCCGCGCCGGGTGCGACGTCGCTGATCACCACCTTTCCGTCCCGGGCGAGCCGGCTGAGGGTCGAGTAGACCTGGCCGAACGGCAGTGGCTTGCCCCGGCCGAAGAAGGCGTCGTAGTCGCGCTTCAGGTCGTAGCCGTGGCTGGGTTCTCGTTCGAGGAGACCGAGCAGGGTCAGTGGCACGCTCATGCCCAGGAGACTACACCGAGGGTATACCTCGCGTATATACCCTCGGGGTGCTCGCCGTCGCGCTCCTGGTCCGGGGGTGTGCTGGGTGTTTGCAAGGAAGGGCCCGTTACTAACGCATAGCGTTAGTAACGGGCCCTTCCTTGCGGGTCAGGCCGTCAGGGCGTGGGTCAGGGCGTAGCCGGCGCTGGCCGCGGTGAGCCCGGCGGCGACGCTGCCCGCCACGTTGGCCAGCGCGAACAGCCGGCGACCGCCCCTGGCCAGCCGCAGCGTCTCGTAGCTGAACGTCGAGTAGGTGGTCAGCGCCCCACAGAATCCGGTGCCGACGAGAGCGCTGACCGCCGGACCCGCCGGTACGCCGACGAGAGCGCCGAGCAGCAGCGAGCCCACCACGTTGACGGTCAACGTGCCCCAGGGGAACGCCGAGGTGTGCCGGGACTGCACGGCCCGGTCGGCGAGGTAGCGCAGGGGAGCGCCGACGGCCGCGCCCAGGGCGATCAGCAGGACGGTCATCGGGCCGCCGCGCCGCTCAGCAGTCGGGCGGTGACGGCGTCACCCAGCGCGACCGCGACGAGCGCCCCGAGCAGCGTCGCGGCCAGGTTGGTCAGCGCGGTGCCCGCGGCGCCCGCGACCAGCGCCTGCTGGATGTCGACCGCGTAGGTGGAGAACGTGGTGAAGCCGCCGAGAATCCCGACCCCGAGGAACGGGCGCGCGAGGGGGTGCCCGCCGCCGAGGTGCCCGAGCACCGCCATCAGCACGCCGATCAGCAGACAGCCGGACGTGTTGACGGCGAACGTCGCCCACGGGAAGCCGGTCGACGCGTGCGGAGCGAGGTGTTGCAGCCCGGCCCGGCCCAGCGCGCCGAGCACGCCGCCCGCCGCGATGGCGGCGACGATCGCCGCGGGGTGCGCGGTCAGCTCACCCCGGTCGGCGGGCACCCGGAGGTCGACGTCTGGGTCGGTGCGCGGGTCCAGCGGCTCTGCCACGGGTTCTCAGCGTACTGCCGCCGCCGGCGGTGTCCGCGTACGGCTCACGGACGCCGGCGGCCGCGCGTGTCAGCCTCAGCGTACGGCCGCGACGGCGGCGTCCGCGCCGCCTCGCCAGAGGGTGCCGACCTGGTCGAAGCCGGCCGCCGTGAGGGCGGTCAGGTGCCAGGAGACCGGCGGGGTCCACTCGGGGCTGTGCCCACTCGGATAGATCGTCTGCCGCTGGGCGACCAGCGGGGCGAGCGCCGGGTCGGCGCCGGCGCGGGCCCACCAGTCCGACCAGGACAGCGTCGAGCCGGCGGCGTAGCGGGCTTCGCGCCGGTCACGTGCCCGATCCAGGAGCCGCTTGGTCAGCGCCGGCAGCGCGTCGTCGGGCATGTGGTCGGCGTTGACGAGGACGCCGCCCGGGCGCAGCACGTCGCGCAGTTCGGCGTAGAGCTGCCCGAGCCGGTCGGCCGGCAGCCAGTGCAGGGCGGTGGCGGTGAGGACGGCGTCGTAGTCGCGATGGGGGAGCGCGGCGTGCCAGTCGGGGGCGCCGAGGTCGGCGGTGACGATCGTGGCGCGTCCGCCGAGCGAGGCGCGGGCGATGGCGAGCAGCGCCGGATCGAGGTCGACCAGGGTCACCTCGGCGTCGGGGAAGCGGGCCAGCGTGCGCAGCGAGATGGTCCCGGTGCCACCCGCCAGGTCGAGCACGCGCGGCGGTCGACCGTCGACGACCGCGTCGACGGTGTCGAGCATGGCGGTGAAGCGGTGTTCCCGGTCCGGCAGGTACGCCTCCTGCTGGCGGTCCCAGCTCTCCTGCCATGCCCAGGGATCGGTGATGTAAGGACTCATAAGAAAAAGGCTAGTTACAGCACCGGAGTGTTGTCCAGACCTTGTTGCACATCTTTTGCAACTGCGAGAAGATGGCAGGGCGATGATCGAGGTGACGCCGGGTCAGGCAACCGCCCGACCCGGCGTCGTCGTCCCGGCGGTCAGGCCGCCGTCTCCGCCACCTCCGTGTCGGCCGTCGGTGCCGGCTCGCTCCGCCGAGCCAGCCGCAGCGCCCCGACGAGGACCAGCAGCCCGGCCAGGGTGAGCGCGGCGCCGGCCCAGATCGGCGAGGTGTAGCCGAACCCGGCGGCGATGGTCACCCCGCCGATCCAGGCGCCCAGCGCGTTGCCGAGGTTGAACGCGGCGATGTTCGCGCCGGACGCCAGGGTCGGTGCCTGGCGGGCGTAGTGCATGATCCGCATCTGCAGCGGCGGGACGGTGGCGAAGCCGAACCCACCCATCAGCACCAGCGCGACGATGGTCAGGGTCGGGCTCGTCGCGGTCAGCGCGAAGCCGACGAGGACCACGGTGAGCGCCGCCAGGACGGTGACCAGCGTGCGTGACAGCGACCGGTCGGCCGCCCGGCCACCGAGCAGGTTGCCGGCGAAGAGGCCCACCCCGAAGAGGACGAGCAGCCACGGCACCGTGCCGCTGGCGAAGCCGCTGACCTCGGTGAGGGTGTAGGCGATGTAGGTGAACGCGCCGAACATCCCGCCGAAGCCGAGGACGGTGATCACCAGCGACAGCCAGACCTGGGTGTGGGTGAAGGCTCCCAGCTCGCCGCGCAGGCCGCCGGCGGGGCGGTCGGTGTCGGCGGTGTCGCGGGCCGGGATGAGCACGGCCAACCCGATCAGGGCGACCACGCCGATGGCGGTGATCGCCCAGAACGTGGAGCGCCAGCCGAAGTGCTGCCCGAGGAAGGTGCCGAAGGGTACGCCGAGCACGTTCGCGATGGTCAGTCCGGCGAACATCATGGCGATGGCGCCGGCGCGACGGGCCGGCGCGACCAGGCCGGCGGCCACCACGGCGCCGATGCCGAAGAACGCGCCGTGGCAGAGCGCGGCGACGACGCGACCGGCCATCATCACCGGATAGTTCCCCGCGACGGCGGAGAGGAGATTGCCGACGATGAAGAGCACCATCAGGCCGAGCAGTACGGGCTTACGGGGCAGTCGGGTGACCGCCGCGGTGAGGGCGACTCCGCCGACGGCCACGCTGAGCGCGTAGCCGGAGATCAGCCAGCCGGCGACCGGCTCGGTGACCGCGAAGTCGGCGGCCACCTCGGGCAGCAATCCCATGATGACGAATTCGGTGAGGCCGATACCGAAGGCGCCGATGGCCAGCGCGATCAGGCCGGGCGGCAGGGACTGTTGGCGTGCGGACATGGTCATCCCATCGGGGAGGGGTCGGATGTGCAGCGTGTGCAACTACACGCGTTGACAACGAGATGCTTGCACACGCTCTATATAAGCGCAAGCGTGGTAGCCTGGGCTCCAGGTCAGATCACATCGAGGAGGCCGAGATGGGCATCGCCGACGACGCGGTCGAGATCCGCGCCCAGGGCTGGCGCACCCTCGCCGCCCTGCACGGGCTCATCGAGGCGTCCCTGGAACGGGCGCTGCAGGCCGGCCACGAGCTGTCCGTCGTCGAGTACACGGTGCTCGACGCGCTCTCGCGGCAGGACGGCTGGCACATGCGGATGAGCCAACTCGCCCGCGCCGCCGCGCTCTCCGGAAGCGCCACCACCCGCCTCGTCACCCGGCTGGAGCAGCGCGGACTGTTGACCCGCATCCTCTGCGCCGACGACCGGCGCGGCATCTACACCGAGCTGACCCCGGCCGGGTCCGAGCTGCTCGCCCGCGCCCGACCCACCCACGACCGGGTACTCACCGACGCGCTCGCCGAGGCGCACGCCACCCCCGAGCTGGCCCCACTGGTCGACGCCCTGCACCGGCTGCCGGCCGTCCGCTGACCGCCCGGTCAGGCTGACGACGGCGGGCGTACGGTACCCGGGATCGCCGCACCAAGGGAGGCACGCGATGCAGGACCGCACCCCGGCGCTCCAGGAGTTGGAGCCGATCGAGCGCGCCGACGTCGACGAGCTGCGCGCCCTGCAACGCGAGCGACTGCGCTGGTCGCTGCGGCACGCGTACGACAACGTGCCGCACTACCGCCGGGCCTTCGACGCCGTCGGAGCGCACCCCGACGACTGCCGGGACCTCGCCGACCTGGCCCGTTTCCCGTTCACCGGCAAGGCGGAGCTGCGCGACAACTACCCGTTCGGCATGTTCGCCGTACCCCGGGAGCAGGTGGCCCGACTGCACGCGTCCTCCGGCACCACCGGCCGACCCACCGTGGTCGGCTACACCCGCGACGACCTGCGCACCTGGGCCCGGCTGATGGCCCGGTCCATCCGCGCCTCCGGCGGACGACCCGGCGACCGGGTGCACGTCGCGTACGGCTACGGGCTCTTCACCGGCGGCCTCGGCGCCCACTACGGCGCCGAGGAGTTGGGGTGCACGGTCATCCCGGTCTCCGGTGGCATGACCGAACGGCAGGTCATGCTGATCCGCGACTTCGAGCCCGAGATCATCATGGTGACGCCCAGTTACATGCTCGCCATCGTCGACGAGATGCGGCGTCAGGGCGTCGACCCGCGCAGCACCTCGCTGCGGGTCGGCATCTTCGGCGCGGAGCCGTGGACCGAGGACATGCGCCGTGAGATGGAGCAGCGCCTGGACATCCACGCGCTGGACATCTACGGGCTCTCCGAGGTGATGGGCCCCGGCGTGGCCACCGAGTGCGTCGAGACCAAGGACGGGTTGCACCTCTGGGAGGACCACTTCTACCCGGAGATCATCGACCCGGTCACCGGCGCGGTGCTGCCCGACGGCGAGCAGGGCGAACTGGTGCTCACCTCGCTGACCAAACAGGCGATGCCGGTCGTGCGCTACCGCACCCGCGACCTCACCCGGCTGTTGCCCGGCACCGCGCGCCCCATGCGCCGGATCGAGAAGATCACCGGCCGGACGGACGACATGATGATCGTGCGGGGGGTGAACGTCTTCCCCACCCAGATCGAGGAGCTGATCCTGCGGACGCCCCAGCTCTCGCCGCACTTTCAGTGCGTCCTGGACCGGCAGGGCCGGCTGGACACCCTCACCGTACGGGTTGAGCGACGCGCCGACGTGGCCGTGGACGCCGCCGAGCGGGCAGGTGCCGCCCTGGTGGAGCTGGTGAAGAACACGATCGGGGTGAGCGTCACTGTGGACGTGCTCGCCCCGGACGCGGTGGAGCGGTCGATGGGCAAGATGCGCCGTATCGTCGACCAGCGACGGGCCAGCTGACCCCGTCCGGTCAGCGGGACAACGGGTCGGCCGGTGTCGACCTAGGATCGACGCCATGCGTGTGCTGGTGGTCTCCGCTCCGCTGGTCGGGCACGCCTTCCCCCTGGTGCCGCTGGCGGTCGCGCTGCGCGACGCCGGCCACGACGTGCTGCTGGCCACCGGCGGCGGCGCCCTGGCCGCCGCCGACGCCGGACTGGCCGTGCACGACATCGCGCCGGGCTTCGACTTCGGCCGGATCGCCCGGCGGGTCTTCCTCCGCCATCCGCTGATCGCCCGTGCCGAGATGGCCGGCACCGCCGACACCCGGGGCGCGGGGCTGCTCTTCGGCGCGCTCAACGACCAGCTCACCGACCCGGTCGTCACGCTGGCTACGCAGTGGCGACCGGACCTGGTGCTGCACGAGCCGTTCGCGGTCGCTGGGGCGGTCGCCGCCGCACGGCTGGGCGTGCCCGCCGTACGCCAGGAGAACAGCCTCTTCGACGGCCGGGAGCTGGTCGCCGCCACCGTCGTCCGGCTCGGCGCCGCGCTGCGCCGGCACGGCCTGTCCGAGCTGCCCGCCCCGGCCGCCGCCCTCGCCGTGGCGCCACCCAGCGTCGCGACCCAGGACGGCTGGCCGCTGCGCCACACCTCCTACGTGGGCGGCGGTGAGCTGCCGGACTGGCTGCGGGAGCCCGCCGAACGGCCCCGGATCCTGGTCACCCGCAGCACGCTGACCGGCCCCGGCGACCGGGGCCCGATGCCCGCCGTGGTCGCGGCCGCGCCCGACGTGGACGCCGAGATCGTGCTGGTCCGCCCCGACCGGCGTACGGCGGCCGGTCCGTTGCCGGCCAACGTCCGGGTCGTCGACTGGATCCCGCTCGACGAGGCGTTGCCGGCGAGCGCGGCGCTGGTTCATCACGGGGGCGCGGGCAGCGCGCTCGGCGCCCTCGCCGCCGGCCTGCCGCAACTGGCGACCGTCGGTCCGGGGGACCGGCGGCACAACGCGGAGCTGGTGGCTCGCCGGGGCGCGGGTCTCGCGTCCCGCCCGGCCGACATCACCGCGCGCACGCTGACCCGGCTCCTCACCGACGAGACCCTGCGGACCGTCGCCGTGCAGGTCAGCCAGGAGATCGCCGCGATGCCACCGCCGTCGGCCCTGATCGCCCGGCTGGCGGCGCTGGTCTGAGCCCACCCCCGCGTGTCCCCGCCGGTCGGCGGCCCGGCGGCGGCAGGATGACCGGATGCGCCACGTCGTGCTGTTCCACTCCGTGTACGGGCTGCGGCCCGCCGTCCGCGCCGCCGCCGACCGGTTGCGCGCCGCCGGGCACCAGGTCACGACCCCCGACCTGTACGGCGTGCCCGCCGCCGACACCGTCGAGGACGGCTTCGCGCTGCTCGACAAGATCGGCCACGAGCTGGTGCTCGACCGGGCCCGCGCCGCGCTGCGCGACCTGCCGCCGCAGACGGTCCTCGCCGGCTTCTCGATGGGCGCGGGGGTGGCCGGGGCGCTGCTCGCCGAACGCCCCGACGCCGCCGCCCTCCTCCTGCTGCACGGCACCGGCGGTGCGCCGGACGTCGTGCGGCCCGGGTTGCCGGTGCAGTTGCACGTCGCCGACCCGGACCCGTACGACGCGCCGGACGAAATCGACGAGTGGCAACGGGCGATGACCGCCGCCGGCGCCGACCTGACGGTGTTCCGCTACCCCGGCGTGGGTCACCTGTTCACCGACCCGGCCCTGACCGAGTACGCCCCGGACGCCGCCACGGCGCTCTGGCCCCGCGCGCTGGCCTTCCTCGCCGACACCTGACCGCGCGTCCGCGCGGTCAGGTGTCGCCCCTGCGCCTCGCCACCCCAGCTCGGCGGCGTCTTCGCCTGCCGCCCCTCCCGGCTCGGCTTCGCCTGCCGTCCCTCCCGGAGCGGCGTCTTCGCCGCGGTGCCACCCCGGCCCGGCGACGTCCGTCGCCGGCGCCCCCAATCGCCGACCCCGATTGGCGTGCGTCGACCCCGCCGCCCCCTCGTCGGCGCGGTCGATTCGCCGCGAGCGAAGTGTTCAGCTTGCGGTCGCGCCGATGCGTGGGGGCGTGGCCGTGCCGTGGACGCGCTTGGCGTACGTGCGGTAGAGCCGGGGTCCGACGATCGGCATGAGCAGCCGCGCCGGCAGCGGGGCGTGCGCGAGCACCGCCTTGATCACCGCGGCGTCGCCCTCGTACATCGCCATCCCGAAGATCAGCGGCAGGTCCTTCTTCGGGGTGTCGTTGAGCCCGTGCTCACCGAGCTTCGCCCATTCGGCCGCGGTGACGTACCGCTGCGCCAGCGGCAGGATCTCGGCCTCCTCGAGGGCCATGTGCTCGGCGGCGACGGTCCGGAGCTGCTCCAGGGCGTCGGCCACGGCCGCGCCGTCGTGTCCGGTCCGACGCCATGCGGGGAGCAGCGCGACGACCGCCTCGTAGGCCTGCTCGATGCCGTGGTGCTGGGCCTGCATCGCGGGGACGACGGCGGCCGCCTCCGCGCCACCGCGCTCGGCGAGCAGCGGCCACAGGAAGAGGTCCTCACCCTCGTGGTGCAGGTGCAACTGCTGGCACAGGAGCGCGGCGTGGGCGCCGACGACGTCCGCGCGCTTCGCGTCGCCGGGCCGTACGCCGCGGACGAGTTGTGGGAGCAGGCCGAGCTCGCGACGGAACATGATGTGCACCATGTACATGTCGCGGACGTCGGCCATCGCTTCCTGGTGGGTCTGGTTCACGGTTCCCTTTCCACGGACTCGGTGGGTCGAACACGACGATCATTCGCGCCGCCACTTGGAACCCACTTGGAAGGAGGGAGTCAGTCGGCCAGCGCCGCCGTCGCCTGGGCCAGCCAGTGCGGCGACTCCCACCGGCGCGCCAGCGCCGCCGCCAGCCGGAAGTGTTCCGCGGCCTCCTCGGTACGACCTGTCAGGCGGAACAGCTCCCCGAGCGTCAGCGCGACCGGTCGTACCACGGCCGCCGTGGTGGAGAGCCCGGCCAGTTGATCACGGAACGGGAGCAGCGCGTCGATCACCGGCTGCGCCAGGTCCCGCCGACCCAGGGCCACGATGACCATCGCCCGTACGCTCAGCAGGGACGACTGGAAGTAGTCGGGGCGGTAGGTGTGCCGGCCGATCGGCATGGCCCGTGCCTCGTCCACCCGGCCGCTCTCGATCAGCGCCAACGCCAGCAGGTCGTCCACGATCGGCCCCAACGACGGCCGCATCCTGCGGGTCGCCTCCACGTGCTCGCCGAAACGGCCCTGGCTCATCAGCAGGGTCGCCACGGCAAGGTAGTGGAAGGCCTCCGCGTGCAGCGATCCCTGCCGCCGCATCTGCTCGGCGACCTCGTCGTAGTGCTTCCGCGCGGTCACGAAGTCACCGGCGACGTGTGCGAGCACGGCCAGGGAACACAGGTGGAGAACCTGCGCCTCCTTGAGCTGGTACGTCTCGGCCAGCTGCCCCTGCCGCGTGACGCTGGCCCGGAGCTGCTCCGGGTCGTTGAGCGCGGCGGCGCAGTGACCGACCACCTGCTCGGCGACCCAGCGCCAGGTCACCAGGCCGTGCTCGTCGGCGAGGTCCCGCAGCTCCCGGGCCAGCTCCAGGCGCTGCGGGGCCTCCAACTCGTAGTTCAGGGTGCGGGCGCGGGCGGCCAGCGCGAGGGCGCGCAGCTCGGGGTCATCCAGCCGCCGGGAGACCGCCACGGCCTCCCTCCCGGCCGCCACGCCGCGTGGGTCCGCTTCCCCGTCCAGCTCGGTGGCGAGCGCGTCGAGCAGCCGGCACCGGGTGACCGGGTCCAAGTGGTCGGCGCGCAACAGCCGCGTGAGCAGCTCGACAGCGGTGGGGTCCACGGCGCCGTACTCGTGGCGCAGCCAGGGGCTCGGCACGGTCCACGCGGTGAAGGCCGCGATGAGCAGCTCGTCGCGGCCGGCCGCGATGGCGATGTCGACGGCCCGCGTCCGCGTCCGCTGGGCGGCGGCCACCGCGCCGGCCCGGGCCTGGGCGCGCAGCAGCCGGCCCAGCAGGTCGACCCGGAGCGCGTCCCGGTCCCCGGGCACCGACGCGGCCGCGTCGACGGCGTTTGCGAGCAGTTCGATGGCGGCGTCGTACGCGTACCGACGCTCGGCCAGCTCGGCGGCGCGGACGGCGTACTCGACGGCGAGGGGCGCGGTGTCGGTCGACGCGGCGCGCGAGTAGTGGTACGCCAGGGCCGGATAGTCGTCCGGGTCGAGTCGGCGGGTGACGGCGGCGATCCGGGCGTGCAGGCGGGTACGGCGTAGCTGCGGCAGGTCGCGGTAGATGGTGTCGCAGACCAGACCGTGGACGAAGCGGACCCGTCCCGGCGCCGGCTCGGTGAGCAGACCGGCGCTCAGTCCGGCTTCCAGCCCGCCCAGGACGGTGCCCTCGTCGGCGCCGGAGGCGTCGACGAGGGTCCGCACGTCCGCCTCCCGGCCCACGGTCGCGGTGAGGCGCAGCACCGACACCGCCGCCGACGGCAGGTGGGCGAGTCGTCGACGCAGCACGTCGCGGACGCCCTCGGGCACGTCGGAGGTGGCGACGAGGGTGCCCTCGGCGGCGAGCAACCGGGCCGACTCGCGGACGTAGAAGGGGTTGCCGCCGGTGCGTTCGGCCAGCGCGGCGACGGTGTCCGGATCGACGCTGGTCCGGGCCAGCGCGCCGAGCAGCCGTTCGACCTCGGGCGTCGTCAGACCGCCCAGCGCGATCCGCTGCGGCGACCGGCGGGCCAGGACGGCCATGGTGTCGGCGAGCCGTTCGGCGTTGTCGGCGGGCCGTAACGCCGCGACGAACAGCACCGCGCCCGCCGTCGTCTCGGCCACGCTGGTCAACAACAGCAGCGTCTCGGCGTCCGCGGCGTGCAGGTCGTCGAGTACGACGGCGACCGGTCGGCCGGCGGCCGCGACATCCAACCAGGCGGCCACGGCGCGATGCAGCCGGAACCGGCCGGCGGTGACGTCCCCACCGACCTCCCCGTCGCCCTCGTCGAGCAGCGGTGCGAGCGCCGGGGCGAGAGCACCGGGCGGCGCCTGGAGCGCGAGGCGCCGGAGCGCCTCGACCCACGCCCAGGCCGGCGGGGCGCCCTCGACCTCGGGGCAGCGACCGAGGGCGACCAGCCAGCCGGTGGCGTTCAGGTCCTCGACGAACCGGCTGAGCAGACGCGTCTTGCCGGCGCCCGCCTCCCCGCTGACCAGCGCGACACGCGGGCCACCAACCCGCGCCTCGGCGGCTGCCTGTCCGAGGGCCGCCAACTCGGCCTCCCGGCCGACGAACGTCTCCTCCGGCCGCTCGGCCCCGGCGGCCGTCGTCGCGGCGGCCGGCGGGAGCAGGTCCAGGCGTTGGCCCAGGATCGCGGCCTCGACCTCGACCAGCGCCGGGCCGGGGTCCAGGCCGAGCTGGTCCACCAGGGTCGCCCTGGCCCGCCGCAGCGCGGCGAGCGCGTCGCCCTGCCGGCCGGTGCGCCACAACGCCAGGGCCAGCAGCCGCCACGCCTCCTCCCGCAGTGGCGCCTGGCGGGTCAGCAGCTCCGCCTCCGGCACCGCCTCGGCGGGGTCGCCGCCGCGCATGGTCACGTCGACCAGCAGCTCCCGGGCGACCAGTCGCAGCTCCTCCAGGCGCAGCACCTCCGGCTGCGCCCACGGCTCACCGACGAATTCGGCGTACGCCGGGCCGCGCCACAGGTCGAGTCCGGCGCGGAGCAGCTGACGGGCCCGCTCCGGGTCGGTCGAGCTGACCGCGCGAGCCTCGGCCAGCAGCGACTCGAATCGGCTGGCGTCGACGGCGTCGGCCGGCACCCGCAGGGCGTACCCGGGTGGCACGGTGACCAGGACCCGCGCCGGCGCCCGGCGCTCGCGGGTCGGCTCGACCACGCGGCGCAGGTGCGAGACGTACGCCTGGAGCGAGACGATCGCCCGTGGTGGGGCGTCCCCCCGCCACAGCAACTCGATCATCCGGCCGACGGAGACGACCTCGCCGCGGGCCGCCAGCAGCAGCGCGAGCACGGCGCGTTGACGGGGGCCGCCGAGGTCGGTCGGTCCGCCGGTGTCGACCTCGACCTCGAGCGGTCCGAGCACCCGTAGCAGCATGACTGGGCCAATCCTAGTCAACGGCGTCGGGCGATCCGCCCGTGCACGGTCACGCCCGGGTCGCCGCGGTCAGGCCGCGGCGGCCAGGTCGCCCGGCGCAGGCGTCACCGGTAATCGGAATCCGGTCCGGGCGCGGCCGGGGCGAAGCGCCGTCCGGGCGCGGCCGACGGGCGTCGGGGCGCTCGTTCCCACCGGCGCAACGTCGTCCCCGGTGACCGCGCGTAGTCGGCGGCGGACCGGCGCATGGTCGGCCGGCCGCGTCGGCGCGGCGGGGGTGGGGGCCTCCGGGGCGGTGGAAAGCGGTCGGAGAATCGGCGCGCGGTCGGGCATCGGTCCCGCCGCGTTGGCTGCGCGCCGCTGCTGACCGGTGGGCGGCAGCGCCGCGAGGCCGCCGACGGTGTCGGATGCCGGATTCTCGGCGGCCCGCCGGGTGAGCACGGCGCGCAGGGCGTGGGGAAGACGCTCGGCGGCGACCTGACGCAACGCCGGCGCGACGAACGCGTACCCGCGGACGCGGTCGTCGCGCAGCAGGCCGGCGGAGACGAGGGCGCGCAGCAGGGGAGCGGACCTCCCCGGCCGCCACCCCAGTGCCTGGTCGACGGCCGGGCCGGAGAGCAGGCCCGTGAGGGTGCCGGCGGCCATCAGCACCGCCCGGCCTTCACCGCCGAGCCGGTCCAACTCGGCGCCGGTGCTGCGACGTACCGGTTCGGGCAGCGTCGTCGGGTCCGCTCCCGCCGCGATCGAGGTGACGTATGCGACGGCGTGCCCGGGCCGGCCGCCGACCAGCGGCAGCAGCCGGTCGGCCAGGGCCACCGGCTGCCCGGCGCGGGTCAGCAGGTGCCGCAGGAGGCGGCCGGACTGGACGGCGGCCAACGGTCGGATCGGCACCCGCCGGGCGGGACCCGGCCGGGTGTCGGCCCACTGCGGCTGGTGCACGGTGAGCACGGCCAGCGGCACGCCCCGCACCGTGGCCGCGGTGAACAGGTCGTGCAGGAAGCGACTCACGGCCGGCGCGGCGCGGTCCACATCGTCCACGGCCACGACCAGCGGCCGATGGGCGGCCAGCCGCAGGAGGGCGTCGCGGCAGATCGCCGCGGCGGCGAGCGCCTCGACCGAGGCGTCCGGGGTGGTCAGCAGCCGGTGCAGCGCCGGCACCGCCGCCGCGACGCGGTCGGGCGGGTACAGCGGCGTCAGGGCGTCGGTCAGGCGTTCGCGGACCGCCGCCGGGCCGTCGCCGGGGCGGGTGCCGGCCAGGACGCGGACCAGCTCGGCGACCGGCGCGAGCACCTGATCGGGGTACGGCGGGCAGCCCACCACGCACCAGCGCACCGGCAGCCCGTCCACCGTGTGCAGCGTCCGGCTCAGCTCGTGCAGCAACCGGCTACGGCCGCTGCCGCTCGGGCCGACGAGGGAGATCCAGCGCGGTTCGCGTGTCCGCAGGGCCTCGCTCACCTGCTCGCCGATGCCGGCCAGTTCGCGGCGACGCCCGATGAGCGGGCCGTCGTGCCGGTCGGCGCCGGGACGGGCGGGACCGCTGGCGTGCCACACGGGCATCGGCGCCAACCGGCCGGCCACCGGCATCGGCGCGAGTTGACGCTGGGCGATGAGGCCGGCGGTGGCCCGCGCGGTGACCGCGCACAACGCGACACCGCCGGGTGCCGCGTACCCCTGTAGGCGGGCCGCGGTGGTGATCACCGCGCCGCTGGCCACGCCGTGACCACCGCTGACCGCGTCGCCCAGGTCGACCACCACCTCGCCGGTGGCGATCCCGACGCGCACCCGCAGGGTGATCTCGCCGAGGATGGGACGGCGGTCCAGCGCGGCCTGGATCTCCAGCCCGGCCCGCACCGCCCGGTACGCGTCGAAGCCGTCGGAGTGCCGTGCCCCGAACAGCGCCATCACCGCGTCGCCGACGTACTTCTCCACCACGCCCTGCCAGCGGCGCAGCACCCCGGCGACCCGTTCGAAGTAGGCCCGTTGCAGGGCGCGGACGTCCTCGGGGTCGAGCTGGTCGACGAGCGCGGTGGAGCCGACGATGTCGACGAAGAGGACGCTGACCGTCCGGCGTTCCTCGGGCACCGGCCAGTGTGGGCGGTCGGTCCGCTGTGTGTCGGCGACGATGGTGATCATGGGTGGCGCACCCGACCTTCCCGGGTGATGGGCTGACGACCCTCGGAGATTGGCATCCCTGGGCCGACAGGGGATCGGCAGAACGACGTATGTCGGCCGCCCGCAACCTTTAGTCGCAATGTCGACGCGAGGAGTACCACAAGCGGCAGATGGCCGTAGAACGGTCGGGGGGCCTGTGATTAGGCTGCGTGCCATGGCCAGCGATGTGGACACCGCACCGCTCGTGGGCCGGGCCGAGCTGGTACAGACGGTTCGGTCGGCGCTTCTCGGTGACGTGGCACAGGGACAGACGGCCGCCGTCTTCCTTACCGGCGAGAGCGGTGTGGGCAAGACCCGGATCCTCGGCGAGGTCGGCGTCCGACTGCGTGCGGCGGGCGCGTTGGTGTTGACCGGCAGTTGCCTGGACATCGGCGACGCCTCCCCACTGCACCCGTTGCTCCAGGCGCTGCGGCGTTTCGACGCCGACCTGACCGCCGCGCAGGCGCGCACCTCCTCGGCCGTACGTGGGCTGTTGCAGGTGTTCGCCGACGAGACCGGCGGCCCGGACGGCGCGGGCACCCTGTTGGAACGCGTCTCCCGGGGTCTGCACCTGATCGCCGAGGGACGACCGCTGGTGCTGATCCTCGACGATCTGCAGTGGGTCGACCGCAGCACCCGGCAGCTCCTGCTGTACCTGTTGGCGGGTCTGGGCGACCTGCAACTCTCGGTGCTGGCGGCGGTACGCGCCGAATCGTTGCAGGGCGCGCATCCGCTGCGCCGCGTGCTGACCGAGCTGCGCCGGCTACGGACGGTACGGGTGCTCGACCTGTCTCCGCTGGACCGCGCCGACACCGAACAGCTCGCCGCCGCGGTGGTGGGCCGGCCGCTTGCCGTCGAGGCGGCCGAGCAGGTCTGGCAGCGCAGCGGCGGCAACCCGTTCGTCATCGAGGAGCTGGCCCGCGACCTGCGGGACGGGCGGGACGGGCTGTCCGAGACGCTGCGCGAGATCTTCCTCGACCGGGTCGACGCGTTGCCGCAGCACGCGCACGCCGTGGTGCATGCCGTGGCGGCCGGCGTCGAGCCCGTGCAGCACTGGTTGTTGGCCGAGGTGCTGCACCTGCCCGACGGCGAGTTGATCGAGGCCGCGCGGGCCGCGGTCGCGCACCGGTTGCTGGTCAGCGCCGACGACGGCTACCGGCTGCGGCACCGACTCGTCGCCGAGGTGCTGGCGCACGAGCTGCTGCCCGCCGAACGCTCCGGGCTGCACCGCCGCTACGCCGAGGCGCTCACCGCGGCGCCGGGCGAGCTGCGGCAGGCCCGGTTGGCGCATCACTGGCGGCTGGCCGGCGAGCCGGCCCGGGCGTTGCCGGCCGCGGTGGGCGCCGCGCAGGAGGCCGAGCGGCTGCACGGTTACGCCGAGGCGCACCGCCACTGGACGGTCGCGTTGCAGTTGGCCGGCGACTCCGGCTCGCCAGAGGTGGACCGGGTCGAGCTGCTCGGTAACGCGGCCGAGGCGGCCCACCACTGCGGTGAGCACGCCCGCGCCTTGGCGTTGCTGGAGGAGTTGGTCGCGGTGCGGGGTGGCGCGCCGAGCTGCGCGCTGCACATCCGCCGGGCGCGATACCTCGCCGCCGCGGGCCGCTCCGCCCTCGCCGAGAAGGAGTACGAGCGGGCCCTCGACGCGTCGGACTGCTCGCCACGGGAACGGGCGACCGCCGCCGCGCGGCTCGCCGAACTGCTGCTGCACCTGGGCCGGTACGCCGACGCGGGCCGGCGCGCGCGGGAGGCGCTGGCGTTGGCCGCCGAGGTGGAGGGGTCCACCACCGAGGTGGTGCTCGCCAGCTCGGCGCTCGGCTTCAGCGACGCGTACCTGGAGGACCCGGAGGCCGGGCTGGCCGTCGTGCGTCAGGCCCTGGAGACCGCCGAGCGCTCCGGCCAGCCGGAGGACGTGGCCTGCGCGTACCTGCACCTGGCGGAGCTGTTGACCGGGCCGCTGAACATCCTCGAAGAGGGTGTCGTGGTGGCCCGCCGGGGCGCCGAGCGGGTGGCCGAGCTGGGCCTCGGGCGTACCTATGAGACCCGTCTGTTGGCCATCGCCACCAACGGGCTGTTCCGGGTGGGGCAGTGGGCCGAGGCGGAGAAGGTGGTGGCCGCCGCGCTGCGGCACCGACCGTCCGGGGCGGACGCCGTCGAGCTGCTGCTGGCCCGGTGCCGGCTGTCGGTGGGCTACGGCGACATCGCGGCCGCCGACCGGGACCTCGACGCGGTGGCGACGGTGCTGGCCGGGGGCGGCGCCCGACACGTCATCCCGCTGCTCACGCTGCGCGCCGGGCTGTCGATGTGGGAGGGCCGGCACGATGTGGCTCGCCAGGCGGTGCAGCGCGGCCTCACCGAGAGTCGCTCGGACGACGTGACGATCCTGTCCGCGCTGGTCTGGCACGGGTTGCGCGCCGAGGCGGAGGCGCACGCCAGCCGTACCGTCGACGTGGACCCGACGGCGGTACGCCGGCTGCGGGACGTGGCCGAGCGGGTGGCGCGCAAGAGCGCCGCCGCGGCCCGACCGGTGCGGTCGGTGGTGGACGGCTTCCTGGCGCTGTGCGCCGCCGAGGTGAGCCGCCTCGACGGCAGCGACCCGGAGCTGTGGGCCACCTCGGTCGCCGAGTGGGACCGGCGTAACCACCCCTACCCGGCGGCGTACTCGCGGCTGCGCCAGGCTGAGGCCCTGTTGGCCCGACGGAGCCGGGTGGCCACCGCGGGCAAGTTGCTCCGGGAGGCGTACGGGGTGGCCCAGGCGTTGGGCGCCGTGCCACTGACCTCGGAGATCCGGGAGCTGGCCGGGCGGGCCCGGGTGTCCCTTCAGGAGCGGGACAGCGCCGACGGCGCCGGCTCGGTCGAGCCGGCCGACGACGAGTTGGCGACTCTCACCGCGCGGGAGCGGGAGGTTCTCGCGCTCGTCGCCGAGGGGTTGACCAACCGGGAGATCGGGCAGCGGCTGTTCATCAGCGAGCGGACCATCGGCGTGCACGTGTCGCATATCTTCGACAAACTGCAGGTCCGCACCCGCGTGCAGGCCAGCGCGATCCACCTGCGTAGCGCGCGCGGTTGACCAACCCACTACGTATCCCCGGCGCGCGTGTGCGCCGGGGATACGTCGTTCTACTGATCCCGGCGGCGGTTGCCGGCTGAGAGGCTGTGCCCCGTCGACGGCGTCGCGTAGGCGCAACGACCATCATGGAGGAGAGATGACCGAACCGGTCTGGGGGCCCGTGCACCGGGACATCGTCGACCTGCTCGCCGATCACCCGGCGGACGTGCCGGCGGTGGTCGACCATCTCACGAAGCTCCAGGACCTGCTGGTGCGGTTGCCTCCGTTGGAGGCGAGCTGCCCGCTCGCCGACTTCAACAGGTTGTACCTGACGATCACCAGCAGTGTGCTGGACGGCCTGTACGACGACCGTTTCGTCGACCCGGTCTTCCTCTCCCGCCTGGACGTCGAGTTCGCGGCCCGCTACTTCGACGCTCTGCGGCTCTGGACCGACTCCAGCCCGGGCACGCCGAAGGCGTGGTCGTGTCTGTTCTCGCGGATGCGGGGGCCTGACGCCCGCCCGTTGCCGTCGGCGGCGGCCGGTGTGAACGCGCACATCAACTTCGACCTGCCGTTCGCGTTGGTGACGACGTTCGACCACCTCGAGTCGGAGCCGGTCGACGGCACCGACCAGCACCACGACTACCTCGAGATCAACAACATCTTCGCCGACAAGATCCCCGGTCTGCGCCGGGGCTACCTGGAGCGGTGGCAGCTGCTCATTGACATGCTCAAC
Organism: Micromonospora sp. NPDC049107; assembly: GCF_040648595.1. Classification (NCBI taxonomy): domain Bacteria; kingdom Bacillati; phylum Actinomycetota; class Actinomycetes; order Micromonosporales; family Micromonosporaceae; genus Micromonospora; species Micromonospora sp. NPDC049107. Next base: position 774,320 of record NZ_JBEZEC010000001.1, read on the forward strand.
GGCGACATCGACGACTGGTACCAGGGGGAACTGGTCGAGTACACCCGCGATGTCGCGTGGCGCAACGCGCAGAAGATCTGGCGGTGCCGGCACGATCCGGACGCCCGAGAGTGCGAGCGTCTGCGGCTGGACGACAACGCCGCTGCGCTTGGACGGTTGCTGCTCTCGCCCCTCGGGGCGTTCCTGCAGTAGCCGGGACGGGGGGTCCCCGCGCTCCGCCCGTGGGGGCGGCGGAGCGCGGGGGCGCAACCACCCGCCCGCTCCACCTACCCGCGCGGTCCGCCGGCACCCGTCGGCGGCGACCGGGTAGTCGGCCGGTCGGCCCGGGGGGTGTCGACCGTCTGCCGTCGTCGGCCGGCCCGGGGGGTGCCGGCCGGCGACGGGGGAGCGGCGGGTGCGGGGCGGGTGCGGCGAATCCGGGGGTGTCGACCGATGAGTTCCGGGTACGCCCGCGCCATGACCGTCCTGGACCGGCGTCGTCCCGCTGCCCGACCTCGTCCCGCGCGGCCCGGTCCGCTGCGTCCGGGCGGCCCGGTCTCGCGGCCGGCTGCCCGGCCGGGTGCCCGATGACCGACGTGCCGACCCGGCTTCCGTTCCGCTTCGACGCGGCGTTCCGTCCGGCACTGGCGCTGGTGGGGGTCCGCCCGGCGACGGCCTGGGTCGCCGTCGACGACCGGGACCTGGAGATCCGGTACGGGCCGTGGCGGCTGCGGACCGGCCGGGACAACGTGCTCGGCGCCGAGGTCGGCGGGCCGTACCGGTGGTGGCGGGTGATCGGCCCGCGCCTGTCGCTGGCCGACGGCGGCGTGAGTTTCGGCAGCAGCGCGCGGGCAGGGGTCTGCGTGCGCTTCGGCGTACCGGTGCCGGCCCTGTCGCCCGCGGGCTGGCCCCGGCACCCGGCGGCCACGGTCACCGTCGCCGACCCGGCTGCCCTGGCTCGGCTGCTCGGCGGACCGGACCTGCCCTGAGCAGCCCACCTACCTGTCCCGTTCGGCCGCTCGGGCCGTGGGCTGGCACCTACGGTCGGATCAGGACCTGCGAGGGTGGGACGGGCGATGGCTGACGAGCACCGGGCGAGACCGCGACGCTGGGGCGGACGACGCCACACGCCGACCGGGCCGGACCCGGCCCTGCGCGCGGCCCGCGACCCGGCCCGGCCGCACCCGGGCGGTCGGCCGGGTGTCGTGGTGCCGGAGCGGGTGGACAGCCCGGCCCGCTCGACGACGCCGGCCAGCCCGCTGCGGCGGTGGCTCTTCGAGCACCAGGTGCAGCCGCCGGGCCCGGAGACGAGCGAGGGGCAGAACCGCCGGCACGCCTGGTGGCAGGTGATGTGCCTGACCGGCGTGGACTACTTCTCCACCCTGTCGTACCTGCCGGGCATCGCGGCGGTGGCCGCTGGCGCGCTGTCTCCGCTGGCGACCCTGCTGATCGTCGCGCTGACCCTGTTCGGCATGTTGCCCATGTACCGGCGGGTCGCCCAGGAGAGTCCGCACGGGCAGGGTTCGGTGGCGATGCTGGAGCGGCTGCTGCCGTTCTGGCGGGGCAAGATCTTCGTGCTCGTGTTGCTCGGGTTCGTGGCCACCTCGTGGATCATCACGATCACCCTGTCCTCGGCCGACGCCACCGTGCACCTGCTGGAGAACCCGTTCCTGCCGGACGCCCTGCACGGCCCGGCGGTGCCGGTGCTGCTCACCGTGGCGCTGCTGCTCGTCCTCGGCGGGGTGTTCCTGCTCGGCTTCCGTGAGGCGGTGGTGGTCGCCATCCCGTTGGTGGCCGTGTTCCTCGTGCTCAACGCGGTGATCGTGGTGGTCGCGGTGGCCCGGATCGCCGGCGATCCCACCATCGTGTCGAACTGGACGGCGGCGCTGACGGCGAGCGGCGGCGGACCCGGCGACGTGCTGCTCACCGCCGTGTTGGCCTTTCCGCTGCTGGTGCTGGGCCTGTCCGGCTTCGAGACCGGAGTCAGCATGATGCCCCTGGTGGCGGCCGACGGACCGGACCGGCAGGCCCGGCTCGCCGCCCGGATCCGGAACACCCGGCGGTTGCTCACCACCGCCGCGCTGATCATGTCGGTGTACCTCATCTCGACGACGTTCGTGACCACCGCGCTCGTCCCGGCCGCCGAGTTCCGGCCGGGTGGGGCGGCGAACGGACGGGCGCTGGCGTATCTGGCGCACACGTACCTCGGTGAGGGGTTCGGCACCGTCTACGACCTGAGCAGCGTGCTCATCCTCTGGTTCGCGGGCGCGTCGGCGATGGCCGGGCTGATCAACATCGTGCCCCGCTACCTGCCCTCGTACGGCATGGCCCCGGAGTGGGCTCGTGCCGTACGTCCGGTGGTGATCGTCTACACCGTCGTCAGCGTCGCCATCACGGTCGCCTTCCGCGCCGACGTCAACGCCCAGGCCGGCGCGTACGCCACCGGCATCCTGGCGATGATGGTGTCCGGCGCGGTGGCGGTGGCCATCTCCGCGGTCCGGAGCCGTCAGCGCGGCGGCGCCATCGGCTTCACCGTGCTGACGCTGGTGCTGCTGTACGCGTTGGTGGAGAACGTCATCGAGAAGCCGGACGGGATCACCATCTCGGCGCTGTTCATCCTCGGCATCATCGCGGTGTCCCTGGTCTCCCGGGTCACCCGGACCACCGAGCTGCGCGCCGAACGGATCGAGTTCGACGAGGCGGCCCGACGGTTCGTCACCGAGTCGCTCGCCCACGACGGTCAGTTGCACCTGATCGCGAACAAGCGCCAGGGCGGGTCCCTGAAGGAGTACACCCTCAAGGAGCGGGCGCAGCGCGGCATGAACCCGGTGCCCGGCGCGTCCGACGTGCTGTTCCTGGAGATCGACGTGGTGGACCCGTCGGGATTCAGCCAGGTGCTGCGGGTGCACGGGGTGGAGGTGGGCGGCTTCCGGGTGCTGCGGGCCAGCAGCGCGGCCGCGCCGAACGCGATCGCCGCGATCCTGCTGGCGCTGCGCGACGCGACCGGGGTACGCCCCCACGCGCACTTCGAGTGGTCCGAGGGCAGCCCGATCGCGCACCTGCTGCGGTACCTGATCCTCGGCCGAGGGGACACCCCGCCGGTGGTGCGGGAGATCATCCGCCGTACCGAGCCGGACCCGCTGCGCCGCCCCGGCATCCACGTCGGCGGCTGAGGACACGCGCCGTCTGGTACCGAAAAAGATGAATGGCAGCACTATTCACGTTCACACCTCACTGTCCGGATTGCGGTCATATCGTGACCTCTGGTGGTCGGCGGCACGTCCGGCCCCCCGCGCCCGAATGGGACGCGGTCACGGCACGTACGCAGGAAGGCAGGAACCGGATGTCCACGTACCGACCAGGAGATCGCCCAGCTCGACCTCGACGGCGGTCCCGATGGTTCTTAGCCGGCGGGCTCCTGGCGGGGAGCCTGGTGGTGGGTGCGGCCGGGGTGGCCGGCGTCGCCGCCGCCGCCGACCGTGACCTCTCCCTCGGCGTCCTGGGCCGGTTGACCGCCGCCGACCGCGACGACGACCGGCGCTCCGGCGACGGGTCCACCCCCGAGCGCGGCGGGGACGACGCCGAGCGGGCCCGGCCGCAGACGCCGGGCACCGGCAAGCATGGCGTGGTCGAGGTGCCCTGCGACGCGGCGAAGCTGGTGGCCGCGTTGGTGGCGGCCAACGCGGAGGGCGGCGCCGAGCTGCGGCTCGCGCCCCGGTGCCGGTACACGCTGACCGAGGCGTTCCACGAGACCGACCAGTACGACGGCGGCATCCGCGACGCCCGGGAGCAGGCCGACGCGGCGGAGACCCCCGGGGACGCCGACGCCCCGCCGCACAACCCGGCCGACGACACGGCCGGCCTGCCGGTGATCTACCAGCCCATCACCATCGACGGCGCTGGCGCGACGATCGCCCGCGCCGTCCAGGCCGAGGCGTTCCGATTCTTCACCGTCCGCGACGGCGGCGAGCTGACCCTGCGCGACGTCGAGCTGCACAACGGCCGCTCGGCCATCGAGGGCGGCAGCGTGCACGTCGTGCACGGCGCGACGGCCGTGGTGGAACGGGTCACCGTCACCCAGAGCACGTCGCTGTCGCCCGAGGGCGGCGGCGGTGGGATCTTCAACGACGGCAACATGGTGGTCACCGACTCCACGTTCATCGGCAACAGCGCCTCCGGCGCCGCGGGCAAGGGCGGGGGCCTGCTCAACGGCGGAGTGTTGACGCTCAAGCGCTCGGAGTTCCACCACAACAGCGCCAACGGCTACGGCGGCGGGCTCGGCAACTACCGGGGCGCGGCCGACGTGGAGAGCACCAGCTTCGCGCAGAACAGCGCCGGGCAGGGCGGCGGCCTGGCCAGCTTCTCGGCCCGGACGAAGGTGTACGACACCGAGTTGCTGAACAACACCGCACAGGTCGGCGGCGGCGCCGCCAACTCCGACGCGGTGCTGGTGATGCGCAAGATGACCATCCGCGGCAACACCTCCACCGTCAACGGCGGCGGCATCTCGACCGTCAAGGGGCTGCTGCCCCTCGACGACAGCGTGGTGGCCGGCAACACCACGCACGGCATCGGGGCCGGCATCTACACCGAGAAGTCCAACCTGCTCGTGCGCGGCAGCGACGTGACCGGCAACGAGGCGGTCGGCGCGACGTCCAGGGGTGGCGGCATCTACGCCACCGCGGGCGCGGTGGCGCTCTACACGAGCAAGGTCACCCACAATGCGGCCACGGTGAAGCCGGGCGGCATCTTTGCCGAGCACGCCCAGGTCAAGATCGACGACGAGAGCGTGGTCGTCGAGAACGAGCCGACCAACTGCGAGGGCAGCGCCGTACCGATCGCGCACTGCTTCCGCTGACTTCGACCCGTCCTTGATCCTGAGCGCAGACGCCCGCCCGGACAGCCGTCCGGGCGGGCGTGCTCGTGCTCGTGCACGGCCGGTCAGCTCGGCGCGCGCAGCCGCCCGGACAGGTCGGTGGCGAAGAAGTCGAGGAAGCCGTCGGGGTCCGGACCGGCGTTCTGCAGCACGATGTGGTCGAATCCGGCGTCGACGTACGACCGGACCTTCGCCACGTGCGCCTCGGGGTCGGGGCCGACGGCGAACAGCGCCCGGACGTGCTTCTCCTCGACGTGCGCGCTCGCCGCGTCGAAGTTCACCGGGTTCGGCAGCTCGCTCATCACCTTCCAGCCGGTGACCATCCACCGGCTGGTCTGCAACACCGCCCGCACTGCCTGCTGCTCGTCGGTGGCCCAGGCCAGCGGCGCCTCGGCGTAGCGGGGGCCCGATCCGCCGGCGCGCCGGTAGTGCTCGACGACCGAGGCGTCCGGATCGGTGGCGAACAGTCCGTCGCCCAGTTCGGCGGCGAGCCGGGCCGACGCCTCCCCGCTGGCCGCGACGGCGATCACGGGCGGGGTGTCCGGCAGGTCGAAGACCCGGGCGTCCTCCAGGCGCAGGTGCCGCCCCTCGTACGACCGGTAGCCGCCCTGCCAGAGCAGTCGGATGATCTCCAGCGCCTCGCGCAGCCGTTCGTGCCGTCCCCGTACGCTGGGGAAGCCCTGCCCCACCACGTGCTCGTTGAGCCGCTCACCGGCCCCGACGCCGAGGGTGAACCGTCCGTCGGAGATCAGCCCCATGGTGGCTGCCGCCTGCGCGATGATCGCCGGGTGGTAGCGCACCGTCGGGCAGGTCACGCCGGTGGCGAGGCGCAGCGTGGTGGTTCGCGCCGCGATCGCGCCCAGCACGCTCCACGTGAAGGACGAGTGGCCCTGCGCCTCCAGCCAGGGGTGGTAGTGGTCGCTCATCTCGACGAAGTCGAAACCGGCCTGCTCGGCCCGGACGGCCTGCCGGATGATCTCCTGCGGCCCGAAACCCTCCGAGGCCAGCTTGTAGCCGATCTGCATTGGCGCGCCCCCGCTCCGTCCCGGCCCTGACGGCAGTCGGTTCCCGACCGCAAGACCGACAAACCAGCGCCATGGGCCCGCCCGTCGTTTTCACACACCGGAAACATTCCAGGCAGTTGATCTAGGCCCGTCACCTGGGTCGGGTCCGCAGGCTGAGGGTTTTCCGGGCAGCCACTTCAGCTGTCTTCCGGGCTCCCGGCTCGTGGGAGGCGGTCGGTGCCGACGGTGGGTGCTCGTCGTTCTCGGCGGTGAAGCGGGCGTCGTGGGGTTGGGGGGCCCTACCTGGACGCCGGGGTCGTACATCGACTCTCGGGCTTCCCGCTGCGGCGGGGTGGATCTTTTGCCGGTGCCGGATCCGGCCCGGTGCCCAAGTCGGTGAGTGGGTGGAAGGTCAAGATCGGTCACGTCTTTGTTGCCGGCCGGGGTCATATGATGAATTTTTGCCCATCTGTAGATCTGCATACATCGATGTAACCCGATCGCTGACTGTTAGTAGCCTGCTGCGGACCGTCCGGTCGAATGTCTCGAGGGGAGAACCAGGCGTGCAGAAGAAGAAGTTGTTCATCAGCAGCGCAGCGGCACTATCGGTCAGCGGTCTTCTGCTGATCGTTCCTCTGAGCGGGGCGAACGCGGCTGACACCAGTCCCGCCGCGAGCAAGAAGCCGTCCGGGATGACCGCACTGTCGCAAACGACAGGGACTCCCGTAACAGTGGTGGCGGGCGCGAACAATATCTCCTTCGCCACCTGCCCCGCTGGCACGATCGTCACCGGAGGAGGCGGACAGACATCCGCGTTCGACATCTTCCTCACTGACTCGTTCGCGTCGGGCAACGGCTGGGCGGTACGAGGCTCCAACCGGGGAACCACGGCTCAAACCCTTACGGCCGTCGTCACCTGTCTCGGGTAGGCCAGTTCGCAGATGGGCCCGTTACCCCCGGTGCCGGGGGTAACGGGCCCGCGGTCGTCCCGGGCGTTGACAAAGCCCTCCATGGGACGTCGACGGCCGAGCAGGGAGGGGTGGTGTCCTAGGACGGTTTAGGGGGTGTGGGGGGTGGCACCGAGGCGGCCTCTGGTGGAGACGAAGTGGTAACTCATGACGGCGAACGCCGGGTCGCGGACCAGTCGACGGAAGGCGGTGAGCTGCTGCGGTGACAGGCCGGCCGCCAGCAGGTCCGGCTCCAACTGGCGGGAGTTCGTCTCGTAGAGCGACGTGCCGGTCGACCCGCCGGCCCAGCTCTGCGAATGGGTGACGGTGTCGACGTCGGCCAGGCCGGCGAGGGTCATCTCGGTGTGCACGTCCTGCGCCCACCCCAGGTCGGCGCCGTGGTCCTGGAGCACCCCCATCATGGTGTCCATCACCTGCGCGAACAGCTTCGCCGCGTCGTCGCTCGGCGCGGTCAGCACCCGTACCGGCGTGGTGCAGTCGAACTCCTCCACGACCAGCCAGCCGCCGGGGGCCAGCGCTCCGGCGAGGGTACGCAGGACCCGCCGGCGCTCGGGTAGGTGCAGCAGCACCAGCCGGGCGTGGACCAGGTCGAACGCGTCCCCGGGCGGGGGATCGGCGCGGACGTCGTGCCGGCGTACGCGCAGGTTGCCGTCGGCCACGAGGTGCGTGGGGTCGATGTCGGTGGCGAGCACGCTGCCGTCCCCGCCGACCGCACGGGCGATCCGCCGGGCCATCGAGCCGCCCCCGGCACCGACCTCCCAGCAGGTCGACCCGAGGCGCAGGACCGGACGGGCCAGGCGGCGCATCGTGATCGGGTCCAGGAAGGACTCCAGCGCCCGCATCTGCGGTACCGCGTCCGGTGCGCCGTTGTCGAAGGTGTACGTCCCGTCGCTGGTCGGGGTCGCCATACGTCGTCCGCCTCTCCGAGTGGGTGACTGCGGGGTGTCGGCCCCGCACGCGGGGGCCGGCTGACTACGGGGTGTCGGCCCAGAGCCGTGGGCTCGCTCCGGTGCCCGGCGGTGTGCGGGTGGCGGTGATGCCGACCATCGCCTCCAGGCGGCCCGGGTCGCTGCGCGCCTCGGTGGTCGGCCGGTCATAGACCACCCGGCCGTACTCCAGCACCGCCACCCGGTCGGCGATCTCGATCGCGTGGCGGAGTTGCTGCTCGACGAGCAGCACGGTCAACCCGTTCGCGGCGAGGTGACCGACGAGGTCGCGGACCCGCGCGGCCAGGTCGGGCGCGAGCCCCTCACAGGGCTCGTCGAGCAGCAGCACCCGTGGCTGGCCGAGCAGCGCGCGGGCGATGGCCAGCATCTGCTGCTCGCCGCCGGAGAGTTCGCAGCCGCGGTGTCGCAGCCGTACCGCCAGGCGCGGCAGCAGCTCGAGGATCCGGGCCACCGTCCAACCCTCGCCGCCGGGTGTCGCGGTCCGCCACGGCGCGGCCGCCAGGACGAGGTGCTCGGCCACCGTCAACCGGGAGAAGACCCGCCGGCCCTGCGGTACGAGGCCGACGCCGGACTGGGCGACCCGGTGGGGTTGCCGTCCGGCCACGCGGACGCCGCCGATCTCGACGCGCCCGCTGGAGGCGCGCACCAGCCCGGCGATGGTGTGCACGAGGGTGCTCTTGCCGGCGCCGTTGCGACCCACCACGGCCTGGATGGTCCCCGCCGCCACCCGCAGGTCGACGTCGTGCAGCACGGTCCCCCCGGCGTAGCCGGCGCAGAGCCGCTCCACGTACAGCATCAGGACACCCCGTCGGCGTAGGCCCGCCGCACCAGCGGCGAGGTACGGATCTCGTCCGGTGTGCCGGCGGCCACCGTCCGGCCGTCGCGCAGCACGGTGACGGTGTCGCAGAGGGCGTACACCAGGTCCAGGTGGTGTTCGACCAGCAGCACGGCGACCTGCCGGGGCAGCGCCGCCAGCAGTTCGGCGAGCCGGCCGACCTCGCTGGCGGACAGTCCGGCCGCCGGTTCGTCGAGCAGCAGCAGGCGGGGACGGCCGGCGAGGGCCATCGCGATCTCCACCTGTCGGCGTTGCCCGTGTGCGAGCTGACCGGCGGGTACCGTCGCGAGGTCGGACAGGTCGAGCTGATCGAGCAGCGCGGCGGCGCGCCGTCGGGCGGCGTCCCGGGTTCCACCGGGCCACCAGCGGTGTGGTCGGACCGTCCGGGGCAGCGCGGCGACCTCGATGTTCTCGCTGACGGTGAGGGTCGCGAAGACGGCGGGCCGCTGGTGTGTCCGGTCGATGCCGCGGCGGGCCCGGGCCGCCGGCCCCAGCCGGCTGACGTCGCTCCCGGCGAAACGCACCGTGCCGTGCTGCGGGCGGGTCGTCGCGCCGAGCACGTTGAGCAGGGTCGTCTTGCCGGCCCCGTTGGGCCCGATCAGGGCGTGGCGCTGGCCGTCGTGCACGCACAGGTCGACGTCGGTGAGCGCGGCGAGCGAGCCGTACCGCACGGTGACCTTCTCGGCGCTGAGCAGGCAGGTCATACCCGTAGCTCCGGTGTGCGGGCGGCTGCCGCGGCCGGGCGGTCCAGCGTGGGGACGGGTTGCCGCGACCGAGGGCGGCGGACCCGGGTGACGCCGGTGGGCAGCAGGTAGACCGTCGCCACGAACAGCGCGCCCAGCACCAGCGGCGCGTGTCCGGGCAGGACCCCGAACAACCAGTCGCGTACGGCGATGACGAGAACCGCGCCCACCAGCGCGCCGCCGACCGACGCGGTGCCCCCGATGACGACGCCGAGCAGCAGCAGCGCCGAGGTGTCGAAGCCGAAGTCGGCGGGGGAGATGTACTGCTGGGCGACGACGAGCAGGGAGCCGGCCGCGCCGGCGATCGCCCCGGCGGCGACGTGCGCGCCGGACAGGTACAGCGGCACCCGGTGCCCGCTGGCCCGTAGCCGCGCCTCGTCGTCGCGGGCGGCCCGCAGCAGCAGTCCGCCGCGGGTGCGCACCAGCAGCAGGACCGCGCCGACAAGCGCCGCCACGACGATGAGGGTGTAGACGTACCGGGCCCGGTCGGAGGCCAGCACCGGCAGTCCCCACAGCGGACGGACCGGGGTGATTCCGGCCAGGCCGTCCGTGCCGCCGGTCACCGACCGCCAGCGTCCGAGGACGGTCACGACGAGCTCGCCGATCGCCAGGGTGATCATCAGGACGATGACGCCCCGGGCCGGCACGACCAGCGGCAGCGTCACCGCGGCGAGCGTCGCCCCGGCCAGCGCGGCGACGGCGACCTGCACCACGCCGACGTCCGAGACCTGGCTGCCGAGCACCGCGCTGGCGTACGCGCCGGCGGCGTAGGGCGCCGTCTGACCCAGGGTGGGCAGGCCCGCGACCCCGGTGAGCAGCGCGACGCTCACCCCGACCAGGCCCAGCGCGAGGGTCCGGGCGAGGATCGCCGCGGTGTAGTCGTCGACCACCCACGGGGCCACGATCAGGCCGGCGACGACGAGCACCGCGATGGTGGCGCGTACCCGGCGGAGCACTCCGTCCCTCACGTCGCCGCCCAGTGCAGGGCCAGACCGCGCGCCCGGACGGCGAGCACGGCGGCCATGGCGGCGAACAGCAGGAACGGCGCGGCGGACGGCAGCAGCGCCACGCCCAGCGTCTGGATCTCGCCGACGGCGAGGGCCGCGAGCAGGGTGCCCACCATGGAGCCGAGCCCACCGAGGACGACGACGACCAGCGACAGCAGCAGTACCGTGTCGGCGGTGTCCGCGCCGGGGCCGATGATGGGCGCGCCGAGGACCCCGGCCGCGCCGGCCAGCGCGCCACCGGCGGCGAGCACGCCGACGCGGATCCGTGTCGGGCTCACGCCCAGGCAGGCGACCATCTCCGGGTCGTCCACGGCCGCGCGGACCAGCATCCCGGCGCGGGTCCGCCGCACGATCAGGTAGAGACCGGCGGCGAGCGCCGCCGCCACGACGATGAAGACCAGCCGGTACGCGGCGTAGCGGTGCCCGGCGACCGCCACCGACCCGTCGAGGGCGGCCGGGACCCGTACCTGCGGGTCGTCGGGGCCGAAACCGGCGACGAGGAGGCTGCCGCCGGCCAGCGCCACCCCGAAGGTCAGCAGCGCCTGGGTGAGGTGGTTGCCGGTGGCGACCGGCGTGAGCAGCCCGGCGAGCACCACGCCGGCCGCGGCGGCGGCCAGCACACCGACGCCGAGAGCCAGCGCGAGGCTCGCCCAGCCGCCGTCGAGCACCGCCGCGGCGGTGTAGCCGCCGATCGCGTAGAGCATGCCGTGTGCCAGGTTGAGGATGTTGGCGACGCCGAAGCAGAAGACCAGGCCCGCCGCGGCGACGAACACGAGCAGCCCGTAGGCGACACCGTCCAGCGCCGGGATGAGGTACGGGTCGATCCGGTTCGTGCCGGCCGCCACGGTGTTCACCGGCCGACGGTCGCGAGGTCGCCCACGACGGTGTTGGACAGCGCCCGTCCGTCCTGGCGGACCTGACGCAGGTACCACTTCTGCACCGGCGAGTGGGTGACCGAGGAGAACTGCCACGCGCCGCGCGGGCTGGCGATCTGCCCGAGCTTGCCGATCTCCGCGTTGATCGCCTCCGGTGTCGGGTCGCTGCCGGCGGCCCCGATGGCACGGTCGAGCACCGCCGCCGCGTCGTACGACGCCAGGGCGTACGTCGTCGGCGACCCGTCGTGCTTGGCCTTCCACGCCGCGACAAAGTTGCGGTTCTCGGCGTTGTCGAGGTCGGGGGAGTAGTTGAGCACGGAGTAGATGTCCCGGGCCGCCTCGCCCTGGGCGTTGAGCACGCCGCCCTCGGTCAGGAATCCGGCCGCGTACAGCGGGATGTCCTTGATCTCGGACTGGGCGTACTGCTTGACGAAGTCGACGGCGGCGCTGCCGGCGTAGAAGGTGTAGACGGCCTGCGCGCCGGAGGCCTTGATCCGGGCGAAGTACGGCGTGAAGTTGGTGGTGGCCGGGAACGGCGTGAAGGTGGTCTTGCCGTCGGGGTTGGCGAGCGTCCCGCCGGCCTTGGCGAACGCCTCGGTGAAGCCCCGCAGCTCGTCCCAGCCGCCCTGGTAGTCGGGGCCGATGGCGTACACCGAGCCCTTGACGTCGTCCTTGACGTGCTGGGCGATCGCGGCGCCCGGCTCGTCGGAGAGGTACGAGGTGTGCCACACCCGGGAGACGTCCTTGATCTCCGGTCGGCCGTTGGAGCCGACGAGCGGCACCTTGGTCTCCTGTAGCAGCGGGTAGACGCCGGCGACCGAGCCGCCGCCGACGATGCCGGTGAGCGCGGCGACGCGGTCCTGCTTGAGGAGCTTGGTCGCCGCCGGCACGGCGGTCGCGGCGCCGATGCCCTCGTCGGCGACGACGAGGTCGACCTGCCGGCCGCCGAGCTTGCCGTCGTGGGTGTCCAGGTACAGCTCGAAGCCGTCGCGGATCTCCTTGCCGACGGACTGGTACGTCCCGGACAGCGACGCGAGGAGTCCGATCTTGATGGACCCGCCGCCGCTCGTGGCCGGTTCGTTGTCTGCGCAGGCCGTGCTCACGGCGAGCACGAGCGTGAGCAGCGTGGCGCCGACGGCACGGCTGCGCGCAGGGGTGGTGAGGGACATGTCGTCTCCAGGGGAAGAGGGAGGGGGTCGGTCGGTGGGTCAGCGGCTGCGGGCGAGCGCCGCTCGGGCCGCGGGGGTCAGCGCGTCGCCGATCCGGTTCGCCAGCTCCGTCATCTCGTAGGACACCTTGCCCACGTCGCAGTCGGGCGCGGCGAGCACGAGCAGCGACGCGCCGTCGTTGAAGGCCATCGAGAACATGAAGCCGCCCTCGAGCTGCGTGACGTTGGAGATCACCGCCCCGGCGTCGAAGAAGGCCGCCGCGCCCCGTAGGAGGCTGACCAGGCCACTGCCGGTCGCGGCGAGCTGGTCCGCCCGGTCCGGCGGCAGGTCGCGGGTGGCGGCCACCATCAGGCCGTCACTGGAGATGGCGATCGCATGGCTGACCTCGGTCGCGCGCTCGGCGAAGCTGTCCAGCAGCCAGCCGAGGTCCTGGTGGTCGGTCACGTGCTCTCCTGTCCCGTCACTTGTTGCTCAGGTTGATCGGGGTACGCCGGCGGGCCGCCACTCCGCGCGCGTACGCGGCCATCGCGGTGGCGACCTGGGCCGGGTCGCGGTACTCGGAGCGTTGCTGCGGGGCGGGCGGGGTGACGCCGCCCGGCACCAGATGCCGCTGCGGTTGTCGTTTGGGCAGCCCGGCCGTGGTGGTGGTGGCCACCTCGGGCGTCTGGGCCTGGGCGGCGGTCTGCCACGCGTCGTCGGCGGGGCTGGACCACTGGCGGCCGTTCGGGGCGTCCACGACGTCGGCGTGGAACCAGTGGTTGACCTGTTCGAAGATGAGCAGCTCCTCGGTCGGCGCGTCGGCGGGGTCCAGGCGGGGCGTCGGGCGGAACACGGGCGCCGCCGGCAGCGTCCGCGTGGCGGGGGCGCGCCCGGCGGTGGGTTCCGGGCCGGGCCGGTACGGGGGCGGGGCGGCGGACGTGCGGGCGGCCCGCCGGGACAGTCGGCCGGGCGCGAGCAGGTACTCCTCCGGCGGCAGTGACCGGATCATGGCAGCGGGTAGCGTCGCCTCGGCGAGGGTGCCGCGTCGGGGGCCACGGCGTAGTTGGACGCTCGCGCCGAGGCGGGCGGCGAGCTGACCCACGACGACCAGGCCCATGGCCCGGACGGCGGCGACGTCGATGGCGGGTGGCCGGGCCAGCAGCTCGTTGAGTTGCTGCAATCGTTGCGGGGCCAGGCCCACGCCCTCGTCGCTGATCTGGACGATGACCCGGTCGCCGAGGCTGCGGCCGCTCACCCAGGTCTCGCTGCCCGGCGGTGAGTAGGCCGTCGCGTTGTCCATGAGTTCGGCGAGCAGGTGCACGACCTCGTCGACGGACTTGGCGGCCACCGCGACGTCGCCGTCGACCATGCCGAGCCGGATCCGCGGGTAGTGCTCGATCTGGGACTGGGCGGCCTGGAGCACCTGTTGCAGGGGGACGTCGTGTTGGCGTACCCGGCCGACGCCGACGCCGCCCAGCACGAGGAGGCTGGCGTTGATCCGGCCCATCCGGGTGGCCAGGTTGTCCAGGGCGTAGAGCTGGTGCAGGCGGTCGGGGTCGGTCTCGTCCCGTTCGACCCGGTCGACCTGCGCGAGCACGGCGTCGACGAGCCGCTGTTCGCGTCGACTGAGGTGGATGAAGATGTCGGCGGTGTTGGCGCGCATCACGGCCTGCTCGGCGGCGGTCCGCACGGCGGCCTGGTGCACGGCGCTGAACGCCTGACCGAGTTCGCCGATCTCGTCGTCGCTGGACGCCTCCAGGGCCGCCGTGGACTGTTGGCGGGCCAGCTCGTCGGGGTCGACGCTGGAGCTGTCGGGGCGTTGCAGCCGGGCCACCACGGCGGGGAGCTGTTCGAACGCGACGGCGTTGGCCGCGTCGCGCAGTCGTCGCAGCCGGCGGGTGATCTGCCGGGCGACGGCCCAGGTCACCAGGGCGGTCAGCACCAGCGCCAGGAGTACGCCGACGGCCTCGGCCACGGCCCGGCGGCGCTGGTCGGCGTACGCGGCGCGCACGTCGTCGAGCACCGCCACGTCGACGCGGCCCCGCAGGTCGGCCAGGCGGGCGGCGCGCTGTTGCGTCGTGGTGACCCAGTCGGCGGTCGCCAGGCGCAGCGACGATCCCGGTTGGGCGCGGTTCACCTCGTCCTGCATCCGTTGCAGGGCGAGCGCCTCCGTGCCGGTGCCGGCCTGCTCCCACCAGAGGCCCCACTCGGCCGGGGCGAGGGCCAGGAACGACAGGCTGGACTCGGTGTAGCTGGTGCGGGCGGCGGTGATGTCCTGCTGGGTGGCGGGGGTCAGCTCGCCGGCCGCCACGGCCCGCAGGACGGCGACCTGCTGCTGGCCGATCGCCTCGGCGGTCTTCGACAGCGCGGCCGAGGCGCGGATGCCGTCGGCGAGCCGCGCGTTGACGACGCCGTGCGAGACGTTGTCCCGGAAGGTGATGAGGTCGGCGATCGCGATGCGGTAGCTGAACGTCATCGCGGACACCGAGGCGTGTTCCGCCGTCCGGACCTGGGTGCGCAGCGGTGCCAGGCCGTCGAGCGCGGCGTCTACGCGGCGCAGGAGCGGGGCGTTGGCGTCGGTGGGCACCCGGTCGCGCTGGCGGCGGTAGCGCGCGACGGAGGCGTCGGTGGCGGCCATCTCCGTGCCGAACGCGTCCTGCTGTTCGGCGGCGGCGTTGGTGAGCAGGTCGGCGGCCGCGACCCGTTCGCGTTGCAGCCGGTACGCCAGGTCACCGGCCTCCGCGCCGAGGCGGGCCAACACCTCCAGGTCGCTGGCCCGGCTCGTCTGGCGGGCGCTCTCGGTCAGCGCGAGGCCGGCGAACCCGATGACGGCGACCAGTGGCGCCGCCACGATGAGGCGCATCCGGCCGGCGATCTTCCAGCCGCGCTGGCGGGTCGGGTAGGGTCGGGCCGCGTGGGACCTCGTGCTCGACGCCAAGATTGACTCCCGCGACTCGTCGATGACGGTCTATATGCACCTTGCCGAATGCAAGTCCCATTCCGCCGGAACCCGCGCTCGGAGGCCAGACCTCGCGGTGGTACAAACTGGCCGTACCAGCATCTGTACCCAGAGTCAGCGGCCGGTGGCGTGCCGCCTCCGGCCGGTGTGGGACGCGCTCAGGGCTGATCGTCGAAGCGCTCCGGCCCGCGCCAGGGTGCGGCGTCGTCCGCCTCGGGTTGGCTGCTGAGCACCTGACCGATCAACTCGCGCAGCTCGTCGATGGCGTCCACCACGGCGCCCGGGTCGCGCGCGTCGCGACGACCGCGCTGGCGCGGCACGGGTGGGTCGAGGCGAGCGCGGTCCGAGGATCGCGGACCCCGTCGACCGTCCGCCGCCAACTGTTCGGCCGCGACCTGCGGCCACAGTGTCGCCAGCCGACCGCCGGTGTCGAGCACGTCGTCGCAGCGGACCGCGAACTCCTGGCTGCCGAAGCGGCGGCCCGACTCCACCGCCGCGACCGTCTCCCGGCTGAACCGCACCAGGTCCGCCAGGGCCCGCTGGGTCAGGCCCCGCCGTACCCGGCAGGCGCGCAGCTCCCACCGGAACTGTTGGCTGGCCGCGGAGTACGCGGCGCTCGGCGGGGGCGTGTGCTCCATGCGCTCACCTTCGTGGCGTCCGCGAATCAGCGACGGGCGTCAGATCGAGATTGACCGACGGGCCGGACATTCATAGGGGGCAATTCTTAACCCATGACACGATGGGTGTGAAGACGTGCGCGATGAATTGTCGCGCAATGCGCGAGAGATCCACGCGCCCGACTCGTCCGCAGGTGTCGGCAGCGTCCTGCCGATAGGACCCGGGCCGCCGTCCGGCCGCCGCACCGGTCGACACCGCCGTGGCCTGCCCGTCAGGCGGCCTGTGCCGTGGCCGGAGCGGTCGGGGTTGCCTCCGGGACGTCGGCGGGCGCGTGGATGTCGATTGTTGCGAGCAGGGCGTCGTGCGCCCGGAACGACACATTGGGGGTGAACGAACGGCGATGGTCGGGGGAGAGGCGCAGGCCGGGAATGGTCGCGGCGAGGTGGGTCAGCGCGACGTCGGCCTCCAATCGCGCCAATGCCGCGCCGATGCAGAAATGTGGTCCGTGGCCGAATGACAGGTGATCGGCGGCGTCCGTACGGTATGGATCGAACCGGTCCGGTCGGGCGAACACCAACGGGTCCCGGTTGGCCGCCCCGATCATCAGCAGGCAGCGTGCGCCCGCCGGAATGGTGACCTCGCCCAGGGTGACGTCCCGACGGGTCACCCGCAGCCAGCCGTCGATGGCGGGCGCGAACCGGAGGGTCTCGGCCACGAAGGCGGGCACGGAACGCGGGTCGCCGACGAGTGCGCGCCACCGGTGCGGGCTGGACAGGGTCGCGTCGAGCGCGTGGGCGAGCAGCCCGGCGGTCGTCTCGTGCCCGGCCACCAGGAGGTTGAAGGCGAGGCTCGCCACCTCCGGCACGGTCAGCACGTCGTCGTCATCGTCGCGGTAGGCCAGGGCGCGGCTGATGAAATCGCCGCCCTCGGCGCCGCTGTCGAGTCGCTGCCGCACCAGGTCCTGGCAGTAGCGCCAGAAGTCCAGCAGGCCCCGGGCCAGGCGTACCTGCTCGTCCTCGTCCGGTTGCCCCCAGATGAGGGCCACCTGGCCGTCCGCCCACCGCCGGATCCGGTCGACGTCGGCGTCGGGAACCCCGAGGATGTCCAGGATGACCAGCAGCGGAAGCTCGGTGGTGAACTCCCTGACGAGGTCCACCCGCCGGCCCTGCTGGGCGACGAGTCGGGACACCAGGTCCTCGACGCGGCGGCGGACGATCCGGCCGTACTCCGCCTCGGCCCGCTCGGCGGTGTTGGCGAAGGTCGCCCGTAGGGCGCGGCGGGTACGGGGATGCACCGGTGGGTCGGCGGCGACCGTGGTCGGCGGCGCGTCGAGCTGCGTGACGAGGCTCATCGCCGCCGGGCAGACCTCGTACACCGGGGCCAGGGTGAGGGCGTTGCCGAACGTCGTGGCGTCGGCGAGGGCCCGCCGGACGTCCGCGTGCCGACTGATCAACCACAGGCCCAGATCCTCGGCGTACAACGCCCGAGCGGGATCGTCGAGAATGCGTCGCCAGGTGGCGGCGGGATCGCTGAGATAGGCTCCTGAGTACGGATTCAACTGCATCGAATGCCTCCTGACGCGCCGCGCGAATTCAGCGGCGCTCGCATTCCGTCCGTCGCGCGAGGCGGGCCGACAATGGTGGGCATCCGCCGCCTGCTCCTCACGGTGCGCTGCCCCGATGCGTACGTCAAGATTGGTGTTTATCTATTTAGCGGTGCCGTGATTTGTGAAATGCAGGACCATCTCGGCCCTCGCCCGCTGCACGTTGCAGGCTGGTGCTTGCCCCGATCCGTCGTACCCGCGCTTCCCCATTTCCGGGCAACGATCGCCCGGGCCCCGGGTGACGGCACCGCGCCCACCGTCGGCCGGGGCACGGCCGACGGCGGGCGCGGAGGGACCGGTCAGGAGTACGGAAGGCGCAGCACCGACTGGTTGCCGATGCCCAGGGTGGTGGGGTTGTTGCCGATGGCCGACCAGACCTCCACCCGGACCGTGCCGTTGCTCAACGTGCCCAACGTCCCGGTCGCCGAGGCCAGGCCGGCGCTCTGGGTGTAGTGCTCGTAGCCGGTGACCGGGTCGGTGGCGAAGTAGCGCCACGTCTCCGTCCGGTCCCAACTGCCGTTGCCGGTCAGGTCGTAGGAGACCCGTACCTGCGTGCCGTTGCCGACGGCGGTTCCCGCGTCCACGAACAGGTCGAACGCGGTCTGCGCACCGGAGTAGGTGAGGTTCAGGCCGGTCGCGGTGAAGACCTGGGCGTTCGTCGGCGTACCGTCGTGGTTTCCGTTGGCGGCCGCGACCGTGGTCGTGGCCGTGCTGCCCGCGTTGCCCAACCCGCCACCGGCGAGCAGGTACCGCGTCGGCGAGCCCGAGCTGGGCGGCGGCGTGGTCGGCGGGGCGGTGGTCGGTGGCGCCGTCGTGGGCGGTGCCGTCGTGGGCGGTGCGGTGGTCGGCGTGCTCGTCGGCGGTACGCCGCCGGAGGCGTTGCCGCCGCTCCAGGTGTACGCCCCGGTGGTGGCCGTCCGTCCGGCCCCTACCGTGAGCCGCGTGCCGTTGGAGAACGTGACGGTGATCGGGTTCGCGGTCGGGTTCGACGCCACGTAGGTGCGCGCGCCGTTACGGGAGAAGACCGCGCTGAGCGGGTGGTTGGCGCTGACCGTCGTGTCGACGGTGCCCAGCGCGGCGAGGTTGCGGATCCAGTGGAAGGTGTGCGCCCGACTCTCGCCTTCCTCCGGGGTGTAGCCCGGGTTGGCGCGCAGGTTGGCCAGGGCCGCGTCGGGGTCGCCGAGGGCCTGGAACTGCCACAGGATGTCCTGCCACACCGTCGGCGGCCCGCCGTTGTTGCGGACCAGTTCGGCGTAGTTGGTGCGCACGTACGCCGGGTTGGCGCCCAGGTAGAGGTGCCCACCGGTGACCGGCAGCAGGTTGATGCCCTGGATCATCTCCGGCTCGCCGCTGAACCAGGTGGCGTACGCCCCGCCGTCGCCCCAGACCATGCCGACGGTGGAGTGCCCGAAGGCGGCCGGGAAGTTCTGGTCGCTGACGTCGAACCAGTACTCCTGGATCGCGGCGGCCTGTGTCGTGTAGAGGAAGATTCCGGCGTCCCGGACGGCGGTGTCGCCGGTGACCTGCCCCCACTGGATGAGGGCGTTGGCGAAGTTCATCCCCTCGGAGGACGACTCCTGGTTGTTGCCGGAGCCGAACGAGCCGTGCCCGGACGCCCAGTCGTGCCCGGCGTAGATGTCGAAGTCCCGCAGGTACGGGAAGCGGGTGTCGTCGCGACGGTAGTTGTTGGCGTCGCGGATCAGCAGGTCCACCATGCCGCCGTAGCGGCTGCTCGCGGCCCACGACGGGTCGAACTTGGCCAGCGTCGCGGCGGCGGCGACGAAGTAGCCGTAGTGGAAGTGGTGGTCGTTGAGCTCCTGGTCGGAGCCGTACGACGCCGGGTAGCCGATCAGGGTGCCCCAGTTCGCGTCGTAGTAGAAGAGCTTGCTGGTCTTGCCCGTGGAGGCGGTGAACCAGTCGGTGAGCGTGGAGCGGATCGCGTTCAGCGCGCTGTCGCGGGTGGTGGTGTCGTTGACCAGGTCGGCGATCTCGGCGATCCGGGCGGCCCGGCCGAGCCCCTTGCCGGTCCAGTACGTGTCGTTGCCGCGCTGGTCCATCGGGTTGCTCCGGGCCGCGGCCAGGTGACCGGTCAACGTGGACAGATCCGATCCACTCCCGTCGCCGACGGCCGGCAGCTCCGGCAGCACGCCCTGGAACGTCATGGCGGTACGGAACTGGCTGATCCCGGTGAGGACCTTCATCCGGCCCCGCGCCGACGGGTAGGTCGGCGTGATCGGGGTCGAGCCCGACAGGGACTTCCACTGGTGCGGGTAGAGGCTCACCACGGTCTGCGTGGCGCTGCCCTCGCGGGCGGTGGTGGTGAAGGCGTACGTCGTGCTCAGGCCGTTGGTCGACGGGTCGTAGGAGTAGGAGACCCGGGTGCCGGTGACGTGGGCGTGCGCGTACCGGCCGTAGCTGGTGGCCAGGTCGGCCCGCTCGCTGGCGCTGCCCGTCGGGGGCAGCAGGGCCACCGAGAAGTAGCCGCGACCGGCCAGGGTGGAGGAGATGCGGCTACCGCTGACGGCCCAGCTCGCGCCGCTCGGGGCGTACGCCACGTAGTCGTGGCCGTTGACCCGGAAGCCGATGGTGGTCCCGCTGTTGGACCACACGTCGGGGGTGCCGGACGTGCCGATCACCGCGTCCCCGCCGGTGGCCTGGAAGTAGGCGAACGGCAGGCCGTGGCCGATGGTGGCGCGCAGGGTGCGGGCCCCGTCGCTCCAGTACGGGCTGACCGTCCAGTCGGTCCAGCCGTCCACCTTGACCTGGGGCGCGGCGAGCCCGGCCACGCCGACGCGGATGTCCTGCACGTACGGGTAGTGGTACTCGCCGACGCCGGTGGCGGTGCCGCTGATGGCGGGGGTGGAGTTGGCCGAGAAGCCGAGCCCGTCGGTGAACGTGTCGTACGAGGTGGGGTGGGCGTGCAGGGGCTCGCTGAAGGCGCAGTCGGTGCGCTTCCACAGCAGCGAGGACCACCAGTCGTTGGTGGGCACCGCTCCGGCGGGGGCGTTGGCGGTGGCGAACTGCCGGGGGTTGCTGGACATCTGCCCGCAGCCGGTGGGGAGAGCGCCGACCGGGGTGGTGGTGTAGCTGCCGGCGCCGACGGGCGCGGCCTCGGCGGCACGGGTGACGGGGATCGTGAGGCCACCGACGACCAGGGCCAGGGCGGTGGCGGCTGCCAGCGCCCATCGGCGGTGGGGGACGGGAGGTTTCATGGTGCCTCCATCGCGCGTCCGGGCGCGGATCGTGCCGCCCCGGCGCCTTGCGTCTGAATTGTGGAAAACGTCGATCGAGAGAGCGCTCTCTCAGACGGCACGGTAATCGACCGTCGAGATCCCCGTCAATGTGTCCGTTCGGTTGCGTGCGGATGTCGCGAACTGACCGGGGTTACCGGCCGACCCCGTCCAGCTCGGCGTGCAGCGCCTCCGGCGCGCGCATCCGCCAGGCGTCGGTCACCAGCTCGCGGAGCCGGTCGACGTCGACGGCCGCCAGGCGCAGCAGCACCAGCGGCAGGCCGTCGTACCCGGGCGTGGTGAAGAAGACGTCGGGCTCACCGAGCAGCAGCGCCTGCTTCTCGGCCTCGTCCCCGACGAACAGCACCGCGATGTCGAGGCGGATCACCCGTGGCCGGCCGGGCGTGCGCTCCGGATAGGACCAGACGAAACCCTTGTCGGCCACCCGGAAGTCGAAGCCCTCGCTGTCGATCTCGACGGTCTGGGGCAGGGCCAGGGCCAGGCGGCGGACGTCGTCGGCGTCAGCCACCGGGACCCCGCACGTCACGCGCCATTCGCATGAGCCGAGAGTACGCACCGGGACCGACAGGACTCAGCCGGACAGGTCGACCGCCGCGGCGCCCACGACCACCCGGTCGGCCTCGCGCTGGACGTAACCGATCACCGTGGCCTGGCCCGGGTCGAGGTCCGGCGGCACGGCCAGCTCCACCTGCCCCCGCTCGCCGTGCAGGGGTGTCGACGCGAAGGCGCGTACGACGTTGTCCTGCCGCAGCGTCCGGCCGGCGTTCTCGCCCCGGGCGATCGCGCTGTCCAGGCCGCGCTGCACGATCGCCACGTTCACCACCGCGCGCTGCGGCGGCCGCTCGACCCGGTAGTCCAGGACCAACGGCGTGCCGCCTCCGCCGACCTGCGGCACCGACACCGTCAGGGGCGCGGCGGCGGCCGACGTCAGGGCGGACGCGATGGCGCTCGCGGCCCGGCCCCGGTCGGAGCCGACGAACTCCACGCTGCCGTTGACGATCATCTGCGGGGTGTAGAGACGTCCGGAGCCGAAGGCGCGGGCGTACGCCTCCTGCCGTGCGGTGTGTGCCGCGTCCGCGAACTGGTCGGGCCAGCCCAGATCGTCCCAGTAGTCCACGTGGAAGCCGAGGGCGAACACCGGCTCCCCACGCGTGCGGGCGTCGCGCTCGGTCTCGGTGAGCAGCTCCTCGGCGGGCGGGCAGCTGTTGCAGCCCTGGGAGGTGAACAACTCCACGACGGCGACACCACCACCGTTCATCGACGAGCGTGGACCCGGTGCGGGGTTCGTCATGGTGTGTCTCCTCCGGTGCGACCGCTGACCGCTCTGCGATTCCCCTTACCGCGCCGACGACGCCTGGGCAGCGAGGTGGTTCCGGCTCCTGGAACGCCTCTTGTAGCACAAATCCGCCGTTACGCGCGGCGATGCCACTTACGGGTAACCAACCGCGAAGGGGGATCTTCCTCCGATAGCTTGCGAAGGAGAGAAAAACTCTCATTCCTCGTGAGTTGCGGCTAAGGAGATCAGTGATGAAGCGCAGCGTAGCGCTAGCGGCGGCCCTCCTGGTGGGTCTGACCAGCGCCGGAAGCCTTCCCGGGGCCGCCTTCGCGGACGGCGGTCCCGCAGGTGGCCACGATGACGGCGGGGGACGCGGACACCACCGGGGCAGCGAGGGCGCGGTCTTCGTCCAGACCAACAAGGCCGAGGGCAACACCATCAAGGTGTACGAGCGCGACGACGACGGCCAGCTCAGCAAGGCGGGGGAGTACGAGACCGGCGGCCTCGGCGGCTTCACCATCGGCGCGCCGGTCGACGCGCTGGCGTCGCAGGGGTCGTTGATCTACCACCGCGGGCTGCTGTTCGCCGTTAACGCCGGCAGCAACACCGTGACCGTCTTCGACGTCGACGGCACCCGGCTGCACAAGCGGCAGGTGATCTGGTCCGGGGGTCTGCTCCCGGTCAGCGTCACGGTCCGCGACCACCTCGTCTACGTGCTCAACGCCGGTGGCGAGGGGTCGGTGCAAGGCTTCGAGCTGGACAAGGGACGCCTGTCGCCGATCCACGGCGCCAACCGCTCGCTCGGCCTGCACAACGGCAACCCGCCGGCGTTCATGACCGCCCCCGCCCAGGTCAAGATCGACCCGGAAGGCGAGTTCGTCCTGGTGTCGACGAAGGCGGCCAACGTCATGTTCAGCTACGAGATCGGTCGCCACGGCGAACTGTCCCGCCAGCCGGTCATCAGTGACGCCGGGTCCACGCCGTTCGGCTTCACCTTCGACAGCGAGGACTCGGTGCTGGTCACCGAGTCCGGCAGCAACGAGGTCAGCCGCTTCGAGATCGACGACGACGGCGCCCTCGACCAGTTCGGGCCGTCGGTGCCGAACGGCCAGCAGGCGCCCTGCTGGATCCAGCGGGTCGGCGACTACTTCTACGTCGCGAACGCCGGCAGCTCCACGATCAGCGCCTACAAGGTCGACGACGACGGCAAGCTCCAGCTCGTGCACGGCGTCGCCGCCGACACCGGCGGCGGGTCGATCGACATGACCACCAGCGACGGCTTCCTGTACGTCCAGAACGCCGCCGCCGGCAACGTGCAGGGCTACGAGGTGAACGACGACGGCTCGCTGCGCCTCGTCACCACCGTCGAGGGCCTGCCGAAGTTCACCGACGGCATCGGCATGGAGGGCATCGCCGCCTCCTGACCGTCCACACCCCGCTGGTCCCGGTCGATTTCGGCCGGGACCAGCGCGCGTTCCCGTCCCGGCCGGGACATGACAACTGTGTGACAAATCAGCCCGCGGGCCGATCGCCGGTTTCGGCGGGGCCGGGCGTGGGGCAACCAGACGTCGCTGACGACAACGCATTCGGAAGGGACGGCCCCCGTGGAAATCCAGGGCTTCTTCACCGCCATCATCATCGGCCTGGTCATCGGCGCCCTCGGTCGCCTCGTGGTTCCCGGCAAGCAGAACATCTCGATCGTGCTCACCCTGGCGATCGGCGTGCTCGCCGCGATCCTCGGCACGCTCGTCGCCGGTGCTCTCGGCGTCGACGACACCGCCGGCATCGACTGGATCGAGCTGCTCCTGCAGGTCGTGTTCGCCGCGATCGGTGTGGCCGGCACCGCCGCCGTCCTGGGCCGGCGGCGCTCCTGACGCCCCGCTCCCTCGGGGGCCCGCGTCCCCCACGCGCCCGTGGCGACGACTGGTCGCCACGGGCGCTGTGCTTGGATGATCCGGTGCAGTTCACCGTGACAGACGTGCCCGCGCGGGAGCGGTTTGAGGCGCGCGACGAGACGGACGCGGTCGCCGGCATCGTCACCTACCAGCTGACCGGCGCCATCATCGCCTACACCCACACCGAGGTCGATCCGGCGTACGAGGGTCGGGGCGTCGGCTCGACCCTGGCGCGCGCCGTCATGGACGACGCGCGCGCCAAGGGCCGCAGCGTGGTGCCGATCTGTCCGTTCCTCGCCGAGTGGCTGGTGAAGCACCCCGAGTACGAGGACATCGTCGTACGGTCCACCCGCAAGGTGAAGTAGCCCCGCGCTCAGTGCCAGTCGCTGATTGCGACGTCGTCCGGGGCGGGCCTGCCCCGCCCGGTCTCCACCAGCTCCTTCAGGCTCATCAGGAACGTCGCCCACTTGGTGCTGCAGTGGTGCATGAACTCGCCCGGCGCACGCCAGCCCTCGTGGGCGAACAGGACGATCGTGTGGTCGCCCCGCTGGTCAAGGTGCCAGTCGATCTCGGTGCCGACCCATTCCTCGGGACCCCCGGTGACCCGCCAGCGGACGTGGCCGCCGGGGTCCAGGTCGAGGACCTGCATGTCGAAGCCACCGACGTCGCCGAACCGGAAGGCCAGCTGCCCGCCGACCTCGCTCGTGCCGACCGTGTCGGTCGTCCACCAACCGGCGAGTCCCTCCGGGGTGGCCACCGCGCGGTAGACGTCGTCGAGCGGGGCGACCACGCCGACCCGGTGCAAAATGTCGACCATCTCATTCTCCGTGGTTGTCGGTGCGGTGACGTTCGATCGTCTCGGCGATCCGCTTGATCCGGCGCAGGCGGGCGTCCCAGGTCGCCCCGACGGCGGTCAGTTGGGCGACCGCGCGGGCCAGTTGCGCCTCGTCGACCTGGTAGTGACGCTCCCGACCGGCGGGAGTCGAGTGGATCAGGCCCACCCGGTCCAGGACGGTCAGGTGCTTCGAGACGGCCTGGCGGGTGACGGGGAGTCGCTCGCTCAGTGACGTGGCCGTGCCGGGCCCGCCGGTGAGCAGCAGGTCGATCATGCTGCGCCGGATGGGATCGCCGATCGCCGACCACAGGGCATCGTCGACTGCCGTGGTCATGACGTGGCGACCAGCCGGGTGACGTACGCGCCGAGGTTCGGGACGTAGTGGTTCCACCCGCTGACGTGGTCCTGGTACTGCTTCTCCAGCAGGGCGACCTCCCAGCCCATCTCGCGGAACCCGGTCTCCGTCATCCGGACGCGGGTCCCCGTGGCGGTCGGAACGAGGTCGAAGGTGACCAGCAACGACTGGCCGCCGCGGTCCGGCTCGGTGAAGCACCACCGGAAGGAGAACCGCTTCGGCGGGTCCACGTCGACGACGGCCAGGTCGACGGTCGTCGTCGCGCCGGTCTGCGCGTCGCGCCACACCAGCTCGCCGGGCGCGCCCGCGACCGGTTCGAACCGGGCGTCGTCCGGCCACCACTCCCGCACGTGCTCGGGCTGGCTGATCACCTCGAAGACCACCTCGGGTGAGGCGTCGACGTCGATGTCGCGTTCGATCACTCCGTACTCCATGCGTACCACCCTCTCGCAACCTTTGGTTGCGTCACGGTACAACGGCCCGGCGGCGACGTGCAACCTTTTGTTGCGCGTCGGTGCGGCGGGTCTCCCGGCAGCATGGAGCGTGCGACGGCGGTACGGTGCAGGTCGGGTGGACTGTCCGGCCCGCACCGCCGTCCCTTCACGACCCCCGGGAGACCTGAACGATGACCGCCTCCGTGCTCCGTGCCCTGCACCACGACCGCCCGGTCGGCGACCCGCTCGTCCTGCCGAACGCCTGGGACGCGGGCAGCGCCCGGGTCTTCGCCGACGCCGGCTTCGACGCGCTCGCCACGCCCAGCGCCGGAGTCGCGGCCTCCCTCGGCTACGAGGACGGCGCGACCCCGGCCGCCGAGATGTTCGCCGCGGTGGCGCGGATCGTCCGGGCCGTGTCCGTACCGGTCTCCGCCGACGTCGAGGACGGGTACGGGCTGACGCCCGCCGAGCTGGTCGAGCGGCTGCTGGAGGCCGGTGCCGTCGGCTGCAACCTGGAGGACTCCGAGGGGCACGCCACGGTCAAGGAACCGCAGCGGCACGCGGACTGGCTGGCTGAGGTGCGGGCGGCGGCCGGCGACGCGCTCGTCATCAACGCGCGCGTCGACACCTTCCTGTTCGGCACCGGCGATCCGGCCGACGCGATCGCCCGCGCGAAGCTCTACGTGGCGGCGGGGGTCGACTGCGTCTACCCGCTGCGCGCGCCCATCGAGGTCCTTCCGGCGCTGCGCGAGGGCATCGCCGGCCCGATCAACATGGCCGCCGCCCCGAGCCGGGAGTCGGTGGCCGAGCTGGCCCGCAACGGCGCCACCCGCATCACCTTCGGCCCGGGCCTGCAGCGGTACGCGATGGGCGCGATCGGCGACCTGGCGGCGAACCTGCGCGTCTAGTGCCGTGACCACGAACGTTCACGTTGGCCGACAGGCCGTCGGGCCTGTTGGTCGGACGGCGTCGTGGCGGTCAGGCTGCGTCGGTGACAGATCTCGTACGGATGCGGCGGCGCAGTGATCAGGGCGCGGCGCGAACCGCCGAGACGAGCCCGCCCGCGCCCTCGTCCTGCTGCGGCGGGGTGAGCGCAGGACGTCCGTAGGCCTCGGCGCGCTCACGCAGGGTGAAGGCCTCCGCCTCCCAGCCGAGGCCGTCCAGCCAGCCGACCGGGTCCTCCGGCATCTCCCAGACCCACATCGACGCTGCCGATCCCGAAACGGCATCCCCGCGGAAGCGTTCGACCACACCGCGCGAGCCCAGTGTGAGGCCCATCCTGCTGCCTGCGGCGGACAGCGCGCCGACCCGTTCGAGCAGCGACTCCACTGCGTCCTCGGGTAGATAGATCAGCAGTCCCTCGGCGATCCACACCGTCGGCTGCGCCGGATCATGCCCGGCCGCGGCCAGGGCGGCGGACCAATCCTCGCGGAGGTCGGCCGGGACGGTGATCCGCTCGCAGCGCGGAACGGCACGCTCTTGACGCAGCACCGCGGCCTTGAAGCCCAGCGGTTCGGCCGTGTCGACCTCGAACAACCGCGTACCCGCGGGCCAGTCCATCCGGAAGGCCCTGCTGTCCATCCCGGCCCCGAGCAGCACGACCTGCCGGACGCCGGACGCGACCGCCCGATCCAGCAGGTCGTCCAGAAACTTCGTCCGGATGACGATCGAGAAGGCCACACCGAGCCAGCGGCGCCGCGCCGCCTCGTCCGTGCGCGGGGGCGGCGGCGTCCCGGGGCCTCTCCCGCCGGCCGTGGCGAATGCCAGCGCCAGCGGGTCGCGGAACAGCGGCTGCTCGCGTGCCGTCTCCATTGCCCGCACCCGGGCCACGCCCACGGCTGTGGCCCACACCCCGGACGGTTCGATCGGTTCCGCCGCATGAGTCATGCGTTCAGCCTAGCTAGGCGGCGCGTCACCCAACACCGTGAACGTTCGTGGTCACAGCACTAGGGCGGTGCCCCGACACCGTCGCGCCGCCACACACGCCGTCGGCGCCCCTGACCGGGTCAGCCGTTGAAGTCCGTCATCAGCCAGATCCGGTCGAAGGCGCGCTCGGCCAGGTCCGTATGCCTGATCATGAAGTTGACGACGATCAACGTCTCGCCGAACGCGTCACCCACCTGCCCCTCGTCCAGCCAGACGGTGGCCAGCACGGTGTGCTCGGTGGCGTCGAGGATGGGATTGTCCGCGCCGCCGGTGCTGGCGGCGCCGTAGCCGCCGAGGGAGAACTCGTGGTCGTTGCCGTCGAGGTACCACATCACCTCCCCGATCGCCTCCTCGACCTCGTCGTCCAGACGAAGGTCGAACGGCGTCTCGCGCTCGTTCTCCGGAAGGCTCCAGCCGGCACGAGCGTGCAGCGGGACCGGATCGAAGATTGGCACCCCGGGGTTGGGGCGCTCGGTCACCGCAGTGCCGGCCGGCACATGCACGACCCGGCACCGGGTGGGCGTGAAGCGCGGCTCGACGAAGAACAGCAGCGACCCGTCGGCCGGCAGGTCGAGGTCGTGCCCGTGCGAGGGGATCGCGGCGAGGTCGAGCGTCAACACGAGACACTGCCCGGGCGGCCACTCCTGGCCCTGCGGCAACGCTGCGAGACCGCCGAACCGACCGACCACCGGCAGGCCGTCGCCCTTCGGAACCAGCTCCGTCTGTGGTCGGGCCAGCCGCACCCAGCGCTCGATCTCGTCCAGCGGCACGCCCTGCTTCCGGGCCGCGGCCCGGAACTCCTGTCGTACGTCCATGGGCAGGCATTGTGCCGGAAAGGTCCGACAGACATCGGGGCGCGACCGCCACGCGGGTTCGACGCCGCGCCGGGCCGGGTCTCCTCAGCCGGCGTCGACGCGGGCGGCCAGGGCGTCCACGAGTCGGCGGGCGGAGCCGGCCAGGTTCCATCGGCCGGCCAGGTCGAGCAGCCGCTCCGGGTCGGCGGGGGCCGTCGGCAGCGCGGTGGGCAGCTCCGGCAGGGCCACGTCCAGGGCCACCCGGACCACCGTCGGCGCGACGGCCAGGTAGTCGCGGGCGCCCGCCAGCTTGGTACGCAGACCCGGCGCGAACGACGAGTCGGAGTCGTCCAGCGCGGCCAGGACGCCGTCGATGCTGCCGTACCGCTCGATCAGCCGTGCGGCGGTCTTCTCGCCGACGCCCGGCACCCCGGGCAGCCCGTCGCTGGGGTCGCCGCGCAGGGCGGCGAAGTCGGCGTACCGATCGGCCGGCACGCCGTAGCGGGCGCGTACCGCCGCGTCGTCGCAGTCGTCGAGCTTGGCCACGCCGCGCCCGACGTAGAGCAGGCGCACGTCCCGGGAGTCGTCGACGAGCTGGAACAGGTCCCGGTCGCCGGAGACCACCTCGACCGGGCCCGGCTGGGTCACCGACAGCGTGCCGAGCACGTCGTCGGCCTCGTAGCCCTTCGCGCCGACGGCGGTGATGCCGACCGCGTCGAGGACCTCGAGGATCATCGGCACCTGGGGGGAGAGCGTGTCGGGGACGACCTCGCCGCCCTGCGGGGCCACCCGGTGCGCCTTGTACGACGGCAGCAGCTCGACCCGCCACGCCGGTCGCCAGTCGTAGTCGAGGGCGCACACCATCCGGTCCGCGCCGCGACCACGGATGAGCGTGGCAAGCATGTCGAGGAAGCCACGCACCGCGTTGACGGGCTGGCCGTCCTCGGTGCGCGCGGCGGACTCCGGAATGCCGAAGTACGCCCGGAAGTAGAGGCTGGCTGCGTCGATCAGCAGGATCGGGGGTCGGTGTGCCACGCCCGACAGCCTGGCACAGCCCTCCGACGATCAGCGGTACGCCCGGCCGCCCAGCGGCGTCAGCGCCGATAGACGGTGTCGCGGCGGGCGAGGTGCTGCACCACGTAGCTGGTCACCAGCAACAGGATCGCGACCACCACCTCGACCCAGGCGGCGACGCCGTCGGCCACCGTCAGGCCGATCACGAGCAGGACCAGGCCGACGAGCGCGAGGACTCCGGCCCACAGTTGCCGACGACGGCGGGTCGCCGCCCGGTTCGCGTCGTTCGATGTCACGTCGGCCCTCCCGGTCGGGGCCACCCATGTCGGCCTCCCGATCCCAGGCTATGGCCCCCGCCCCGGTCCCACCCGGGAAACCAGCGTGCGGGCCGGGCCGCCGACGGCGCAGACTGCCGGTGTGGCGTTCCTTCCCGGCCTGGTGCTGGCCCGGCGGTACCACGACGAGGTGGTCGCGCCGATCCTGCGCGGTCGCCTCCCTGGCCTGCGGTACGCGGCGGGATTGCTCGACGGTGGCTCGGAGGTGCTCGGCCTGGACACGGCCCGGTCCACCGACCACGACTGGGGTCCTCGGGTGCAGGTGTTCGTCGGGCCGGCGGACGTCGCCGCGATCCCGCGACTGCGCGCCGTACTGGACGCTGAGCTGCCCGCGGCCTTCCTGGGCTGGCCCACTCGTTTCGCCGGTGACGACGGTCGACTGGGCGTCGCCGACGCGGCCGGGACGCGGCACGGGGTCACGATCGACGACGTGGCAGTGTGGTGGCGCCAGCGGCTCGGGTTCGACCCGATGGCCGGGGTCGGCACGGCGGACTGGCTGGCGTGCCCGACCCAGCGGCTCGCCGAGGTGACCGGCGGCGCGGTCTTCCACGACGGGCTCGACGGGGCGCTGACGGCCCGGCGGGACGCGGTGCGGTGGTATCCGCCGGACGTGTGGCGGTACGTCCTGGCCGCGGTGTGGACCCGGGTCGCGCAGGCTGAGCACCTGCCCGGCCGGTGCGCCGAGGTCGGCGACGAGTTGGGCAGCCGGATCGTCACCGGGGGCCTCGCCAGAGACCTGCTCCGGCTCGGTCTGCTGCTGCGTCGGCGCTGGCCGCCGTACGACAAGTGGCTCGGCACGGTCTTCGCCGGACTGCCCGGCGCGGCCCCGGTGGTCGCGGCGCTGGCCGAGGCGGTGGGCCCGGGCGACTGGACCCGACGCCAGGCTGGTCTGGTCGAGGCGCTGGAGACCATGGCCCGGTGGACCGACGAAACGTCTCTGGCAGCGCCGGTACGCGCCCGGGCCGTCCCGTTCCACCGCCGGCCGTTCCTGGTGCTGCGTGCCGAGCGTGTCGCCGTCGCGCTACGCGCCGCAATGACCGATCCGACCATGCGCGACCGACCGCTGTGGGGTGCGGTCGACCAGTACGTGCACAGCGTCGACGTGCTCGGCGACGCGGCCAGGGCTCGCCGGGTGGCCGGCGGTCTGTGGTCGGATGCGCTCACCGACCAGCGGTGACGGCCGGACGCCGGCTCTCGTCGCGGTCATGGTCGGTGAGGTCGTGCAGGTGCCGGACCGGTGAGAGCAGCAGCACCAGGGGCGCACCGATGAGGGTAGCCGCGACGACGAGCAGGGTGGCGCGCGTGCCGAGCGGGCCGGCCAGCGCGCCGGCGACGAGCCCACCGACCGGGATCGCGCCCCAGGAGACGAACCGTACGGTCGCCATCACCCGCGAGAGCAGCTCGGGCGGGCTGGCGATCTGCCGGTACGTGCGGGTGGTCACGCTGAGCACGACCGTGCCGAGGGAGAAGACGATGCTGCCGGCGGCGAAGGCCACGTACGCGGGCCAACCGGTGCCTCCGGGAATCAGGACCGCGCCGACGACCGTCGTGAATCCGGCGGCGACCAGCGCGCGGGCGCTGCCGAGCCACCTGGTGATCCGGGTGGTGAGGGCGGCGCCGACCAGCGCGCCGACACCCTCGACGGCGAGCAGGACACCGACCAGGCCGGGTGGCGCGTGCAGGTCGCGGACCAGGTAGAGCGGGTGCAGCGCGAACTGCGCGCCGCAGACGAAGTTCATGGCCGTCGCGGCCCACATGCACGGACCGATGACGGGGTGGTACGCGGCGTAGCGCCAGCCCTCGCGGATCAGCGCACCGACCGGCGGCCAGTGCTCGGGCGCGTCGACCCGGCGCGCGGGCAGCGTACGCAGGAGAGCCGCGGAGACGAGGTAGCTGGCCGAGTCGACGAGCAGGGTGGGCACCGCGCCGAGCGCCTGCACGGCGAGTCCGCCGAGCGAGGGGCCGCTGAGCAGGGTCGCGGCGTGGGTGGCCGAGGTGAGGCTGTTGCGCGACTGCAACTGCTCGCGCTCGACGATGCTGGGCAGGAAGGTCGAGTTGGCCACGTCGAACAGCACGTTGGCGAAGCTGACGACCAGCGCGGTGATCACCAGGTGGGTCACCGTGAGCTGCCCCCACCACCAGGCCAGTGGGATCGACGCGACGGCGAGCGCTCGGGCCACGTCCGCACCGACCTGGGCGCCGCGCAGCGGCAGGCGTTGCACGATGACACCGGCCGGCAGGCCGATCACGATCCAGGCGACGTAGCTGGCCGCGGCGATCAGACCCATCTGCCAGGCGGAGGCGTTCAGGACGACCAGCGCGGTCAGCGGCAGGGCCACCGCGCCGACCGCCGACCCGACCATGCTGGTCGTGCCGGCGGTCCACC
Source organism: Micromonospora sp. NPDC049107 (assembly GCF_040648595.1). NCBI lineage: Bacteria > Bacillati > Actinomycetota > Actinomycetes > Micromonosporales > Micromonosporaceae > Micromonospora > Micromonospora sp. NPDC049107. Next base: position 806,383 of record NZ_JBEZEC010000001.1, read on the forward strand.
AGCGCCAGAACACCCCGGCCCGTGCGTCGACGTGCATGTCGTCGGCCCCCGTTCGTCGCGCCGCGGCATTCCCGGTGTCAGTGCGTTCCATTCTGGGACGGACTATAGTCGGGGCGGGACAGAGGGAGGAAGCGGGTGCGACGGGAGGATCTCGCCGACGCGGACTGCGGCATCGCGCAGGCGCTCGGTGTGCTGGGGGACTGGTGGACGTTCCTCATCGTGCGCGACGTCGCCGGCGGCACGACCCGCTTCGACGCGCTCCAGCGCGAGCTGGGCGTCAGTCGGCGGGCGTTGACCGAACGCCTGGCCGCGCTGGTGGAGCACGGCGTGCTGGAACGTCGCCCGTACTCCGCGCACCCGCCCCGGCACGACTACCTGCTCACGGCGCGGGGCGAGGGCCTGCTACCGGTGCTGATCGCCCTACAGGACTGGGGAACGAGGCACCTGATGGGTGACGGGGAACTGACCGCGACCGCCGACGACGCCTCCGCCGAGGCCCGACGGGTGCACCATCTCGTCGGGCGGCGACTGCCCGAGGTCGTCCTGCCTGGGCCGGACGGACGGCCGGTCCCGGTCGCGACGCCGGACGCCTGGAGCGTCCTCTACCTCTTCCCGGGCGCGTACGCGCCGGGCGTGAACGCCTATCCGCCCGGGTGGGCCGACATCCCGGGCGCGCGGGGCTGCACCCTGGAATCGACCACCTACGCCGACCGGTATCCGCGGTTCCGGGACCTGGGGGTGCGGGTGTACGGCATCAGCACCCAACGACCGGACCAGCTCGCCGACTTCACCGCCCACGCCGGGTTGCCCTTTCCGCTGCTGTCCGACGAGGACGGCCGACTCGCCGCGGGCCTGCTGCTGCCCACCTTCCGGGCCGGCGGGGTGACCCGGTTCAAGCGACTGACCATGCTGGTCGACCCGGCGTCGGTGGTGCGGGCGGTGCAGTTCCCGGTCACCGATCCGGCCGGGTCGGTCGACGAGATGCTGGCGCTGGCCCGCGACCACGCGACGATCCCCGGCTGACGCGAGGCGTCGACCGGGGATCGAGGCGTACGGGTCGGGTCAGGCCGGGAGCGTCCAGCGCTGGTTGGCGCCGGCGAAGCACTCCCAGATCTGCAGGCGGGCGCCGTCGGCCGAGGTGTTGTCGGTGACGTCCAGGCACTTGTTGGACTGCGGGTTGCGCAGCGTGCCGTTGGACTGCGCCTGCCACACCTGCGCGCCGCTGCCGTTGCAGTCGTACAGCTGCACCTTCGCGCCGTTGGCGGTGGAGCCGCTGGTGATGTCGGCGCACTTGCCGAGGGCGCGCAGCGTGCCGTCGGTGGCGACGGTCCAGGTCTGCGCGGCGGTGCCGTTGCAGGTGTAGATCTGGACGGCGGCGCCGTTGGCGGTGCTCGCGGCCGCCACGTCGACGCACTTGCCGCCGATCCCGGTGATCCGGCCGGTACGACCCGACGGCGGCGGGGTGGTGCCGCCCATGATGGTGTCGTACATGGCGCTCACCAGCGAGGTGGAGCCGGTGGTGTCCTGCGACAGCTCCCAGTTCATCACGCCGCCGGCGTTGGCGAGGGCCCACTGCGTCTTGCGCTTGACGGTCGGGATGCCGTTGTAGCACTGCTGCGCGCCGCCGGCCGTGGTGCAGTCCCGGTTGGCGTTGGCCGGGTCCAGGGCGACGAGCGCCGAGTACGTGTAGTAGCCGGGGCGGCTGTAGAAGGGGATGCCGAGGACGGCCTTACTGGCCGGCAGGCCACGGGACTTCCACAGGTTGATGCTGTTGATCGACCAGTCGTAGTTGGAGTGCGGGCTGCCGCCGTCGTACGCCATGATGTTGAGCCAGTCGACCTGGCTGAACACGGCGGTCGGCACGCCGTCGAGGTAGTAGCCCTCGGAGACGACGGCCGCGGTGAGCAGCTTGCCGCGGCTGTGCAGGGCGCTGCCGAGCTGGGTCATGAGCTGGGTGTAGTTGTTGGCCGAGGCGCCCGGGTCGGGGTACTCCCAGTCCATGTCGACGCCGTCGAGGTTGTACTGGTTGACGAAGTTGACCAGGTTGTTGACGAACGCCGACCGGCTGCCGGAGTTGGCCGCGAGGGCTTCGAAGGCCGAGTCGTTGCCGTCGTTCCAGCCGCCGACGGCGATGGAGACCTTGACGTTGTTGGCGTGCGCCTGGGAGACGAGCGAGGAGAGTTTGCTCGGGTTCTCCACGGCGCGCAGGCTGCCGTCGTTGTTGGGCAGCACGAAGGCGTAGTTGATGTGGGTGAGCTTGTTGTACTGGATCGTGTTGACGTTGCCGGCCCACGAGGGCATGTAGCCGACGCTCTTGAAACCGTTCGGCAGCACCACGGCCTGCGCGGCGGTGGGGACGAGGGCGACGGTGGTGGCGGCGGTGGCCAGGGCGAGCAGGCCGGCGCTGAGGACGCGGCGCAGTGGTGAGGACATGGGGGCCTTCCCGTGGGCGGGGGACGACACCCGCCCGCGCAGGGTTGTCGCGGGCGGGACGTGGGGGATGCAGGAACGGGTGGGCCTCGAGGTGGCCAAATCTTAAAGAGTGTTAACTGTCCGAGTCAATCAACACCGATGAATTTCCGGCGCGGAGCCCACGCGGCTTCTGACGATGCCCAAACGACCGTTAAGCTGACCGGGTGGGAACCGACGAGCTGTACCCGCCGGACCGGCTGGTCGCCGCGCAGCGCGCCACCGCCGCTGCCGGCCTGGACGCGCTGCTGCTCACGCCCGGCTCCGACCTGCGCTACCTGACCGGCTACGACGCCCACGCGGGGGAGCGGCTGACCTGCCTGGTGCTGCCCGCCGAGGGTGAGCCCACGCTCGTGGTGCCCCGGCTGGAACGTCCCGCCGCCGAGGCTTCGACCACCACCGGTCTGCGCATCGTCGACCACGCCGACGGCGCGGATCCGTACCCCCTGGTCGTGGCCGCCCTCGACGGCCCGGCGGCGGCGGTCGGGCTCGCCGACCGGATGTGGGCCGAGCAGGTCCTCGCCCTGCGCGCGGCGCTGCCCGGCGCCGCGCAGCGGCTCGCCGGCGACGTGCTGCGCGAGCTGCGGATCCGCAAGTCCCCGGCGGAGATCGCGGCCCTCGCCGAGGCCGGCGCGGCGATCGACGAGGTGCACCTGCGCATGGGCGAGTGGCTGCGACCCGGGCGCACCGAGGTCGAGGTGGCCGCCGACATCGCCGCCGCGATCCGTGCCGCCGGGCACGTCAGCGTCGACTTCGTCATCGTGGCCGCCGGCCCCAACTCCGCGAGCCCGCACCACGGCACCTCGGACCGGCCGATCGGCGTCGGCGAGCCGGTGGTGGTCGACATCGGCGGCACCATGCCGTCGGGCTACCGCTCGGACTGCACCCGCACCTACCTGGCGGGCGGGACCGCGCCGGCCGAGTTCGTGGCGTACTACGCGGTGCTGCACGCGGCCCAGCGCGCGGCGGTGGCGGCGGTCCGGCCCGGCCGCACCGCGGCGGCGGCCGACGCGGCGGCCCGGACGCCCATCACGGCCGCCGGATACGGCGACGCGTTCCTGCACCGCACCGGGCACGGCATCGGCCTGGACGGTCACGAGGATCCCTACCTGGTGGCCGGGAACGACCGGCCCCTGGAGGCCGGTATGGCGTTCTCCATCGAACCCGGCATCTACCTGGCGGGCCGGCACGGCGCCCGCATCGAGGACATCGTCGTCTGCACGACGGACGGCGTGCAACGGCTCAACACCACCCCCACGGAGCTCATCGCGCTATGACTGTCGACCGGATCCTCCCCACCGACGAGGCCCACGACCTGCTGGACCTCGCTACCGAGCTGGCCGACCGTGAGCTGGCGCCCAAGGCCGCCGGCTTCGAGGAACGCGCCGAGTTTCCCCGCGAGGTGCTGCGCACGATCGGCCGCGCCGGCCTGCTCGGTCTGCCGTACGCCGAGGAGCACGGCGGCGCGGCGCAGCCGTACGAGGTGTACCTGCAGGTGCTGGAGATCCTGGCCAGCCGTTGGCTCGCGGTCGCCGAGGCGGTCAGCGTGCACACCCTGAGCTGCTACCCGGTGGCCGCGTTCGGCACCGACGAGCAGCGCAAGCTGCTGCCGGACATGCTCGGCGGCGAGCTGCTCGGCGCGTACTGCCTCTCCGAGCCGCAGGGTGGCTCGGACGCGGCGGCACTGAGCACCCGGGCGGTCCGCGACGGCGACGCGTACGTCGTCTCCGGCACCAAGGCGTGGATCACGCACGCCCACAGCGCCGACTTCTACAACGTGTTCTGCCGCACCGGCGGTCCCGGCCCGAAGGGCATCTCCTGCCTGGTGGCCGACGCGGGCACCGCCGGCATCGCGCCGCAGACCGCGGAGCGGACCATGGGGCTGCGCTCCTCGCCGGTGGCGCAGATCGTCTTCGACGGGGCACGGGTGCCGGCCGACCGGCTGGTCGGTGGCGAGGGGGCCGGGTTCACCATCGCGATGTCCGCGCTGGACTCCGGCCGGCTCGGCATCGCGGCCTGCGCGGTGGGGCTCGCTCAGGGGGCGCTGGACTACGCCGTCGGCTACGCCCGGGAGCGGCAGCAGTTCGGCCGGTCCATCATCGACTTCCAGGGTCTGGGTTTCCTGCTCGCCGACGCGGCCACCCAGATCTCCGCCGCCCGCGCGTTGACCCTGGCGGCGGCCCGGCTGCGCGACGCCGGGCGGCCGTACTCGATCGAGGCGGCGAAGGCGAAGCTGTTCGCCACCGACATGGCCATGCGGGTGACCACCGACGCCGTGCAGGTGCTCGGCGGGGCCGGCTACGTGGCCGATCACCCGGTGGAGCGGTACCTGCGCGAGGCGAAGGTGTTGCAGATCGTGGAGGGCACCAACCAGATCCAGCGGTTGGTGATCTCGCGGGCGCTCGCGAAGAGCTGACCAGGCGCGGGGCGGCGCGGCGGGGTTCCTCGTCGCCGTCGCGCCGATTTCCCGGTAGGTTGCTCGCCGTGGAGGAGATCGACCGCGCCATCGTCGCCGCCCTGACCGCTGACGGCCGCCTGTCGTACACCGACCTGGCCGAGCGGGTGGGACTGTCGGTGTCCGCCGTGCACCAGCGGGTACGGCGGCTGGAGCAACGCGGCGTCGTCAAGGGGTACGCGGCCCGGGTCTCCTTCGAGGCGCTGGACCTGCCGTTGACCGCGTTCGTGGCGATCCGGCCGTTCGATCCGTCGCAGCCGGACGACGCGCCGGAGCGGCTCGCCCACCTACCCGAGATCGACTCGTGCTACTCGGTGGCGGGGGAGGACTTCTACCTGCTGTTGGTGCGGGTGGCCAGCCCGACGGACCTGGAGCGGGTGTTGCAGGAGATCCGCACCTCGGCGAACGTGACGACCCGGACGACGGTGGTGCTGTCCACGCCGTACGAGAACCGTCCGCCGAAGATCAGTGCCGGGGCGCCTGGTCGGTCGCGGTCCCGGGCGCCGGAGGAGCCGGCTGGTTCCACCGCAGGATGACCTGCCGGTCGTGCTCGTGACCGAGCGCGCTCACCGTCGCGGTGTCCAGCCGCAGTCGTCCGCCGGCGGACGGCGGTAGCCCGATCCAGCGGGCGCCGAGCACCCGCAGGCTGTGCGCGTGGCCGACCAGGGCCACGGTGCCGCGGTCGAGCAACGGGGTGACGCGGGTCAGCACGCGGTCGAGACGCTCGCCCACCTGGGCGGGTGACTCGCCGCCGGGGCAGCCGTCGGTCCAGATGTTCCAGTGCGGGTCGTCGTCGTGGATGTCGACGGTGGTGCGGCCCTCGTACTCGCCGTAGTTCCACTCGCTGAGGTCCTCGTCGACGGCGTCGACGGTGAGCCCGGCGAGCTGCGCGGTGCGCAGCGCCCGGGAGCGGGGACTGGACAGGACGGTGGCGAAGCGCCGGCCGGCGAGGAACGCCGCGAGGGTGCGGGCCTGTCGCTCGCCGTCGGGGGTCAGCTCCAGGTCGGTGTACGAGGTGTGCCGGAGGCTGGCGCTCCAGGTGGTCTCGCCGTGCCGGATCAGCAGGAGCTCTCCCATGCGGCCAGTTAACCACCGTGGCGGCGTGGTCCGGGCCGCCCTCCCTCAACCTATCTTCCTAGGACGCCCTAGCGGGTGTGCCGACCGGCACCACCGGTTTCAGCACCGGAAGACCGGGCAAGCGAGCGGCGACAACCGCCAGACCGAGGAGGCGCGATGAGCTTCACCGAGAAGGCAAAGAACAAGGTCGAGCAGATGGCCGGGGCCGCGAAGGAGCGGGTCGGCGACATGACCAACAACGAGCGGATGCGTGGCGAGGGCGCCAGTGAGCAGAGTGACGCGCGCGCCAAGCAGGCCGGTCAGAACGTGAAGGACGCGGGTCGCAACGTGAAGGACGCCTTCAACAAGTGACCTGAGCGGTCGTGGGGTCCCCGAGCAGATGCCGCTCCGGGACCCCACGCGTGCGAGCCGTTAGGGTCGGCGGCGTGACCGTGCTTCGTTCGCTGGTGTTGTTCGCGTTGGCCGCCCTGGCTGAGATCGGCGGCGCCTGGCTGGTCTGGCAGGGTTGGCGTGAGCAGCGCGGTCTGTGGTGGATCGCCGCCGGTGTGGTCGCCCTCGGCTGCTACGGCTTCGTGGCCACGTTCCAGCCGGATCCGAACTTCGGCCGCATCCTGGCCGCGTACGGCGGCGTGTTCGTGGCCGGCTCGCTGGGCTGGGCGATGGTGGTCGACGGATTCCGCCCAGACCGCTGGGACCTGCTGGGCGCAGCGCTCTGCCTGCTAGGCGTAGCCATCATCATGTACACCCCCCGCACCACAACCCCATAACCCCCCGCCACCCACCCCCTCCACCCCTCCACCCCGCCACCCCCCCTCCACGCCGTCGATCATGGAGTTGTGGTGGGGACGAAACACTCGCGAGACCCTGAATCAGGCACCACAAGTCCATGATCGACGGCCCGCTAGGAGGCCCGGGGCTCCCGCGTGCGGCGATCTTGCACTTTCTGTGGTGTCGTAAGGGGTCATATCGCTTATTCCGGCGACCGAAAGCGCAAGATCGGCGTGAGGTGGGCGGGGCGGTGAGACGTACCCGATTCTGCGATGATGCGGCGCGTGATGGGACCACGGCTCCGCTCGTTCTGGTGTGGGGTGCTGGTTGTGGTGGGTTCGCTTGGCGTGGGCGGGTGCGCGGATTCTCGGGTGCCGCCGCCGGAGCGGCCGACGTTCGTCGGATCCTCCGCCGCGCCCTCGGCCAGCAGCGCCGCATCGACAGCTACTCCGACGCCGGGGGTTGCGAGCGTCCCCGGGGCGTCGAGGGTGGGGACCAGGGCGCCGGTGGTCGACCACGGGCCACGGGCCGGCACCCGGGTCGCGCTGACGTTCGACGCGGACATGACCGACGGGATGCTGGCCAATCTGCGCAGCGGCAAGGTGCGGTCGTACGCGAACCTGCGGATCCTCGACCTGCTGGAGCGCGAGCAGGTGCCGGCGACGTTCTTCCTGACCGGCAAGTGGGTGCGGCGGTACCCGGAGGTGACCCGGCGGATCGCCGGCAATCCGCGCTTCGAGTTGGCGAACCACACCTACGGGCACGCGGCGTTCACGGCGGACTGTTACGACCTGCCCCGGCTGCCGGTCGACGAGCTGGCCGCCGACGTGGCGAAGACGTTCGAGGTGCTCGCGCCGTACGGGGGGCGGCAGACCCGGTACTTCCGCTTTCCGGGGTTGTGCCACGACGCGGCGGCGTTGGACGCCCTCGCGCCGTTGGGTGTGACGGTGGTGGACGGTGACGTGATCAGCGGTGATCCGTTCGCGAAGGCGTGGAAGCCGCTGGTGCGGGCCGTGCTGGACCACGTCCGTCCCGGCTCGGTGGTGATCATGCATGTGACCGAGGCGAACGCGACGATGACCGATGAGGCGTTGCCGCACATCCTGGCCGGGTTACGCGAGCGTGGGTTGACGCCGGCGCCGTTGTCCGAGGTGCTGGCCGCCGGTTGAGTGGGCGGCCAGCACCTCGGGTACGTCAGTCGTCGCGGTGGTCGCTCCACCACTGCTGGCCGTCGGCGGGCAGGGTGTCGATCGGGTCGTAGTAGGCGTAGCGCTTGTTGAGCGCCTCCAGGTCGGCGGACTCGATGGAGGTGCGGTAGTTCTTGGTCCAGTAGGAGATGCCGCGCTCACGGTCGTAGTCGGTGAGCATGTGGACCCAGCGCTTGCCGACGAAGGGGACGTCGCAGACGATCCGCGGGGTGGCGTAGCCGGGCAGGTAGCCCATGATGTCGTGCTGGAGTTGCTGGGCGTGCCAGACCGGGACCCGCCAGTGCTCGGCGTTGGGGATCATGTCGCACATGTAGAAGTAGTACGGCAGGATGCCCGCTTCGCCCTGCAGGGCGAAGCAGAGGTCGAGCAGGTCGGCGTTCGTGGCGTTGACGCCGCGCATGAGGACGCCCTGGTTGCGGACGTCGCGTACGCCGACGTCGAGCGCGGTCTGGGCGGCCTTGGCGACCAGTGGGGTCAGCGACTGGGCGTGGTTGACGTGGGTGTGGATGGCGAGGTTGACGCCGCGTCGGGCGGCGGTGCGGGCGACGCGTTCGAGGCCTTCGACGACGTCGGGCTGGAGCCAGTGTTGGGGGAGGCCCATGAGGGCCTTGGTGGCGAGCCGGATGTCGCGGACGGTTTCGATGTCGAGCAGCCGCATGAGGTACGACTCGAGGTTGCGCCAGGGGACGTTGGCGACGTCGCCGCCGGAGACGACGACGTCGCGTACGCCGGGGTGGTTCTTGAGGTAGGCGATGTGGGCGTCGTAGCGGTCGACGGGCTTGAGGGTGAGTTTGAGTTTGTCGACGGTGGGGGTGGAGTTGCCGACGAGGTCCATGCGGGTGCAGTGCCCGCAGTACTGCGGGCAGGTGGAGAGCAGTTCGGCGAGGACCTTGGTGGGGTAGCGGTGGGTGAGGCCTTCGGCGACCCACATGTCGTGCTCGTGGAGGCTGTCACGGCTGGCGTAGGGGTGTGAGGGCCAGTCGGTGCGTCGGTCGGAGGCGACCGGGATCATGTAGCGGCGGATCGGGTCGGCGAGCAGCGCTTCGGTGCTCATCGTCTCGAACGGCACCATCGTGTTGATCATCTGTGGGGGCACCAGCATGGACATGGTGGCCAGTGCCTTCTGGTCTGCCTCGAGGTCGGCGTAGAAGGTCTCGTCGATGGTGTCGCCGAGGACGGCGCGCAGCTGCTTGATGTTCTTGACGCAGTTGACCCGCTGCCACTGGGCGCTTTCCCACTGGTCGCGGGTGACGTGTCGCCAGCCGGGGAAGCGGGTCCAGTCGGGTTCGACCAGGGGGCGGCGGTGGTATTCGTACGGCTGCCCGGCGGTCGGTGTGGCGACCGGGGCGTGACGGGGTTGGGGGATGGTCTGGGTCACGGCCCCTCCTCGGTGGTGCGGTGGATCATTGAAGCTCGAAGGCTACTGGAAAATATTCGGCAAAGAAATTAGTCTGCCGTAAGTTTTCCCGTTACGCGAGCCCTGGCCGGGGCTTCGAGCGGCTGCGCAGGGGAGGTTGGCGTGACGTCACCGGTGGGACTGCACCGCGTCGTGCAACCGGCGGGGGTGCTGCCGCAGGCGGCGTGGCGCCTGGACGCGTCGAGGGAGATCGCGCCGAACGAGGTGCGGATCCGGGTGCAGCGTCTGAACCTGGACGCGGCGAGCTTCCGCCAGTTGTCGGAGAAGCACGGCGGGAACGGTGACGCGGTACGCGCCGAGGTCCTGGAGATCATCTCCACGCGGGGCAAGATGCAGAACCCGGTGACCGGCTCGGGTGGGATGTTGATCGGCGTCGTCGAGGAGGCCGGTCGGCGTTCCCCGCTGGGACTCAAGGCCGGCGAGCGGGTCGCCTCGCTGGTGTCGTTGACGCTGACGCCGCTGGTGATCACCGACGGGTTGGCCCGCTGGGACGGTCGCAGCGAGCAGGTGCCGTGTGACGGGTGGGCGATCCTGTTCGCCCGGTCGATCGCGGCGGTGCTGCCCGCGGACGAGGATCCGCAGCTGTCCCTCGCCGTGCTGGACGTGTGCGGGGCGCCGGCGCTGACGGCGCGGGTGGTGTCGCGTCAGGTCGAGGACCGGCGGCGTGCGGGTGATCCGACGCCGGTGAGCGTGGCCGTGATCGGTGGGGCGGGCAAGAGCGGGTCGCTGTCCCTGGCCGCGGCGCGGCGCGCGGGCGCCGCCCGTACCGTCGGGGTGGTTCCGGTGGCGGCGGAGCGCGACGCGCTGACGGCGGCGGGTCTGGCGTCGGTGGTGGCGGTGGCCGACGCGCGGGATCCGGTGGGCCTGTCCACGGCGGTGACCACGGCGTTGGGTACGCCGGCTGACGTGACGGTGGTCTGCGTGGACGTGCCGGGTTGTGAGCACGGGGCGGTCCTGGCGACCGCGGACGGCGGCACGGTGATCTTCTTCTCGATGGCGACGAGCTTCTCGGCGGCGGCGTTGGGCGCGGAGGGGCTGGCGGCGGACGTGACGATGCTGGTGGGCAACGGGTACGTGCCGGGGCACGCGGAGTTGGCGCTGGGGTTGCTGCGTGCCGAGCCGGGGGTGCGCCAGCTTTTCGCGGCGCGGATCGCGGCAGACTGAGGTCATGACGAACCCCTCGACGTTGTACCGCGGCGGCGTGTTGCACTGTCCGGCGGATCCGAGCGCGACCGCGCTGCTGGTGTCCGGTGGGCGGATCACCTGGTTGGGCACGGACGGTGACGCGCCGCCGGCCGAGAAGGTGGTGGACCTAGGTGGGGCGCTGGTGACGCCGGCGTTCGTGGACGCGCACGTGCACGCCACGGACACCGGGTTGGCGTTGTCGGGGCTGGAGTTGTCTGGCGTGCGCTCGGCGGGGCAGTTGCTGGACGCGGTGGCGGGTTTCGCGGCGGGTCTGCCGGCGGACGCGGTGGTGCTGGGGCATGGCTGGGACGAGTCGGGTTGGTCGGACGCGACGCTGCCGGACGCGGCGGCGTTGGACCGGGCCGCCGGTGGCCGGCGGGTCTACCTGTCGCAGGCGTCGATCCATTCGGCGTTGGTGTCGTCGGCGTTGCTGGCGGCGTGCCCGCAGGTGGTGGACGCGGCCGGGTACGACCCGTCGGGTTGGCTGCGTCGCGACGCGCACCATGTGGTGCGGGCGGCGGCGCAGGGTTCGGTGACGCGGGCGCAGCGGGTGGCGGCGCAGCGGGTGGCGCTCGCGCACGCGGCGTCGCTGGGGATCGCCGCGGTGCACGAGTGTGGCGGTCCGGAGATCTCCGACGAGGAGGACTTCACGGGCCTGCTGGGCATTTCCGGCGCGGGGGTGCCGGAGGTGTACGGGTACTGGGGTGAGTTGGGTGGCGCGGCGCGGGCCCGGGAGTTGGGCGCGGTGGGCGCTGGCGGGGACCTGTTCGCCGACGGGGCGTTGGGGTCGCGTACGGCGCACGTGTCGCAGCCGTACGGCGACGGTGACGGCTGCGGGCACGGCTACCTGACGGTCGAGCAGGTGCGTGATCACCTGGTGGACTGCGCGGCGCACGGTCTGCAGGGCGGGTTCCACGCGATTGGTGACGCGGCGATCGGCACGGTGCTGGACGGGTTCGCGGCGGCGGCGGCGACGCTGGGTGTGGAGCGGCTGCGGGCGGCCCGGCACCGCGTGGAGCACGCCGAGATCATGAGCCGGCGGATGATCGCGCGGTTCGTGGAGTACGGGATCGTGGCGAGCGTGCAGCCGGCGTTCGACCGGCTGTGGGGTGGTGCGGGCCGGATGTACGAGGCGCGCCTGGGCCTTGCGCGGTCGTTGGAGTCGAACCCGATGGGTGCCATGCACTCGGTGGGTGTGGCGTTGGCGTTCGGGTCGGATTCGCCGGTGACGCCGTTGGACCCGTGGGGGTCGGTGCGGGCGGCGGCGGCGCATCACAACCCGGCGCAGCGGATGAGTGTGCGGGCGGCGTTCGCGGCGCACACGCGCGGCGGGTGGCGGGCGGTGCACCTGGACGCCGAGGGGGTGCTGGCGCTGGGCGCCCCGGCGACGTTCGCGGTGTGGTCGACGCCGGCCGGCGTCGAGCGGGGCCTGCCGGTGCTGCTGGCCGAGGATCCGGACCTGCGCGGCCCGGACGATCCGACGCCGCTGCCGGTGTGCCGGCGGCTGGTGCTGCGCGGCGAGGTCATCTATGAGGAAGGGTCGTCGTGAGCGAGCAGATGAGCGGTGTGGCGTGACCGGGAAGCTTGATCTTGATCCGGTGTTGGTGGCGCGGGCGCGGGAGTTGGCGCGGCGGGCCGGTCAGCCGGTGGTCGACCTGGCGCGCAGCCACACGACGGTGTCGGTGGAGCGGGCGGTGTTGCGCCTGGCCGGGGTGACGGGCGCCGACCCGGACGGCATTCCGTGGGTGAACCGGCTGGTCGACGCGGTCGTCGCGGACGTCGGCCTGGGGCACGGGGTGGCGGCGCCGGTGTTCGACGCGCTGGTGCGCGAGGGCAGCACCGACGTGACGTTGCTGGCGCAGAAGGCCGCCGCCGGGTCGGTGCGGTTCGGCGTGCCGTCGGGTCGGGCGGCCACGGCGGCCCGGTCGGCGGCCCGCAGGGCCGTGGGCGCGGGGATTCGGCGTATCGACCGGCGGCGGGTCGAGCGGGACCGGCTCGTCAAGCGGCACGGTGACCCGAAGCAGCGGCCGTGGATCTACCTGATCGTGGCGACCGGGGACATCTACGAGGACATCCCGCAGGCGCAGGCGGCGGCGCGGGCGGGCGCGGACGTGATCGCGGTGATCCGCTCGACGGGACAGTCGTTGCTGGACTATGTGCCCGAGGGCGCCACCCGGGAGGGGTTCGCCGGCACGTACGCCACGCAGGAGAACTTCCGGTTGATGCGGGCGGCCCTGGACGAGTCGTCGAAGGAGTTGGGCCGCTACGTGCGGCTGACGAACTACGCGTCGGGGTTGTGCATGCCGGAGATGGCGACCCTGGCCGGCCTGGAACGCCTGGACATGATGCTCAACGACTCGATGTACGGGATCCTGTTCCGCGACATCAACCCGGTGCGCACGTTCGTCGACCAGCGGTTCTCCCGGCAGGTCCACGCCCGCGCGGGGATCATCATCAACACCGGTGAGGACAACTACCTGACCACCGCCGATGCGGTTGACGAGGCGCACACGGTGACGGTGTCGCAGTTGCTCAACGAGTTCTTCGCGCACGAGGCGGGCCTGGCGGACTGGCAGTTGGGCCTGGGGCACGCCTTCGAGATCAACCCGGAGGTGCCGGAGTCGTTCCGCCTGGAGTTGGCGCACGCCCTGCTGGCGCGGGAGTTGTTCCCGGACGCGCCGCTGAAGTGGATGCCGCCGACGAAGCACATGACCGGTGATGTGTTCCGGGGCAACCTGCTCGACGGGTTCTTCAACCTGGCGGGGACGCTGACCGGTCAGGGCATCCTGTTGGTGGGGATGATGACCGAGGCGGTGGTGACGCCGTGGTTGTCGGACCGGGACATCGCCCTGCAGAACGTGCGGTACGTCCTCGGCGCGGCCGGCGGGCTGCACGAGGACTTCGTGCCGGCGGCGGGCGGGTTCATCCGTCGCCGCGCCAACCAGGTGCTCGGTGAGGCTCTGGACCTGCTGGAGCGCATCGGGGAGCAGACGCTGCTCACCGCGATCGCCGAGGGCACCTTCGGGATCATGAAGCGGCCCGCGGACCGGGGCAAGGGCCTCGACGGGGTCGCCGCGCACGAGGGCGACTACTACAACCCGGCCACGGAGATCCTGGAGGCGGGTCGTGAGTAAGGGGATCGTTCGGCCCTACGGGGACACCACCGGCGACGGGATGGTGCAGGTGTCGTTCACCCTGCCCGTGCCGCACGACAAGCGGGCCGAGGGCGCGGCGGTGCAGTTGGCCAACAAGATGGGCATCGATCCGGCGATGGTGGTGCACGCCAAACCGATGGGGGACGGGTTCACGTTCTTCGTCGTGTACGGGCGGGTGAACCACCTCGTCGACCTGAACGCGGTGCAGGTGGTGGAGCGGGACTTCGCGCTGCTGTCGGCCAAGGACGTCAACACGGTGGTCAAGCAGCGGCTGCGGCGCAAGCTGTCCGTGGTCGGCGCGTGCATCGGCACCGACGCCCACACGGTGGGCATCGACGCGATCCTCAACGTCAAGGGCATCGCGGGGGAGAAGGGCCTGGAGTACTACCGGGAGTTGAAGGTCACCAACCTGGGCGCGCAGGTCAGTGTCCCGGAGCTGGTGGAGGCCGCGCGGGCGGAGAAGGCCGACGCGGTGCTCGTGTCGCAGGTCGTCACGCAACGCGACGCGCACCTGCACAACACGCGGGAGATGTCGGCGGCGTTCCGGGAGGCCATGCCGGCGGGCAAGCGGCCGCTGCTGATCGTCGGCGGTCCCCGCTTCGACGAGACGATGACCGACGAGTTGGGCGTCGACCGGATCTTCGGTCGGGGCACCACGCCGGGCGAGGTGGCCAGCTATTTGGTGCACGCCCTGATCACGCAACGGAAGGCGAACGCATGACCGACGACGCGCGGCTCGGGTTGACGGTGACGCACCGGCGGTATGTGCCGTACGCGCACGCCCACTACGCCGGCAACCTCGTCGACGGGGCGTACGCCCTGGGGCTGTTCGGTGACGTCGCCACCGAGGTGTGCATCCGCACGGACGGCGACGAGGGCCTGTTCGCCGGGTACTCCGACGTGCGGTTCACCGCGCCGATCCGGGCCGGTGACGTGGTCGAGGTGACGGCGCAGGTGTCGCGGGTGGGCTCCCGCAGCCGCACCCTGGAGTTGAGCTGCGTGGTGGTGTGCCGGGGCCGCCCGGACCGCTCCGAGTCCGCCGCCGAGGTCCTCGACCCGCCGATCGTGGCGGTGACCGCGACCGGCACCGTGGTCGTACCCGCTTCCTCATGACCCTCGCGGTCTGCGCGGACGTCGGCTCCACGTACACCAAGGCGGCCGTGGTGGACCTGGCGGCCGGTGTCCTGGTCGGCGCGGCGGCCGCGCCGACGACGGTGGGCAGTGACGTGCTGCGCGGCCTGGACGCCGCGGTCACGGCGGCCACCGCCGGGCTCGGGCTGCGCGACGTGCCGTGGTACGTCTGCTCGTCGGCCGGCGGTGGGCTGCGGCTGGCCGTTATCGGCTACGAGGCCCTCGTCACCGCGCAGGCGGGCCGGCGGGTCGGGTTGTCCGCGGGCGCGCACGTGGTGCACACCGGCGCCGGGCGGCTCGACGCGGCGGCCCTGGCCGCGTTGCGGGCGGCCCGGCCGGACGTGGTGCTGCTGGTGGGTGGCACCGACGGCGGCGACGCCGACACGATCCGCCACAACGCGACCCGGCTGGGCCGCGCCCGCTGGCGCACGCCCGTCGTCCTGGCCGGCAACGCTGATGTCCGCGCCGAGCTGACCGCGCTGCTGCGGGACGCCGGGGTGCCGGTGAGCAGCGCGGACAACGTGCTGCCGCGCATCGGGGTCCTCACGCCGGCGTCGGCGCGGGCCGCGATCCGGGCGGTGTTCCTGCGGCACGTCATCGGTGGTAAACGACTGTCCCGGGGTACCCGTTTCGCGCGGCTGGTGCGGGCGGCCACGCCGGACGCGGTTCTGACCGGGGTGGAGGTGCTGGCCGACACCATCGGCGGCGACCTGGCCGTCGTCGACGTGGGTGGGGCCACCACCGACGTGTACTCGGTGCTCACCCCCGACGAGCGGGCCAGCGGGCCGGGCCGGGAGGTCGCCGGCAGCCTGTGGCGTGCCCGCACCGTCGAGGGCGATCTCGGCATGCGGTGGAGCGCGCCGGGCGTGGTGCGCGCCGCCGTCGAGGAGCGGCTGCTCACCGACGCCGGCGACCTCAGTGTCGCCGCCGACCGGCGGGCGGCCGACCCGGCGTTCCTGGCCGCCGATGATGCCGAGCGGGCCGTGGACGCGCGGATCGCCACCCTGGCGGCGACGGTGGCGCTGCGCCGGCACGCCCGTGGTGTCGCCACCGGCGAGCGGGCCGGGCGGGATCTGCGGGACGTGCGGCTGCTGGTGGGCTCCGGTGGGGTGCTGCGGCACGCGCCGCCCGACGCGTCGGGGCGGGTGCTGGCGGCGGTCCTGGCCGACCACGCGGGCGGGTGGGCGGTGCCGCGCGCCGCCCGCGCCGTGGTGGACGTGGACTACGTGCTGGCCGCCGGTGGGCTGCTCGCCGAGGAGCACCGGACGGCGGCGCAGGCGCTGTTGCGCCACCATCTGTGCCCGCAGTGAGACACACCGATCCGACACGCCGTGGCGCAACACACGACAGGCCGGGGTGGGTTGACAGGAGGCGGGGTGTAGCACGTACCGTCTTTGAGTCCTACCACGGGAAGCGGCTGTTGTTCGCTTCGTCCCTTCGTCCGCTGGCCGAGCGACATGTTTGAGCGTCATCGTCGCGGCGGCCAGGTCCAGCGGGCGGGGGTCGGCGGGGCGGCGCGAACCGGCCGCGGTTACCGGTGTACGGGCAGGGTGAGGTGCACGGCCAGTAGACAACGGCCCGGCGGGGGCAGCCAGTCAACCGCCTGGTCGGTCCGAAGGTCGGCGTGCCCCATTCTCGCCCCACCGGCCGGGAAGGGCCTGGGAGCATCGGGGCGCGGCGCAAGCCGCGCCCCGATTTCATGTGCGCGCGACGTCGCCCCCAACCTCCGCGCCGATCTTGCGGTTTCTGTTGTTGAAACGGGCAGGAATGCCCCGTTCGTCGGGACAGAAAGTGCAAGATCGCGGAGCAGGGGTCAGGCGCGGATGGCGGCCGGGTAGCCTTCGGCGGGTGATCGAGGTGAAGCTGCGGTGACGACGCTGGACCGGGACGAGAGTCACGTCCCCACGGCGACCAGTGCGCCGGTCGCCGCGGGTCGGCCGCTGCCGCTGCGCGTGGCCGCGCCGATGGCCGTGGTCGCCGGATTGGCCCTGCTGCTGGCGTTCCCGCCGTACGGGGTGTGGCCGCTCGCGCCCGTCGGGGTGGCCCTGCTGGCCGCCGCCGCCCACCGGCGGCGGTTGCGCGCCGGCGCCGGCCTGGGTTTCCTCACCGGGGTGGCGCTGTTCGCGCCGATGCTGGCCTGGACGAACCTGCACACCGGTTACCTGCCGTGGGTGCTGCTGTCCCTGCTGCAGGCCGGCTACCTGGCGCTGCTCGGCGCCGCCACCGCCTGGGTGTCCCCCCTGGCCGACCGGGGCCCCTGGCAGTGGCCGGCGCTGACCGGGCTGCTGTGGGTGGGGCAGGAGGCGGTGCGCGACCGTACCCCGTTCGGCGGTTTCCCGTGGGGTCGCCTCGCGTTCAGCCAGGACGACTCTCCGCTGCTGCGCCTGGCCGCCCTCGGCGGCGCGCCACTGGTCACCTTCGCCGTGGCCCTCGCCGGTGGCCTGCTCGCCGCCGCCGTCTGGCGGGGCTGGGCGGCCCGCCGCGACGCCCGGCCCGAGTGGTGGCTGGCGGCGGTCGTACCCGCCGCCGTCGCCGTGGCGGTGGGCGCGGTGAGCCTGCTGGTGCCCGTCGCCGCCGAGGGCGGCGGCAAGGCCGTGACCGTCGCCATCGTGCAGGGCAACGTGCCGCGCCTCGGGCTGGACTTCAACGCCCAGCGGCAGGCCGTGCTCAACAACCACGTCGACGCCACCATCGAGCTGGCCGCCCGGGTCGTCGCCGGCACCGCGCAACGGCCCGACCTGGTGGTGTGGCCGGAGAACTCCAGCGACATCGACCCGCTGCGCAACCCCACCGCGGGGGCCCGCATCGCCCAGGCCGCCGACGCGATCCGCGCGCCCATCCTGGTCGGCGCGGTGCTGCTCGGGCCCGGCGCCGGGCAGGTCCGCAACGCGGGCATCCTGTGGCGGCCCGGCACCGGGGCCGACATGGCGCAGCTCTACACCAAACGGCATCCGGTGCCGTTCGCCGAGTACGTGCCGTTGAGGAACATCGCGCGCATGGTCAGCGACAAGGTCGACCTGATCCGCACCGACTTCGTGCCCGGCAGCACCCCGGGCGTGGTACGCGCCGGCCCGGCGACGCTCGGCGACGTGATCTGCTTCGAGGTCGCCTACGACGAGGTGGTCCGCGACACGGTCACCGGCGGTGCGCAACTGCTGGTGGTGCAGACCAACAACGCCACCTTCAACGAGGCGGAGGCCCGCCAACAGCTGGCCATGGTGCGGCTGCGGGCCGTCGAGCACGGCCGCCCGGCGCTGATGGCCTCCACGGTCGGCGTGTCCGGGTTCGTCGCCCCCGACGGGCGGGTAAGCGATGCCACCGGGTTCAACACCCGGGAGGTCGTGGTGCGGCAGCTACGGCTCGACAGCGGGCGCACCCTCGCCACCCGCCTCGGCTGGTGGCCGGAGCTGGCCCTGGCCGCTCTGGCGGTGGCCGCCCTGGTCGGCGCGGGTGTGCTGCGGCGCCGCCAGCGGGTCGTGCCCGGATAGCAGCAGCCGGTACGCCGGCGGGAGCGGAGGAACCGTGGTCCAGGCGACCGATACGATCCGGCGTCCCGACGAGGTGCCCGGCGTGGGTCGGGTCCTGGTGGTGATCCCCACCTACAACGAGGCCGACAACGTGGCGGCGATCGTGGGGCGGGTCCGCCGGGCCGCTCCCACCGTGAGCATCCTCATCGCCGACGACAACAGCCCCGACGGCACCGGCGCGATCGCTGACGCTCTCGCCGACGGCGACCCGCACGTGCAGGTGTTGCACCGCAGGGGCAAGGAGGGGCTCGGCGCCGCGTACCTGGCCGGGTTCGGGTGGGCGCGCGAGCGCGGCTACCACGCGGTGGTGGAGATGGACGCCGACGGCTCCCACGCCCCGGAGGACCTGCCGGCGCTGCTGGAGGCCGCCCGCGACGCCGATGTGGTGATCGGGTCGCGGTGGACCAGCGGGGCGCGGGTGGTGAACTGGCCGCTGCGGCGGCTGCTGCTGTCGCGCGGCGGCAACCTGTACGCGCGTCTCGCGCTGGGCATGCCCGTCTCGGACGCCACCGGCGGCTACCGGGTGTACCGGACCAGCGCCCTGGACGCCATCGACCTGGCGTCGGTGACCTCGCAGGGGTACTCGTTCCAGGTGGAGCTGTCGCGGCTGGCGCACCGGGCGGGGGTGCGGATCGTGGAGGTGCCGATCACGTTCGCCGAGCGGGAACGCGGGGACAGCAAGATGAGTCCGCGCATCGTCGCCGAGGCGTTGTGGCGGATCACCGCGTGGGGTGTGCAGGACCGGCGGCAGGCCGTACGCCGCAGCCTGAACGGCACCCCCACCGGTCAGGTGCGGTGGCCGTGAGCGCGGCCGTGTCATGCTGGATGCGCGGTTCGTGTCGGGCCGCGGGATGGCGATGAGGTGAGATGCGCCGAGGACTGAGGTTCGTGCCGCTGGCCCTGCTGCTGACGGTGGTGCTGGAGCTGGCGGTGTTCGTCGTCGTGGGCAGGGCGGTGGGGTTCGGCGCGGCGGTGCTGCTGGTGTTCGCCGCGTCCCTGCTGGGGCTGGTGCTGCTGCGCCGCGAGGGAATGCGCGCCTGGCGGGGGTTCCGCACCGCGGCGCAGGCCGGGCAGCCGCCGGGACGGCAGGTGACCGACGGGCTCGTCGGGTTGGCCGGTGCGCTGCTGCTGGCGATACCCGGGCTGGTCAGCGGCCTGGTCGGGTTGTCGCTGATGGTGCCGCCGGTGCGCCGGTTGGCCCGCGTCGGGGTGCAACGCGCCGCCGAACGGCGGGTGTCGTCGATGGTCGCCGGTGACCTGTTCGGGCCGCGTACGGTCCGGGTGCGTCAGGGCGCGCCACAGCCGCCGCCACGTCCGCAGCCGGAGCAGCCGGTGGTCGTCGACGGTGGCCGCGCCATCGAGGGCGAGATCGTCGAGCCGGGCCGCAACTGAATCCACCCACTCACACGACGGCGCCCCCGGGGTTTCCCGGGGGCGCCGTGTCGTGCGGGTGCGGCTCAGGCGCGGCCGCGGCGGGTACGAACCTCCTGGAGCCGCTCGGCGAGGATGTCCTCAAGCTCGGCGATCGAACGCCGCTCCAGCAGCATGTCCCAGTGGGTACGCGGCGGCTTGGCCTTCTTCTGCTCCGGCTCGCTGCCGTCGACGAGTCGGGCGACGCTGCCGTCGAACTTGCACTCCCAGGTCGTCGGGACCTCGGCGTCGACGGCGAACGGCACCTCGAACTGGTGGCCCTTGGCGCAGAGGTACTCGCGGGTCTGACGCGGCGCGAGCTCCGTGTTGCGGTCGGATTCGTAGCTGACCGCGCCCAACCGGCTTCCGCGCAGCATACGCTCGCCCATGATCGACTTCCCCTCGTTCGTGGTGCTGGTCTTCTGGGTGTAACGGCGCGTTCCCGTCGCACCATTCCCGCCCGAGGGCGTGAGGCGTCCACGGGCGGGCCGGAACCAAGGGTAGCCGGCCACGACCGGGACGCCACGGCGGTGGCGTGTCGTGACTGCCACCGGGGATGTTAAGGCGTGCGAGGACTGTGCCACACGCCCTAACCGCCCGAACGCGGTCAAGGTTGCGGCGACGTCGCACCCGGGTCGGAAGCACCCGCCCCGCCGGGTGCGGCCGCGCCGAGGCGGGCCAGCGCCAGCGCCAGGTCGCTGACCTGGTCACCGAGCTGCGCCACCCGCCGCTGGGCCACGTCCCGGTCGGCCTCGGCGGCCTCGAGCCGTACCGTCAGGGCCGTGAGCCGGCCCTCGGCGGTGGCCGCGGCCTGTCGGGCGGCGGTCAGCTCGGCGGTGAGCGTGTCGCGCTGCTCGGTCGCGGCGGTCAACTCCGCGCGGAGCCGGGCGGCCAGCTCGGCGGCGTCCTGCCGGGCGCCGTCGGCCTCGGCGGCGACGGCCTGGGCGCGGTCCCGGGCCCGTTCGGCCTGTTCGCGGGCCCGGGCGGCGTCCGCGGCCTCGGCGCGGGTCCGGGCGGCGTCGGCGCGGGCCTGGTCGATCTGACGGCGTACGTCCTGCGCCTCGGCCTGCCACCGCGCGGCCCGCTCGCCCGCGTCGGCGGCGTCCCGGGTGGCCCGTTCGGCGTCGGCGCGCGCCGCGTCCCGCTCGACGGTCAGGTCGGCCGCGCGCTGCCGTTCGGTGTCGCGCTCGCCCCGCAGGTCACGGACCTCGGCGCGGGCCTGGTCGCGGTCGCGTTCGGCCTGCGCGCGCAGCGCCTCGGCGGCGCTGACGTCGTGGCGGGCCTGGTCCCGGGCGGCCTCGGCCTGTTGGGCGCGCTCGTCGGCCGCGGCGGCGCGGTGCGCGGCGACCTCGGCACGTCGGGTGGCGTCGTCGGCCTCGGCGCGGGCCGTGCGGGCCTGCTCGCGGGCGCGCGCCGCGTCGGCCGACGCGGTCTCGGCGTCGTCGCGGGCCTCGTCGCGTTCGGTCTGCGCGGCCACGATCTCGGTGGCTGCCTCCGCGCGGGCCTGCGCGAGCTGCCGCTGCACACCCACCGGGGACAGCTCGGCGTGCAGCGCCTCGGTCAACGTCTCGACGATCTGGTCGAGGCGGTCCACCGCCTCCCAGGTGCGGGCCACCTGCCCGGGCAGGCCGGGGGCGTTGCGGTGGCGCATCCGACTGTTGCGCGAGGCGCGTTGGCAGGCGCCGTCGTTGTCACGGCAGTAGCGGAACGGCCGGCCGGCGCCGACACGCTGCGCCACCGGCGCTCCACAGTGGGCGCACGGGCGGGTTTCGGTGGGGGTGAGCGGGGTGTCCATCAAGGGCGAAGTCTAGGCCGCGTGTCGGCCGCTCAGGTCGCCGCCCGGGCCGTCGCGTCCAGGGTGTAGCGGCGCTGCAGCAGCAGCGCGGCGAGCATCGCCGCCGCCGGCAGCAGCCCGAAGCCGTAGCGGACCGCCGCGAGCGCCGCGTCCGGCTGCGCCGGTGACTCACCGGCGGTCGACGCCACGAAGCCGCCCGCCGCCAGGCAGAGGGCGTACGCGTAGGGGCCCAGGGCCGCGCCGGTGGCCTCGGTGGCCGTCCACACCCCGGTGTAGGTGCCCGCTCCGGTGGTGGCGCCGGCGGCGTGGATCACGTCGGGCAGCATCGAGAAGGGCAGCAGTTGCATGCCGGCGAACGCCACCCCGAGCACCGCCACCGCGCCGACGAGCACCGGTAGGCCGGCCGGTCTGCCCACCGCCAGCACCAGCGACCCGGCCGCGAACGCGCCCTGCGCGCCGAGCAGCGCCCGCTGCTTGCCGATCCGGCGGGCCAGCACCAGCCAGGCGGGGGTGACCAGCAGCGCCGGAGCGACGAACGCGGCCACCAGCACCGTGGTCAGCGCGGGGGCACGCAGCTCGTACTCCGCGTAGTAGGGCACCCCGGCCAGGACCAGGTGGGTGCTGGTGGACATGGCCAGGTAGGCGGCGACCAGCGGGCGGAACTGCTCATCGCGCAGGGCGGTGCGCAGCGCCCGCCACCCGCCGTGCCTCGGTGCCGTGCCGCCCGACGCGACGCCGCGCAGCCGGGCGATGCCGGCCACGCCCACCAGCATGGCCACCAGCATCCCGACGGCGAGGACCACGCCCATCCGCTGGTAACCGCCCCGGGTCGCGGCGTCGCCGCCGGTCAGCAGCGGGGCCAGCAGGCCGGAGGCGAGGATGCCGAGGGTCAGCACGACCATCCGGAACGCCATCAGCCGGGTGCGTTCGTCGTAGCCGATGCGCAGGTCGGCGGGGGTGGCCAGGTAGGGGACCTGGTAGGCGGCGAAGAGCAGGTTGCCGGCGACGAAGGCCACCGCCACCCAGCCGGCGGCGGGCGCGCCGGTCAGGCCGCCGGGCACCGCGAACAGCGCGGCGAACGCGACCGGCAGGGCGCAGCCGAGCAGCAGCAGCCGTCGCCGGTCACCCCGGCGGGCCTGTTCGACGTCGGCGCGGTGCCCGACCCACGGGTGCAGCAGCACGTCGGCGATCTTCGGCAGCAGCAGCGCCAGACCGGCCAGCCACGGCCCGACGGCCAGCACGTCGGTGAGGAAGTAGAGCAGCAGCAGGCCGGGAACGGTCACCCAGACACCCATGCCGAGGGAGCCGGCGGCGAACCCGGCGAGGGGGCCGCGGGGCAGCGTCGCGTCGGTGGCGGCCGCGGGCCGCCGGTCGAGCCCGGTCATCGCCGCATCCTCTCCGCAATCCAACAGTTGCTGGATTCTAGGGGCACAATGGCGGCCATGACCACGCCCCGACGCCGTCCGGGTCGACCTCGGCGCGACCAGACCCGACCCACCCGCGAGGTGGTGCTCACCGCCGCGACCGCGCTGTTCGCCGAGCGTGGCTTCGACGCCGTCGGGCTGCGGGAGGTCGCGGCCGCCGCCGGGGTCGACGTCGCCACGGTCGCCCACCACACGGGTACGAAGGCAGCGCTCTACGAGGCGTGTTTCGCGCGGGTGTTCGACGTGGAGCGGCAGGTCCTCACCGCCGCCGCCGAGCGGGCCCGCACGGCCCTCGACGCGGGCCCGGACGCGGCGCGGCGGGCGTTGCACGACCTGGTCGACGTGTTCGTGGACTTCCTGCAGGACCACCCGGAGACCACCGCTCTGTGGCTGCGACGCTGGTTGGAGCCGCAGCGGCACGCCGAGCTGGACCAGCGCTACGCCGAACCGCTCTACCGGCTGGTGGCGGAGCTGCTGACCGCCGCCGCGGCGGCCGGCGCGCTGGCCGAGCCGACCCCGCACATCACCGTACGCAGCCTGGTCTGGGCCACGCACGGACACGTCGTGGCGTTGGCCTCGGGCGTGCCGGCGGCCCGGGAACGCCGCGAGTTCCGGGCGTTCGTGCACCGCTTCCTCACAGCGTTGTACGGACCGACGGGTTGACGGGCCGCCGCCGCCCGACGATTATCCATCGGACGTTGGATAATGCGGGGGAGCGGCGATGCGGGCAGAACCCAGGGTTGCGGTGATCGGCGCCGGCGCGGCCGGACTCGCCACCGTCAAGGCGCTGCGCGACGCCGCCGTCACCGTGGTCTGCTTCGAGGCCACCGACCAGGTCGGCGGCCTCTGGGTGTACGGGGCGCCCGACTCACCCGCGTACCGCACGCTGCACCTGAACACCAGCCGTGGCCGTACCGAGTTCGCCGACCACCCGATGCCCGCCGACTGGCCCGACTACCCGGACCACACGCGGGTCGCCGGCTACCTGGCCGACTACGCCGACCGGTTCGGGCTGCGCGACGCCATCCGGCTGCGGCACACCGTCGAGCGGGTCATCCGCCGACCGGACGGCAGGTGGACGGTCACGGCCAGCGGGCCGGACGGGCCGGTCGAGGTCACCGTCGAGGCCGTGGTCGTCGCCAACGGTCACAACCGGGTGCCCCGGCTGCCCGAGCCGCCGTACCCCGGCACCAGCACCGCCGAGCAGATCCACAGCCACGACTACCGCGGCCCCGAGCAGTTGGCCGGCCGGCGCGTCCTGGTCGTCGGCGGCGGCAACTCGGCGATGGACATCGCGGTGGACGCCTCGTACGCCGCCGAGCGGACGCTGTTGTCGCTGCGCCGGGGCGTCTGGGTGGTGCCCAAGCACCTGCTGGGTCGCCCCTCGGACACCCTCAACGGCGCGCTGGCCCGCCGGCTCCCGTGGCGGCTGCGCCAGCGCATCAGCCAGACCATGCTCGCCGCCGCCGTCGGCAACCCCGCCCGCTACGGGCTGCCCGCGCCGACGCACGGCTTCCTGCAGGACCATCCGACGCTCTCGGACGGCCTGCTGTCCCGGCTCGCCCACGGCGACGTCGAGGCCCGCCCCGGTGTGGCCGCCCTCGACGGCGACCGGGTCGAGTTCACCGACGGCCGCGCCGACCAGGTCGACCTGATCGTGTGGTGCACCGGCTACCGGGTGGAGATCGGGTTCCTGCCGGCCGAGCTGCTGGGCGGCGGGGCCGACACCCTGGCGTTGTACCGGCACGTGTTCCACCCCGCGGCCCCCGGCCTGATGTTCGTCGGGCTGATGCAGTCCACCGGCTCCGCGTTCCCGCTGGTCGAGGCGCAGGCCAAGCTGGTCGCCGCGCAGCTCGCCGGCCGGTACGCCCTGCCCGACCCCGCGCGGCAGCGGGCCGCCTGCCGGGCCGAGCTGCGAGCGGCGACGGCCCGCTGGGGCCAGCGCCGCCCGGCGATGCGGGTGGACTTCGACGTGTACCTGGCCGAGTTGACCCGGGAGTTGAAGACCGGAGCACGCCGGTGACGGCGCTGACCGGCCGGCGGGTCCTCGTCACCGGCGCGAGCGGCACCTTCGGCCGGCACCTCGGCGTCGCGCTGCGCGCCGGCGGCGCCCGGGTGGTGGGGCTCGACCTGCAC
Source organism: Micromonospora sp. NPDC049107 (assembly GCF_040648595.1). Taxonomy (NCBI): domain Bacteria; kingdom Bacillati; phylum Actinomycetota; class Actinomycetes; order Micromonosporales; family Micromonosporaceae; genus Micromonospora; species Micromonospora sp. NPDC049107. Next base: position 831,540 of record NZ_JBEZEC010000001.1, read on the forward strand.
GCCCGCGACGACGACGACCTGCCGGTGCTCGGCTGCGACCTGACCGACCCGGCCGCCGTCCCCGCCGCCGTGCGGGAGGCCGTCACCCGGCTCGGAGGGCTCGACCTGCTGATCAACAACGCCGGGGTGGGCGGTCCCGCCCCGGCGGAGCTGGCACCGGACGAGGTGGTCCGCCAGCAGTTGGAGGTCAACCTGCTGGCCGCCTGGCGCACCACCGCCGCCGCGCTGCCGGCCCTGCTCGACACCCGCGGGCGGGTGATCTTCGTGGCCAGCCGGATGGCGGTGCTGCCGCTGCCCCTCGCCGCCGCCTACGGGGTCAGCAAACGCGCCCTCGTCGCGTACGCCGACGCGCTGCGCCACGAGGTGGGCACCCACGTCGGGGTGAGCGTCGTCTACCCCAGCATGGTCGCCTCGCCGATCCACGACAGCACCGCCGAGGCCGGGCTGTCGCTGCGGGGAGTGTCCCGCCCCGAGCCGGTCGAGGGTGTCGTCGCGGCGATCCTGCGCGCCGCCACCGCCCGGCGGGCGCCCCGGGACGTGGCGACCACCCGACGCGGCCGGCTGGAGATGGCCGTCGGCCGGCACGCGCCCGCGCTGGCCGACCGGCTGGTCCGCCGTACCCTCGTGGCCCGGCTCGCCGCCGGTGACCTGGACGCCGCGCCGCTGGCCGCCGGGATGGTCCGCCGCCACCGTGGGCGGTGAGGACCGGATCAGGGTACGGCGACAGCCGCCCGGGAACGGTCGGCGGCGATACGGACGGCCAACGCGGCAAGGGCCGTACCGGTCACCCACCGCTGGACGCGCAACCATATCGGCCGGCGGGCGAAGAACCCGGCCAGCGTCCCGGCGCTGAGCACGATCATCGCGTTGACGCTCAGCGCGACGGCGATCTGGGTCAGGCCGAGCAGCAGGCTCTGCGCCGCCACCTGTCCCCGCGCCGGCTCGACGAACTGCGGTAGCAGCGACACGTACAGGATGGCGATCTTCGGGTTGAGCAGGTTGGTGACCAGGCCCATGGTGAACAGCCGCCGGGGCCGGTCCGGTGGCAGCGGCGCGGGCGTGAACGGTGACCCACCACCCGGGCGCACCGTGCGCCAGGCCAGCCACAGCAGGTAGCCGGCGCCGGCCAGTTTCACCACCGTGTACAGCGCCGGGACCAGGACGAACACGGCGGCCAGACCGGCGACCGCCGTGGCCAGGTAGACGCCGAAACCGGCGGCCACCCCGAGCAGCGAGATCAGGCCGGCCCGGCGGCCCTGCGCCACCGACCGGGAGACCAGGTAGACCATGTTCGGGCCGGGCGTGAGCACCAGACCCAACGCCACCAGCGCGATACCCAGCAGCGCACCCGCATCGACCATGACGTCGCCCCCGTTCACCGGCCCCCGACCGACGGTAGGCCGGACGGCGACCGGTGACCCAGAGCCACCTGCGAGGCGGTGGCCTGCCGCACGGGAATGGTCACCGGCCCGACGGCGCTGACCTGTTGCGGCGTGTGTCGCCGGTCGGAGGCGGCGCGTTACGGTGGCCGAAGGAGGTGCCGCAGGGTGACCGAAGCGTGGGACGCGGCCGTGGAGGCGCAGATCCGGGGCGCCGCGCAACGCGGCGAGTTCGACAACCTGCCCGGGATGGGCAAGCCGATCCCCGGGCGCGGGATGCCGTACGACGAGTCGTGGTGGATCAAGAGTTTCCTGGAGCGCGAGAAGCTGCCCAGCGACCTGTTGCTGCCCACCCCGCTGCAACTGCGTCGACGTGTCGAGCAGGTCCCCGACGAGGTCCGCGACCTGCCCACCGAACAGGCCGTGCGGGCCTTCGTGGGGCAGCTCAACGCGCAGATCGTGGCCTGGTTGCGCAACCCCGACGGGCCCCGGGTCGCGGTCCGGCCGGTGAACGCCGACGAGGTGGTCGCCCGCTGGCGTGCCGAACGCGCCCCTCGGCACGTGACCGCCGCCGCCGCCACCGAGCCGGCCACCATCGCCGCCCCGGCCCGCCGATCCCGCCGGGCTTGGTGGCTGCCCTGGCGTCGCCGGGCCTGACGCCCCGAACAGTCCCGAACAGTCCCGAACACCCGCTTTCGCCCTCGATCCCCGTGCCGCCGCTACGGTCGGCACCGGGCGACCTGACGGCAGGCACGGGGAACGGGGGCGACGTGGGTGAGCGCGCCGCGACGTACGCCGAGGTGTTCGCGGTACGCGAGTACCGCCACCTCTTCGGCGCGTACCTGCTGTCCCTGGCGGGCGACCAGCTCACGGCCGTCACCGTGGCGTACCTCGTCTACCACGGGACCGGATCGGCGGCGCTTGCCGCCGCCGCGTACGCCAGCTCCTATCTGGCCTGGCTCGTCGGCGGACCGCTGCTGTCCGGCCTGGCCGACCGGTATCCCCGCCGCCGTGTCCTGATCGTGTGCGACCTTGCCCGCGCGGCCCTCGTGCCGGTGGCGGCGCTGCCGGCCGTCCCCGCGCCGGCCCTGGTGGCGATGCTCTTCGCGGTCAACCTGATGCGGCCGCCGTTCGTGGCCGCGCGCGCGGCGTTGCTGCCCGACGTGCTCGACGGCGACCGGTACGCGGTGGCCAACGGCGTGGACAACATCTGCGCCCAGGTCGTGCAGGTGCTCGGATTCGCCGTCGGCGGGAGCCTGGTGGCGCTGCTGTCGTTGCGCGGCGCGCTGCTGGTCGACGCCGGCACGTTCCTCGTCTCGGCCCTGCTGATCGCGCGCGGCGTCCGGGCACGTCCGGCGCCCCCGGCGCCGTCGGGTCGGGTCCGCGCCGGCCGCGCGGACGGCCTGCGGGTGCTCGCCGCCGACCCCCGGCTGCGCGCCTACCTGCTCGTCCTCTGGACGGCCAGCGCCTGCACCTACGCCGCCGAAGGGCTGATGGCGCCACTGGCGCGGCAGTACGACGGCGACGCCGCCACGGTGGGTGTGTTGCTGGCCGCCGCGCCGACGGGCATGGCGTTCGGCGGGGTCGCGCTCACCCGGTTCTGCCCACCGGCGACCCGACCCCGGCTCATCCTGCCCCTGGCCGCGCTGTCCACCGGCGTGCTGACGGCGGCGTGGCTCGTTCCGCCGCTGTGGGTGCTGCTCCTGCTGCTGGCGCTGGCCGGGGCCGCGAGCGCCTTCGCCGTCCCGCTGAACGCGCTGTTCGGCCGGGCGGTGCCGGCGGAGTACCGGGGACGCGCGTTCGGGGTCGCCGTCACCGGCCTCAGTGGCCTGCAGGGGACGGCGATGGTGCTCGCGGGTCTGGCCGCCGACCGGTGGCCGGCCACCACGGTCGTCGGGTTCAGCGGACTGTCGGGCGTGCTGGCGGTCCTCGCCCTCGGTCCGCTGTGGAGACGTGCCGCCCGTTTCGCGCCGTTTGAGGGGCGGGTCGTACAAACCCGAACGGTCCCGAACGCCGAAAGCCCTACCGCCGAGGTGGGCGGCGGTCGACGCTGAGGTCGTCGGGTGGGCACGGGGCCGCCCCGAAGGGGGGAAGGAGAAGCGCATGCGTGGCGTTCGCGAGCGTGGCATCAGCTGGACCTGAGGAACTACCTGGAACGGCCTCGGCATCCCCGCGGGTGCCGACGGCGTTCAGCAGAGCAGGCGCGGGTGCCGCGCGGGTCGTTGGTCCCTCGACCTGCGCGGCACCCGCCCGACCGGCTGACGGGGTCACTCCACCGCGGCCCGCCACACCCAGGAGGTACGCCGTGCCCGACCCGGCAATTCACCACGGCCGGTCATCCACAGCAGCACGTCGGGCGCGTCGCCGGGCGGGGCGTCCGGGAAGAGCCGCCGCAGCACCAGCGCGCTCAGGCCGTGCGGCGGCTGCCACGGCACGCCGAGGCCGAGGGCGATGTCGTGGGTGTGCAGCACCGTCTCGGCCACCCCCATCGCGGCGAACCCGGCCGGGTCGCAGGGCCCCCAGTGCCAGGCCCGCTCGGTCGGTTCGGCGGCCTCGACGGCGACCGCGAGCAGCCGGGCACAGGCCCGTACCACGTCGAGCACCCGGGCCGGGCTCGCCGTGGGGGAGACCCGCAGGTCGTACGGCAGGTAGCTGTCCTGCGCCAGGCCGGTGACCTGGCCGGCGTACGCGAGCAGGTCGTGCGCGACGTGCGCGGCGGTCGTCCAGCAGCTCCAGGTCAACGTGCCGGCCGGCACCGACCAGTCGCGGTCGAGGTGCGGGCGCAGCACCCGGGTCATCTCGTCGGCCGCCGCCCGTACGTCGGCGCCGGTCATCACGGACGTCCGTAGGTCGATGCGTGCAAGAATCCATCCTCGTGCTCGGGGGGAGGCGGACACCATGTTGCCCAACCTGGTGGTGGACACGACGGTACTGCCGTCGGCGGACCGGTTCGAGTTCTGGTACGCCCTGATCGCCCAGGAGACGGGGCCCGTGCACATCACCAGCGCGCGGCTGGACGATTTCGTCGCGTACGCCCAGGCCATCGACCTCGGCCGGATCCGGTTGGCCTCGCTGCGGTACCCGTCGCTGCTCGCCACCCGGCCCGGCGGGCTGGTCCGTCGAGCCCAGGCGGACATCTACCAGCTCACGCTGCCACTGACGGGTCGTAGCACGCTGGTCCAGGATCGCACCGAGACCGCGCTCGTCGCCGCCAGCCACTTCACCCTGCTGGACACGGCCCGTCCGCACATCGCCCGGCACCGGGCGGACAAGCCCGGTCTCGCCACGACGATCACCGTGCAGATCCCCTACGCGGCGCTGCCGTTGCCGCCGGATCGCGTGCGTCGCCTCCTGGCCACGCCGATGTCGTCGGGTTCCGGCGTCGCCGGGCTCCTGGCCCACCACCTGCGCAGCATCGCGGCGCACCCGGAGCAGTACGAGCCGAACCAGGCCGAGATGCTGGGCGGCATGGCGTTGGACCTGCTCGCCGCCACGCTCGCCCAGCGCCTCGACATCGAGGGTGTTCTGTCGCCGGAGACACGGCACGCCGCGTTACGCGCCCGCGTCGTCGCCTTCATCGACCGCCACCTCGACAGCGCCGAACTCAACCCTCGTAGCGTCGCCGCCGCCCACCACATCTCCCTGCGCTCCCTGCACCGCCTGTTCGACGGTGAGGCGACGACACCTGCCGAGCTGATCCGGGCCAAGCGTCTGGAGCGGTGCCGGCGGGACCTGGGTAACCCCCTGCACGCGCGGCAGCCGGTGCACCTCATCGCCGCCCGTTGGGGTTTCCCGGACAAGGCCCACTTCAGCCGCCTCTTTCGCGCCCGCTACGGACGTTCACCGCAGGCGTACCGGGCGGCCCACACGGCAGCGGACCGCTGAGCCGGCAGCCGTTAGGGCCGTCGGTGGTCGGTCGGGTCGTCCGCGTCGAAGTCGCGTACGGCGGTGCGGATCATCTCGCCGTACGGGTCGTCCGGTAGCTGGTCCAGGTGTTCCCGGGCCCGGGCGAGGTGTTCCCGGGCCGGGCCGGCGTTGCCCAGTCGCCGGTGACAGTCGGCGAGGTTGAGGTACAGCGACGGCAGGAACGCCCGGACCTCGAGCGAGGGCAGGTGCCGCCGGACGCGTTCGTCGGTCAGCTCGGACACCGCCGCCAGGGCGCGTTCGTCCCAGCTCAGCTCCGCGTCGAGGGTGTCCTGAAGGTCGGCGAGATGGTGGGCCACGGTGCAGCGGTGCAGCGCGTCGGCGGTCGGGCCGAGGTCGTCCCACAGCGCGGTGAGCAGTTCGCGGGCCTCGGCGGTGTCGCCGGTCTGGCCGAGCCGCACCGCCTCGATGACGCGGGTCATGGTCGGGTCGAGGGTCATCTGGTCGTTCATGTGGCCGATGGTCAGGCCTCAAGGAGGTCGAGGGTCAAACGGCGAGCGCGCTGGATCTCGTCCAAAAATTTCAATGATCGGTATTAATCTTGCACCTGTCAGTCGAATTTTCGTAGGCTGCCCGGGTGATCGAGCAACCGCTCGTCGAGGCGACGCTCGGCTCGATCGCGATGTACGTGGCGACGCGCCGGATGACCCGGGCGATGCTGCGGTGAGCGACACAAAAGAGCTGGACGCGATACCGCGCGGCCGGTAGCTTGCAGTCGACCGCGACACCGTCCGAGGAGGTGAGACCCATGACCGCTGGTTCGATGTGGGTGCTCCCCTCGCCGTCACGGTTGGGCGACTGACGTAGCTGTCGCCGGGAGCGCCTTTCACCAAGGCACTCTCGAAAGGCCGCTCCTGTGTCCTCCGTTCACCGTGATCCTGCTTCCTCGCCGAGCCCCGACGCGGATCGTCCGCCGCGCCTGTTCGACGTGATCATCGTCGGCTGCGGGCCGACCGGCGCCATGCTTGCCGCCGAACTACGCCTGCACGACGTGCGGGTCCTCGTGCTGGAGAAGGAGACCCAACCTCCGTCGGCCGTCCGCATCGTCGGTCTGCACATCCGCAGCCTCGAGGTGCTGGCGATGCGCGGACTCCTGGACCGCATGCTCGCGCACGGACGGCGACGTCCGGCCGGTGCCTACTTCGCCGCCATCGACAAACCCGCGCCCACCGGGCTGGACTCCCCGTACGCCTACCTGCTGGGCATCCCACAGCCGGTCATCGAACGTCTGCTCGCGGAACACGCGACCGGACTGGGCGCGCAGGTCCGGCGCGGGCGGGCGGTCACCGGTCTCGCGCAGGACGACGAGGGGGTGACCGTCGAGCTGTCCGACGGGGAGCGGTTGCGCAGCCGCTACGTCGTCGGCTGTGACGGCGGGCGCAGCACGGTGCGCAAGCTCCTCGGCGTCGGCTTCCCCGGCGAGCCCACGCGGACCGAGACGCTGATGGGCGAGATGGAAGCGGGTGTCCCGCCGGAGGAGATCGCCGCCACCGTCGCCGCGATCGGCGGAGCCCGGCACCGATTCTGGGTCCGACCCGCGGGTGTCGGGGCCTACAGCGTGGTCGTCCCGGCGGCCGGAGTCAGCGATCGCGCTCAGCCGCCCACCATCGAGGATTTCGCTCAACAACTGCGGGCCGTCGCCGGAACCGACTTCCGCGTGCACTCGCCGCGCTGGATGTCCCGCTTCGGCGACGCCACCCGGCTTGCCGAGCGGTACCGGGTCGGTCGGGTCCTGCTGGCCGGCGACGCCGCCCACATTCATCCGCCCATCGGCGGTCAGGGCCTCAACCTGGGCGTGCAGGACGCGGTCAACCTCGGCTGGAAACTGGCCGCGCAGGTTCAGGGCTGGGCCCCGGACACCCTGTTGGACACCTACCAGGCCGAACGTCGTCCGGTCGCCGCCGACGTGCTGGACAACACCCGCGCCCAGACGCAACTGCTGTCCGACGAACCGGGCGCGCGGGCCGTACGCCGTCTGCTCAGTGAGCTGATGGACTTCGACGAGGTGAACCGCCATCTGCTGGAGAAGATCACCGGAACCGGCCTCCGCTACGACCTGGGCGAGGGCCCGGACCTGCTCGGTCGCCGGCTGCCCGACGTCGACGTGCGACAGGGCAACCTCTACGGGCTGCTGCATCGCGGCCGTGGCCTGCTGGTGGACCGCACCGAGCGACTGACCGTCGGTGGCTGGAAGGACCGGGTCGATCATCTCGCGGACGCCGGGGCGGCGGTGGACGTCCCGTGCCTCCTGCTGCGTCCCGACGGCTACGTCGCCTGGATCGGCGACGAGCAGCGGAACCTCGACGACCATCTCGCCCGGTGGTTCGGCATGCCGTGAGTACGAGCGACGCTCAGGGCCCTTATTCAAGTTGACGCTTTATAAAGCTTCTGCTTAAATAAGGGTCATGAGCGTGACCCTCGACGACCAGCAGCTTGATGCGCTGTTCACCGCACTGAGCGATCGGACCAGGCGCGACATCGTGGCTCGGCTGACCACGGGCCAGGCGACGGTCAAGGAGCTGGCCGAGCCGTACGCCATGAGCATGCAGGCCGTGTCGCAGCACATCCGGGTGCTCGAGCGGGCCGGCCTGATCAGTCAGGGGCGGCACCGGCAGAGCCGGCCGTGTCGCCTCGAACCCGCGGCGCTGGACGCCGCGCTGTCCTGGATCGAGCAGAGCCGCCAGGCCTGGGCGGATCGCCTGGACCGCCTGGAGACACACCTCGCCCACCTGCAGGAAGGCTGAAATCCGTGGGTGACGACGAACTCGTCTACCGGCGGGTCTTCCGCGCGCCGCGCGAACTTGTGTGGCGGTGCCTCACCGAGCCCGACGAACTCGCGCAGTTCTGGGGACCGCGCGGCATGGTGACACCGGTCGAGGGCATCGTCGTCGACCTCCGGCCCGGGGGTCGGTTCGAGACCCTGATGATCGGAGACCAGGGCAGCTACCGGATGGTCGCCACGTTCACCGAGATCGTTGTGCCTGAGCTGCTCGCCTGGGTCGAGCCGGCGACCCGGATGCACACGACCAGCACGTTTCACGATCTCGGCGACGGCGGAACCGCGGTCGTCATCCACCAGCGGCACGTGCCCGAGGCGATGCGTACGCCCGATGCTCGCGCTGGTTTCGCCACCTCGCTCGACAAGCTCGCGGAGCGCCTCGCCCACCTCACCCGGAAGGATCAACCATGACTGACCCGCAGCCGTGGGTCGCATCGACCTACCGAGGGCTCGCCGACCTTCTCGCCACCTCGGCCATCGACATCTGGGATGCGCCCTCGTTGTGCGAGAAGTGGCTGGTGCGACACGTCGTCGCGCACGTCACGATGCCGGTACGGCTGACCCCCGTACAGTTCGCGGCCGAAATGGCCGCAGCCCGCGGTGACTTCACCGTGCTCTCCGACACCGTGGCCACGCGCGACGCCGAGCTGCCCCGCACCGACCTTCTCGATCAGCTCCGATCGCCGAGCCTGCACGCCTGGCAGCCGCCGGGCGGTGGCGCCGCCGGCGCGCTGAGTCACGCCGTCATCCACTCCCTGGACGTGACGCTCGCCCTCGGCCGGCCCGATGTCGCACCGGCGGACGCGGTCGGCACCGTCCTGGGCAATCTAGGTGACGCCAACGGCGCCATCTTCGGAATCGACCTGGCCGGTGTCCGACTCGAGGCGACCGACACGGACCGGCGCTGGGGGAGCGGTGAGGTCGTCCGTGGTGACAGCGGTTCTCTGGTGGCGCTGCTGAGCGGTCGAACGCTGCCCGACGGCCGGAGCCTGCCCCGCGGCTGACGCCGCGATATCGAACCATGACCGACCGCGAAATTGTGTGTCGTGTCCGGGTAATTACGCAGGTGGCGACGGCGCTCCATGATGGTGCCAGGATGTCGATCTGGACGTTCGGTGCGTCGATCGGCTTCGGTTCTCGGGTTCGAGACGGTGACGCCAACTCGGTCGCCACCGAACGCGAGTGCGCCTACCACCGGCGAGGAGAGACGTGACCCCGGACATTCAGGCGGTGCTGGCCATCGGCGCCACGACACTGGTGACCGCCGCCGCTACGGACGTGTGGAACGGGTTGGCTCGCCCGGGGTTCATCCGGCTGTTCGGACGCGGTCGCGCCGACCAGGAGGCGAAGGCCGCGCGTCGGCTCGATGCGCTGGCGGCCACCGTGGAGCAGGCACCGGCGGACAAGCAGGTCGAGGTCCGGGCCCAGCAGCAGCCGCAATGGCTGACCCGGTTGCAGGATCTCGCCGAAGACGACCCGGCCGTCATCGATGACCTGCGGGCCCTTGTCACCGAGGTCACCGCCCGGCTACCCGCCGAGCAGAAGGTGCAGATCCAGAACATCGTGGCCCGGGACCACGGCGTCGCGTTCGGCGTCCAGAACGGCAACATCATCTACCACGAGGCGTCACCGTCGACGGAAGCGTGAGCGGGAGTCGATGGATCGCATGGCCACGGCAGAGGAACCACACCCCTCCTTCCAGCAGGTCACGTCGGTCGCTGGGTTCGCCTACGGCGTGATCAACGCCGACATCCACGTCTTCGCCAACGGCGAACCGCTCTACCTGCTGGCCAACTGGCAACCCGAACCGGACGCCGACGTGGACTGGCTGCGGCAGATGCCCAGCCGCATGCTCAACGCCCGACGCGCCGTGGTGCCGTTCACCGGCCGCGATCAGGAACTCGCCGACCTGCGGCAGTGGCGCGACAGCGGACCGCCGCGGCTGAGCGTGCGCTGGCTGCACGGGCCCGGCGGGCAGGGCAAGACCCGTCTCGCCGCCCAACTCGCGGCCGAGTCGCTCAGCGCCGGCTGGAAAGTGGTTGCCGCGTTCCACGGTCCCGACGCCGACCGGCCCGAGCCCGGCAGCCACGACCTCGCCCTGACCGGGACCGCCGGGCTTCTTCTCGTGGTTGACTACGCCGACCGGTGGCTGTTGAGCAACCTCACCTGGCTACTCAAGAACACCCTGCTTCACCAGGTCGGCGTCCCCACCCGAATTCTCATGATCGGCCGCAGCCTGGACACGTGGCCGGCGATCAGCGCCATCCTCGACAACTATCGGGGCCACACGAGCGCCCAGCGGCTCCCCGACCTGCCCACCGATCACGCCCGGCCCACCATGTTCACCGCGGCCCGCGACCGGTTCGCCGCCATTTACCGGCATCCCCGCCCTTCCACGATCCTGCCCTCGGTCCCGCTCGACAGTCCCGAGTTCGGGCTCACCCTCGCCGTACACATGGCCGCCCTGGTCGCCGTCGACGCCGCTGTCAGCGGCGAGCGGCCTCCCGAAGGCATGGACGCCCTGACCCGGTACCTGCTCAATCGGGAACAACTGCACTGGCGACGGCTCTACCACGACGGCGTCACGGGAACCGGGAGCGGCTATCGGACCCCGGGCGACGTGATGAACCACGCCGTTTTCACCGCTGCCCTCACCGGCGCGCTCGACCGCACCGCCGGCGCCGAGCTTCTCGAACAGCTCGGTGTCGGGCCAGATGTCGAACAGATCCTCCGCGACCACACGGTCTGCTATCCACCTGCCGAACCCAACCAGCCAACCGTCCTGGAACCCCTCTATCCGGACCGGCTCACCGAGGACTTCCTCGCACTCACCCTGCCGGGACACCACACCGACTACCCCGCGCAGGACTGGGCACCCCGCACCGCAACCGCTCTCCTGACCGCCCGCTCCCAGGACGACTCGACAAGCTCGGTGCTCTCCCGATCGGTCACGTTCCTCGCCGCGGCCGCTGACCGCTGGCCCCACGTGGGCAGCACTCTCCTCTACCCGCTATTGCGCACACATCCCGATCTCGCGATCAGAGCGGGCGGCACCGCGTTGACCGCTCTCGCCACCAGCCGATCCGTGAGCATCGAGGTGCTGGAGAGCATCGAACCTCTGCTACCGATCGAGAGGCACATAAACTATGACATCGCCGCGGCCGCCGTGACGAGCGTGCTGACCGCGCACCGCCTCGCCCACACCACTGATCCCGCCGAACAAGCTGTTCTGCAGTCCAAACAGGTCTTCCGCCTTGCCCGTGTCGGCCGCCAGGAGGAGGCTCTGGCCGTGGCCGAGGAGGCCGTGGCCACCTGGCGGCGGCTGACCGAGGCAGACCCGGACGCCCACCAAGAAAACCTCGCCACCTCGTTGAGCGACCTCGGCCTCCGTCTGTCCGAGCTGGGTCGCGGCGAGCAGGCCGTGGCTCCGGTCCAGGAGGCTGTCGCCGTCTTCCGTCGGCTGGCCGCGGCAGACCCGGGCGACTACCTACCCTTTCTTGCCACGTCGCTGAACACTGTCGCTGCGGTTCTAGCCCGGCTGGGCCGCCTGGCGGAGGCTCTGGCCGTGGCCGAGGAGGCCGTGGCCACCTGGCGGCGGCTGGCCGAGGCGAACCCGGACGCCTACCTATCCGACCTCGCCAACTCGTTGAACAACCTCGGCGCCTGCCTGTCCGAGCTGGGTCGCTCCGGGCAGGCCCTGGCCCCAGCCAAGGAAGCCGTGACCATCCTGGGGCGGCTGGCCGAGAAGAAACGCGGCTTCTACGTGTCCGACTTCGCCCTGTCGTTGAACAACCTCGGCAACTGCCTGTCCGCGCTGGGCCGCCGTGAGCAGGCGCTGGAGGCGACTCAGTCGGCCGCCGGCACTTACCGGGTACTGGCCGAGGCGAATCCGGACTCCTACCTACCCGACCTCGCCCTGTCGCTGAACAACCTCGGCCTCCGCCTGTCCGCGCTGGGCCGCCCTGAGCAGGCCCTGGCCCCGGCCGAGGAAGCCGTGGCCATCCGGCGGCGGCTGGCCGAGACGAACCCGAACGTCCACCTTCCCCACCTCGCCGACTCGTTGAACAACCTCGGCGCCTACCTGTTCGAGCTGGGCCGCCCTGAGCAGGCCCTGGCCCCGACCGAGGAAGCCGTGGCCATCGGACGGCGGTTGGCCGAGACGAACCCGGACGTCCACCTTCCCGACCTCGCCGACTCGTTGACCAACCTCGGGGCCCACCTGTCCGCGCTGGGCCGCCCTGAGCAGGCGTTGGCTGCTGCTGAGGCCGCCGCCGTCATTCACCGGCGGCTGGCCGAGGTAAATCCGGACGTCTACCTAGCCGACCTCGCCACCTCGTTGACCAGCGTCGGCAGCATCCTTTTCGCGCTGGGCCGCCGCGAACGGGCCATCGCCCCGGCCGAGGAAATCGTGGCCGTCCGGCGGCAACTGGCCGAGACGAACCGGGACGCCCACCTACCCGACCTCGCCATGTCGTTGTGGACATACGCCACGGTGTGCGCAGACGCGAAGCAGAACCTGCCCGAAGCCTTGAAGGCGATCACCGAGGCGACTCAGCTCTACGGATCGTTGGCCAAACGTATGCCGCAGAAGTTCGCAGGCCAAGCACTCTCCGCGTACCGGACTCTGGCCGATGTGCTGGAAGGAGTCGGCCGCAGGGAGGAAGCGGACGGTCTTCGGCAGCAGCTCGACAGGGTTTCGATCAGAACCACGGATTGAGCCTTCAGGGATGGCCACGGTCCCACCACCTGCGCCACTCATCGGTGTCAGCCGAGCACCGGCACCGAGCGCCCCTCGTCAACCGTGTAGGCGCCCGTCGAGAGGACGCCGAGGGTCGCCGGCGTCAGGGTCAGCGACACGACGCCGCCGGGCAACACGCGGATGCTGTCCTCGGACGCCGCGAACGTCGCGGGCGTCGACCCGTCCGGAAAGAGGCGCTTGCCGCTGCCGACGACGACCGGGTACTGCAGCAGCCGGTAGAGGTCGACGAGTCCGGCCTCGTGCAGCGTCTGCACGAGCCGCCAACTGCCGTGCACCTGGAGTTCCCCGCCCGGCCGGTCCTTGAGCCGGCGGACCTCGTCGAGGATGTCGGTGCGCAACACCGTCGTCGGGCTCCAGTCGGCCTCCTCGTCGGTCAGGGTCTCGCTGACGACGTACTTGGGCAGGGTGTTGAGCTTGGCGGCGATCAGGTCGTCGGGTGCGGTGACCTTCGGCCAGTAGCCGCCGAGCAGGCCGTAGCTCGTGCGGCCGAAGAGGAAGGCGTCGGCCGTACGGAACCAGCCCTCGACGACCTCGTTGGTGTGCGCGGACATGTGCGGGACGAGCCAGCCGCCCCGGTCGAAGCTGTCCGAGCGGTCCTCGTCCGGGGCGCCCGGTCCCTGCATGACGCCGTCGAGGCTCACGAAGACGTTGACGCTGAGCAGCACGGTTATCCTCCGTCGGGTGGGTCGGGCCGCCGCCCTCCGGCGGCCGGCCGACGGAGGTTAGCTGCCGGGTCGCGGATCGGTCTTGTACAGGAACGACATCGTCGGGTCGTCACCGGCGCCCAGCCCTCGCGCGGTGTGTCCGACGTAGCGCCGCAGCGCGTGTGCCAGGTGAGCCTGGTCGAAGTAGCCCAGCACCGAGACGACCGCGCGCCAGTCGAGGCCGTCGCGCAGCATGGTGGCCGCGGCGTTCGCGCGGTCGATCTGCGTCACGGCGGTCGGCGACAGTCCGGTGACGGCACGGTGTTGCCGCTGGTGGGTGCGCGTGGACCCGTGACGGTCGGCCTCGGTTCCCGTCAGGCGTGAGGGAACCAGCAGCCCCGAGTCGCGCAGCCGTCGGACGAACTGCTCGACGTTCTCGTACGTCGGCGTCTCCCAGTCCTCGCCGCCGATGACCACCCGGCCCGAGCGTGTCACCGGGAAGGACACGTGACTGTCGACGATCGACGTCGCGGGGTGCGGCCGGAAGACAGCGCCGAGCGTCAACCGGATCCCGAGGAACTCGGCGTCCGGCGGGACCGGTGCCGTGGTCGCCTTGGTCTCGGGCCCGCGTAGCGAGACCAGGAGCCGCCCGGCCGAACGCGTGACGATCAGGTGGCAGCACGTACGCGCCACGGACGTCATCGTCTCCTCGGCGTCGCTGGTGGTGCGCCACACGCGGTCGACGATGTCCGCGTCCGCGTCGGTCGGACGATGCTCGAACCGCAACGCCATGACGCCTCCGAGCTGTCCCAATACCGGCTCCTGAGCCTAGGGCGTGTGCTGGCGGATGTGCGATCAGGGATCGAGAGGTTGGTCGGGAGGGGTCAGCCGGGGGTGCTCCAGACCAGGGGCGCTTTGCGGGTCCACGCGTCGTCCTCGATCGTCTGGACGAGGAACCGGGCGAGGTCGGCGCGGTTGATCCGTGCGCCGGGCTTTTCGGTGCCGGCCTCGGACGCCCGCACGGTGCCACCGGTGGTCTTGTCGGTCAGGGTCACGGCGCGGACCAGGGTCCAGTCGATGCCGGACGGGGCACGGATGACCTGGTCGACGCCTGCCTTGATGTTCGACAGCTCGGGCAGGACGGCCTGATCATCCGCACCGCCTACGCCGAGGTCCCTCCGCGCGTCGAGTACACCCTCGCCCCGCTGGGTCGCGGCCTACACGAGATCGTCACCTCGCTGATCGGCTGGGCCGCCGACCACCACGACGAGATCCGTGCGAATCGCGAGCGCGCCGCAACGACCGGATCCTGACCGCTCCACAAGCAGTCGTGCGCCACAGTGGCAGCATCTGACCGCGCCGACACGCCCGCAAACCGTTCGCAACCCTCCGGGGGACCGGGTCGCACCAATTAACGAATTACCGGTAACAACAATCTGTTAATTCATGCCCACAAACGGGACATAACGCGCGCGCACCATAATGACAGTTAAGATGCGTAAGCACTTACGCTGTTGTTTCGGCGGTCCGTCGCCGCCCCGGGCCGCCCGCAGCTTCCAGGCCACAGGCGCGCGCGGCACGGCCGGTGACGGGTGTGATGGGCCGATCCCGAGCCGGGCTTGTCGAGGTGGTCGTAGACCGGGGAGGTGTAGACAGCAACCGCGGCCGCACCCGAGCTGGGGTGCGGCCGCGCGGGTCGGTCGTGTCAGTGCGCGTGATGGTACTGGTGCACTACGGCGTGGCCCTTGCCCCGCGAGATCATCCACCGGTTCACCGGGATGGTCAGCACAAACGCCACGACCAGCGAACCCACGAGGGACGCCCAGAACAACACGCTGGTCAGCCCGGCGTCCATCGCCGCGGGCACCGCGACGATGAACGCGTTGTCCAGCAGTTCCATGATGGCGATCGACACGGTGTCGGCGGCCAGGGCGACCGTCAGCGCCGCGCGGAACCCGACGCCGGCGCGCAGCACACCGCGCATCGTGAGCCCGTACCCGAACACGAACGCCAGGACGATCGACAGCACGACCGTGGCGGCATTGTGCAACCCGAACGCGGTACCGATCACCATGCCCAGCACCTCGCCAATCGCGCAGCCTGTCAAGCAGTGCAGTGTCGCCTGCGCGGCGACCGCCCAACCCGCCGCCGCTGCGGGGCGCCCGTCGTTCTCGTGTGCCGCAACCAGCGTTGGCGTGCCCTCGTGGTGGTGATGTTCGTGTGTCATGTTCGCCTCCTTCAACCCCGCTGAATATACCCCTAGGGGGTATATGTGGCCAGGGGTGTCCAGGCGCAGCGGGCGGTAGCCGTCATCGCCCAGCTGGGCGAGTTCGCCGTCGATGCCGACCGAGTAGGTGCGTAGAAGTGCACGTTCTCGTGGTGCCGGGGCGCAGCGCCCCCTCGCCGGCGTTGGCAGCCCCGGCCGCAATGCCACCTCATACGGACGGACCGTCCTGATAGGCGGCCGTTCATCTCGTCGCGGTGGCCCACTCGGCCGCCAGCGAAGGGCTGTAGTACCGGGTGAAGCCACAGCCCCACGCGATCGGGTCGGCGAGCGGCGCGCCGCCCCAGCGGGGCATGCCGGACACGAGCAACCGGGTGCCGACCTGATAGGCCGGGCCAGCCTCGGACGTGGCATCGCCCGTCCCGCCCGAGGCGGCGGGCGGCGACATGTCCACCACGGCGGTGCCCCCGGATCCGCCCCGGAACCAGGTGTGCACCTGGAACGTCACCGATCGCAGGTCCAGCGGAGGATGCGCGCCGCGTTCGGTTCGGGCCGGTCCGATGCCGGTCACGGTGCCGTCGAAGGCGAAGGCCTGCTCGGCGAGGGTCTTTGGTGCGTACGCCTTGACGCACTGCGCCGCGCCGAAGGCGAGCGGGTCGCCGGGCTTGACCCCGGCCGGCAGGTCGGCCGCGGGCGTCGGAGTGACCGGTGCGGACGATGACGTGACCGGCGGCTGTGCCTGCGGCGTCGCGGTCGGCCGGTGGACGCCGTACGCAGCCGCCGCGATGATCACCGTGGTCGTGGCCGCCGCCAGCATCAGGGTCCGGCGTCGGCGGTGGACCCTGCGCACCGCCCCGGCGACCACGGCCAGTTCGTCGGGGGCGTCGGGGGCGTCGGCGGCGAACAGCTCGCGCAACTCGCGCTCGGTCGACTGGCTCATCGGGTCTCCCTCTGTGCGTCGATGGCCGCGGGTCCGCGCAGGCTCGCCAGGGCACGTGAGGCGGTGGCCCGCACGGAGCTCTCGCTGACCCCCATGGCCGCGGCGACCGCCGCGTCGTCCAGGTCGGCGTAGTAGCGCAGGACGAGCACTGTGCGGGCGCGCGGGGCGAGCCTGCTCAACAGCACCCGCATCTGGTCCCGGGCGGCGACCGCGTCGGCCGGGTCGGCCACCGTGGCGCCGGTCTCCTGGCGCAGGTCGGTGGGCCGCTCCGTCGTCCAGCGCCGGCGACGCCAACTCAGATGCGCGTTCACCAGCATGCGGCGTACGTAGGCCTCGGGGTCTGTCGCCGCGCGCACCCGCTTCCAGTGCCGGTACACGTCGGCCAGCACGGTCTGCGCCAGATCCTCAGCCACCTGCCGATCGCCGCTCAGGACGAACGCCAGGCGCACCAGCGACCGGCCATACCCCGCCACGAATTCCTCGAACGACACGCCCGCTCCCGTCAGTGCTCTCCACTAGGAAGACGCACCGGCCGCCGCCCGGCGCTGCACGGCTACCCTCTCCGAGCGCTGGTCGGCGTTCGACACCGGCCCCGGACCCGCAGGGCCCGGAGCCGATGTCGTTGCCCGGTCTACCTCGCGGCCGGTGAGGCGTACCCGACGATGGACGAGGCCCAGTTGCTGTACTGCGGGTGGGTCACGCCGTCGGACTGGTTGCCGCCGACCACGTAGTGGTTGCCGTCCGTGCTGGTGTCGTAGTACGACGTGACGATGGCGACGTGGTCGTAGCTGCCGTTGCCGTCCCAGTCGTAGACCGCCGCGTCACCCTTGCGCGGGACGTAGCCGCTGCCGCGCCCGTGCCAGGTGCCGTTGTTGATGCCGTACGTCCGGAAGCTGCCCGCCGCCGCGGTGAGCCCGGTGTACTTCGCGCCGCCCCAGTAGAAGGCGAACTTCGCGAAGTCCGCGCACCATTGCCGCTTGCGCCACGCCACCGGCCCCCAGGCCTTGGTGCCGTCGCGGTACATGTAGCCGTTGGTGGTCTTGCCGCACTTGCCGTAGGTGGAGGCGGTGCCGTCATTGCGGTCGTTGGCCGGGTCGGCCCAGAAGCCGGTGTAGAAGTTGCAGTCTTCGGTCGAGGTCTCGGACAGCCGTGCCTGGACGTCGGCGTTGGTGGACGTGTACTGCTCCCACGCGATGTTGCCGACGTCGATGCCGAGCTGGGTGTCGCCCGCGGCGTACGCGGGGCTGGCCACGCTGAGGGTCGACGCCGCGAGGGCGACCGCCGTGACCAGCGCCATACGGATCCGTCTCATCGGTTCTCCTGCTTTCTGACTGACGAAGGTGGACGTCAGAAAGCGTCGGCGTGCCGGCTTGGGCGGCCCTTGAGGGAGTCTTGACTCTCCTCTTCGACGAGGTGGTGGAGGCGGTCAGCCGTCGAGGTCGCGTAACGCCTGGGCCACCGTCTCGGCATTCGGATGGTCGAGTTCGCGAAGGATCGTGGCCGCCTGCCGCAGGAAATCGCGCGCCTGCTCCGCCTCGCCGGCGGCGGAGTGGCTCTGCCCCAGATGCGTCAGGATCTCCGCCTCGTTGTACCGGTCCCGGAAGTTGCGGACCAGCTTGAGGGCCCGCTGGTAGCAGGTGTTGGCCTCGGCGTGCCGGCCCAGGTGGTGGTACGCGTAGCCGAGGCTGTCCCAGGCGCCCGCCTCGGCGTGCTGGTCGCCGATCTCCTGGTTGAGCTCGACCGCCCGGTCGCAGTACGCCACGGCCGCGCCGTGGTCGCTGAGCTGGGTGTGCAGCCAGCCGACATTGTTGACGGCCATCGCCTCCCCGGCCCGGTGCCCGGCCTGCCGGTAGAGCCCAAGGGCCAGCTCGTTGTGGCGCAGCGCGTCGGACCAGCGGTCCTGCTGGTTGAAGGCCCACCCGAGCCCACGGTGGGTGTGCGCCTGGCTGACCGGGTCGCCCAGCTCCTCGAACAGCGCGAGTGCCCCCTGGTAGTACCGGTGGGCCTCGTCGAGTTCTCCGAGCTGGGTGTGGGCCACTCCCAGACTGCGGTGCGAGCACGCCTGCCAGTGCCGCTCACCGAGCCGGCTCGCGGCCCGCAGCGCCGCGAGCTGCGTCGCGGTCCAGTCACGCCAGTGCCCCTGCTCGTCGAGGTAACTCTCCATCGTCCAGGCCAACTGCCAGGTGTACGCGTCGAGCCCGTCGCGCGCGGACTGCCGCAGGATGCCGAGCAGCACGGCGTGTTCGGTGTGGAACCAGGCCAGCGCCTGCGCCTGGTCGGCCACCGGATCGAGGGTGAGTTGGGGCTGGGCGGGCGGCAGCGTGATCGGCTCGCGGGCCGGGTCGAGCAGGCACGCCGCCGCGTGGGCGGTGTGCAGGTAGTGGTCGAGCATGCGGACGAGGGCGGCCTGCCGGTGGTCCGGGGCGTCGCGCTCGACCTGCTCGGCCGCGTACAGGCGGACCAGATCGTGCAGGCGGTACCGCGTCGACGTCTGTTGGTGGACCAGGTGCGCCTCGTGCAGGTCGTGCAGCAGCGGCCGGGTCTGCCGCGGGGAGAGCCCGCTGAGGCTCGCCGCGGCCCCCAGGCCGACCTGGGGGCCGGGAGTCAGACCGAGCAGCCGGAACATCCGGGCCGCCTCCGGCTGCAGGGCGCGCGTGGAGGAGGCGAAGACCGCGCGCAGGTCGGCGCTCAGGTCGCCGGTAGTCAGGGCGTCCAGCCGCGTCGCCTCCTCGGACAGCTCCTCGACCAGCGCCCGCAGCGGGAGACCGGGGTGCATCGCCGCGCGCGCCGCGACGATGCTGAGGGCCAGTGGCAGGCCGTGGCACCGGGCCAGCAGCGCGGCGACGCTGTCGGGTTCCTCCGCGAGCAGTCGCGGCCCGAACCGGCGGGACAGCAGGTCGTGGGCCTCGTCGTCGGTGAGCACGTTCAGGGTGAAGCCCTGCGCGCCCTGCGCCACGAGGCCGCCCAGGCGGCGACGGCTGGTCACCAGGACGGTGCAGGTGGGACTGCCGGGTAGCAGGCTGGCGACCTGCTCGGTGTCGTGGGCGTTGTCCAGCACGATCAGCATCCGCCGGCCCGCGAGCAGGGTGCGGTAGAGGGCCGCCTGCGCGTCCACGCCGGTCGGGATCGCCTTGGGCGGTACGGCCAGGGCGTCGAGGAGGCCGCGCAGGGCCACCGGTGGCGGCACCGGCTCGGCGGCGGGGTCGAAGCCGCGCAGGTTGACGTACAACTGGCCGTCGGGGAAGCGGTCCAGGTGGTCGTACGCCCAGCGCAGGGCCAACCAGGTCTTGCCGACGCCGCCGGTGCCACCGATGACCGCGACGGCGACGGCGTCCGCGTCGTTGGTCTGATCCTCGACGAGGCGGGACAGTGTGGCCAGTTCGCGGACCCGGCCGGTGAACAACGGCGGTGGGGCCGGCAGTTGCCGGGGCGTCGGGTGGGTCGCGGCGGTCCCGGTCGTCGGCGCGGCGAGTGTCGGGTCGCCGTTGAGGATGCCCAGGTGCAGCGCTTGCAGATCGGGGCCGGGGTCGACGCCGGTCTCGTCGGCCAGGACACGGCGCAGCCGGTCGTAATGCTCCAGCGCCTCGGCCTGCCGACCGCAGCGGTAGAGGGCGCGCATGAGTTGCCCGGCGAGGCGCTCGTCCAGCGGATGGGCCGGCGCGTCCCGCAGGAGGTCCGGTAGCAGGGACGCGTGCAGACCCAGGCGGAGCGCGGTGTCCGTGCGGTCCCGTTCGGCGGCCAGCCTCTCCTGGGTGAGCGCCTCGCGCGTCTCGTTGAGCCACGGGGTGTCCAGCCGGGGAAAGGGCTCGCCACGCCACAGGCCGAGGGCTTCGTCGAACCGCCCCAGCGCCGCCTCGTCGTCGGGCACGGCGCGCGCCCCGGCGACCAGGTCGCGGAACCGGTGCAGATCCACCGCGGCCGGGTCCACGCTGAGCAGGTAGCCGCCCGAGCGGCGGGAGATCTCGGCACCGTCGGCCAGGCAGGACCGCAGGCGGGACAGGTAGCTGTACAGCGAATTCACGGCGCGCTGCGGACGATTATCGGCCCAGACGCGTTCGAGGAACTGGTCGACGTGCACGACGCGATTCGCCTCGATGAGCAGGATCGCCAGGACGCTGCGTTGCCGAGCGTGGCCCAGGTCGACCCATGCGCCGTCGATCTCCGCCTCGACCTCGCCGAGCAGCCTGAACTTCACCGACACCGTCCCCCGCTGTCGCCGTTCCCGGCTTGACCAGGCGATTCAAGATTCGCTCAAGATGTCTCTCCATTGTATTCGGAGACATTCTCGGATCCGGATCGCGAGGACCGCCGTCTACGGGCTGGGACGGCACGGCAGCGGGCCCCGGGACTCCTTGACGGAGTCCCGGGGCCGGCTGCGGCGGTGGTGCGCGGAGGGCGTCAGTCGCCGGCGGGAACCTCGTAGAGCCGGCTGCCGCTGACCGAGGCCCGTGTCACAGACCCAGAGGTGCTCGCCGTAGGGCGCGAATCAGCACCGCGCCGAGGGGTCGCGGCGTCAGTTCGGCAGGTACGCCGAGCGGGCCTGGCTCACCTCGGCGGCCTGGCGCTCGCGCCACCGGCGTTGGCTGTCCCGGTTGCAGGCGCGGCACGTCCGGCGGTATCGACCCGTCGACTCGTCGATCTCGCGGTCGTGCCCGTTGCGGCAGGTCGGGACCTGCGCTCGGGTGCGGCAGTTCTCGGCGCGGCTGACCTGCCGCAGGTGGGTGGGCTCGATGCAGTCCTGCGCCGGGCAGAGGTGGTCGACCTCCAGATCGGGGCGGTACCCGCCGACGAGGACGACGTACGCGGCGATGTGCGCCCAGGCGCGGCCGGCGACCTTCTGGTGAACGCCGCGCCGCGTGCCGTACCCGCTGATGATGAGGCAGCCGTCGTCCTGCCGTACCGAACGCCGCAGGAGATGGTCGCGCAGACTGGCCTCGGTGAAGTGGCGGGACAACCCCTTGACCTCGCTGAGCACGGCGTCACCCTATCGGAGGCGGGCGGCGTGCTCGGGCAGGTCGACGTCGGTGTCGTCGGCGACGTCGGCGCAGTCCACCAGTTGTACGGCTGTCGCGTGGGCTCGGAGGTAGTCGCGGGCGCCCCGGTCGCCGGTCGCCGCCTCGGCGACTCCGGGCCAGTGGTCGCGCCCGAGCAGCACCGGATGTCCGCGTCGCCCGTCGCGGTAGGTGGCCATGGCGAGGGATTCGGCGGTGGCGTCGCGGGCGACGCGGCGTACCGCCTCGGGGGTCAGGCCGGGCTGGTCGACCAGGGTGACCACGACGGCGGCGGCCGGGCTGGACGCCAGGGAGTCCAGCCCGGCCCGCAGCGACGAGCCCATGCCCGAGGCCCAGTCGTCGTTCACCACCACCTCGGGCAGTCGGGTGCGGGCGCGGATCTGGTCGGCCTGCGCGCCGAGCACCACCAGCACCGGTCGGCAGCCGGCGGCGGTGAGGAGGCCGGCGGCGTGCTCCACGAGCGGGCGGCGACGGTAGGGCAGGAGGGCCTTGGGTTGGCCGAGCCGTCGGCCGGCGCCGGCCGCCAGGAGGAGACCCGCCGTGACCATGGCCAGAGCCTAGTCCGCACGAGCGGCGGACGCCCCGCGTCCCGGGACGCCCAGCCGCAGGTCAGCGCGCCAGCCACTCCCGGTACGAGGTGGGCGCGAGAACGGCGTCCTGCTTGCCGGTGAGCACGTCGCCGGGGGCCGCCGCGAACATGCCGGCGGTGTCGTCGGTGGTGACGGTCCGCTGGTCGCCGCGCGCGGCGAGGGTGATCCGGCCCAGCTCGTCGAGCCCGAACACGTCGGGGCCGGCGACGTTGCGGATGCCCTGAAGCGGCGCGCCCACGCTCACGTCGGCGACGGCCTGGGCCACGTCGGCCGCGGCCATCGGCTGGACGGGGGTGCTGGGCAGCCGTACGCCGGTCTCGTCGGCGGTCCAGGAGATGACCGCGTCGATGAACTCGAAGAACTGGGTGGCGCGGACGATCGAGTACGGCACTCCGCTGGCCTTGAGGATGTCCTCCTGGAGCACCTTCGCGCGGTAGTAGGCCAGGTCGGGCACCTGGTCGACGCCGACGATCGACAGGACCACGGCGTGTCCGACGCCGGCCTTCTCGGCGGCGGTCAGGAGGTTGTCCATGGTGGTCTGGAAGAACGCGGGGGAGGCCTCGTCGAAGGTCGGCGAGTTGGTGAGGTTGACGACGACGTCAACGTCCTTGAGCGCCTCGGGGAGGCCCTGCCCGGTGAGGAGGTCGACTCCGGTCGACTGCGAGTGCCCGAACGCGTCGTGCCCGGCCGTGCGCAGGATCTGGACGACCTGGGAGCCGATCAGGCCCGTCCCGCCCATCACAGCGATCTTCATGTCCGTTCCACCTTCCGTGTCCCGTTCGTCCCGGCGCCCCAGCGGCGCCGGCAAACTCGGACCTCTTATGTCCGAGAACTATACTCGGATAAGAAGGATCCGAGTATCAGGGGTGGCTAGGGTGAGGCGATGAAGATGTCCGGCGGTGTCGAGTGGGCGCTGCACTGCTGTGTCGTGCTCACCACCAGCAGCCGGCCGGTCCCGGCCGCCCGGCTCGCGGAGCTGCACGACGTCTCCGGCAGCTACCTCGCCAAACAGCTCCAGTCGCTGGCCCGCGCGGGGCTCATCCACTCCGTGCAGGGCAAGTCCGGTGGCTACGCGCTGACCCGCGCGCCGGAGTCGATCAGCGTGCTGGACGTGGTCCACGCCGTCGACGGGCCCGGCCCGGCCTTCGTGTGCACCGAGATCCGCCAGCGCGGGCCGCTGGCCACCCCACCCGGCGACTGCACCGGCGCGTGCCCGATCGCCCGCGCCATGTGGACCGCCGAGACGGCGTGGCGTGACGCCCTGGCCGGCATCACGATCGCCGACCTCGCCCGCGACGTCGACGTCGACTCCGGCCCCGAGGCCCTGGCCACCGTCCGCGCCTGGCTCACCGGCGACCCCGCCGGCTGAGCGCTCGGCGGGCGTGACGTGGCTCAGCCGGCGCGGCGTACCTCGGTGTCCCAGATCTCGGCCCACGGACGTCGCAGCCCCCGGCACACGTGGATCGGGCCGCCGTTCTCGTCGTTGGCCACCTCGACCCGCTGGTCCACCCGCCCGGCCAGCACACACTGCTCGAACCAGCCGTTCAGCGCGTCGGGGCGCTCCCAGCCGACCGCGATGACCACGTCCGCGTCGGCGGGCGGGCGTCCGAAGTCCAGCATGCTGTTGTGACCGGAGTACGCCCGGGGCAGCCCCCGTGCC
The DNA here is from genome assembly GCF_040648595.1 of Micromonospora sp. NPDC049107. Taxonomy (NCBI): domain Bacteria; kingdom Bacillati; phylum Actinomycetota; class Actinomycetes; order Micromonosporales; family Micromonosporaceae; genus Micromonospora; species Micromonospora sp. NPDC049107. Next base: position 855,451 of record NZ_JBEZEC010000001.1, read on the forward strand.
GGTCCGTAGCGCGCGACCGCCCCGGCCTCGCCGTAGTTGGCGGTGAGCACGACCGCCCGCGCGCGCTCGGACTCCGGCAGGCCACGGTGGACGGTGGCTAGTGAGTCGGCGAACGCCGGCCAGCCGATGGTCTCACCGGCGTCGTAGTTCACGTCGACCACGAAGGCGGGCAGCCGGTCGGCCTGCAGCACGGGCAACAGCAGCACGATGCTGGGCAGCAGGAACGGCACCGCGCCGGCCGCGAGCACCCCCCGCCGCAGCCACGACCGGCCGCGCGACGCCCAGGCGGCGGTGACCACCGCGCCCGCCGCGACGAGCGCCAACAGCAGGGGAGCGTCGTAGTAGCCCTTGCCGCCGGCCACCAGGACCACAGCGAACACGACAACCCAGGCCCAACCCACCGCCCGGTACGACCGCCACGCCGGCCGGCGCAGCAACGCGACGAGACCCGCGATCCAGATCGGTACGGCGTACGGGCTGATGATGAGGAACTGGAGGGTGAACGCGTCGAGGCGGCCGCTGTAGGAGCTGCCCCCGTCGGAGATGGACGCGGCCACGCCGAGCTGCGGGAATCCGTGCGCCGCCTGCCAGATCAGGTTCGGCGCGGCCAGCACCAGGGCGATCGCGGCGGCGGCGAGCACCCGCCGGTCGCGCAGCAGCCGACGCGGCCCCGCGATCAGCACCCCGGCGAGCAGGCCCACGGCCAGCAGCGCCGGCAACAGCTTGTTGAGCATGCCCACGCCGAGCACCAGACCGAGCGGGAGCGCCCACCGGGTGTCGCCGGTGCGCAGCAGTCGCACCGCGCACCACGCCACGCCGAGCCAGACCAGCAGGTCGACGGTCGTGGTGCTGAGCAGGTGCCCGCTGGCGAGCACGATGCCGGAGATCGCGGCGAGCACCGCCGCGAAGCTCTGCCCGCCCCGGCCGCCACCCAGCTCCCGGGCGATGGCGGCGACCAGCAGGACCGCGCCCCCGGCCAGCAGCGCCGACGGCGTCCGTAGGACCACCAGGTTGCCCGGCGCGATCTCGTCGAGCAGGCGGGCCAGCGCGGGGACCAGCGGGCCCTGGTCGACGTAACCCCAGTCGAGGTGCCGACCGCAGAGCAGGAAGTACAGCTCGTCGCGGTGATACCCGTAGCGCCCCGCGAGGAGCAGCAGCGTCACGCTGGTCGCGGCGGCCACCAGCCACGGCCCCCGCGTACGCGGACCGGGCTGCGGCAGCTCGGTCGGTGTGGACGACCGGGCCGGCGGGCGCTCGGTGTCGATGACGGGCTCGCTCACCGATCCATCATCGCCCGTGACGACGCCGGGCGGGTGCCCGTAAAGCCTCCGGGTGCACGTGCCCTGAGCAGGTGCGAAGATCAGTTTCGCAACCCGACCGAGAGGACGACATGCGATACCGCACTCTGGACGCCACCGGCACGGTGCGCGGACGCGACCTGTCGAGCGGGTCATGATTGCCTTCCCCGAGCCGACCGCACCGGCCGGCAGCCGCACCGAGGTCTTCCTGCGCTACCTGGACTACTTCCGCGAGTCGGTGGTGGCCAAGGTGTCGGCGTTGGACGAGGCGGAGCTGCGCAGCAGCCGGCTGCCGTCCGGGTGGACGCCGCTGGAGCTGCTCACGCACCTGCGCCACGTCGAGCGGCGCTGGATCGAGTGGGGTTTTCAGGGTCGGGACGTCGCCGAGCCGTGGGGAGACCGTCGGAACGACCGCTGGTACGTCGCCCCCGACGAGACCCGTGACGACCTGGTGGCGGCGCTGCGGGCGCAGGGCGCGCACACGACCGCCGTGGTGTCGGCGCACGACCTGGCCGAGATCGGGGCGCCGGGCCCACGCTGGGACGGCGCGGACCCGGCGTCGTTGGAACGGGTGCTGTTCCACCTGGTGCAGGAGTACGCCCGTCACCTGGGCCACCTCGACGTGGTCGCCGAGCTGGCGGGAGGCCCGACCGGGGAGTGAGGCCGCCCGGCCGATAATGGGCCGATGCCGCTGCTCGTCACGCCCGCCCTGCCCGCCGGGAGCCTCGCCGCCCAGGAACAACCCCACCTTGCGGTACGCCCCGGGCTGGCGCTGCGGCCGTGGCGCGACGACGACGCCCCCGCCGTACACGCGGCGTTCGGCTGCCCGGCGATCCAGCGGTGGCACGTGCTCCGACTCGACGACGACGCCGAGGCCAGGGCGTGGACGGCACAGTGGACCGGTCGGTGGCGTGCCGAGACGGCCGTGAGCTTCGCGATCGTCGACGGCGCCGACCGGCCGGTCGGCCAGACGGGACTGCGGGACGTGCTGCTGACCGAGGGGTCGGCGCAGATTTCGTACTGGCTGCTGCCCGACGCGCGCGGTCGGGGGATCGCCACCGCGGCGCTGGAGGCGCTGACCCGGTGGAGTTTCACCCAGGCCGGGTTGCACCGGTTGGAGCTGAACCACTCGACGGCCAACGCGGCGTCGTGCCGGGTCGCCACGCGGGGCGGCTTCGCCGTGGAGGGGGTGGCGCGTCAGTCGATGCGGCACGCCGACGGCTGGCACGACATGCACCAGCACGCGCGACTGCGCACCGAGGGGCCGATCGACTCAGCGGGGCTGCGCCCAGCCGACGAAACGCGGAGTCAGATCGGGTAGCACCACGTCGGGGTTGAGCGTGGCGAGGTCGACTTCGGCCTCCTTCTGGACCGCCGCCAGGTGGGTCAACAGACCCGGACGGTCGGGGCGGGCGCAGCCCTGCGGTAAATCCGTTGCCCACCAGGCACGGGTTGACCATGCTGACGCGCATGGATCAGTGACCAGTGGCGCACGTGCGCGATGAGGACGGGTTCGAGTGACCTCCCCGCCTCCGTCCGCCGTGCCACTCGAAGCCCACGCCGCAGGACCGGTACGGGCTCCTTCAGCGACGTGATCTGCGACGTCGCGCCAGCCGGAGACACCGGCTACCCGCCACTGGATCCAGGAGGCCCCTCGGCGCCTCCTGCCGAAACCCTGGAATCGCCGAAACCATGAGTAGTTCCCGCCAGGTCCGGGTGCCCGCCTTCGTCCGCGCGGACACGCCTGCCTTCGAGTTCGACGCGTCAGGCGTCTTCGCGACCCCACCGCTGCCGCGCCCCCAGCGCGGCGTCTCCCGGTGTGACCTCGCCGCGGCAGCCTTCTCACCACGATCACGCCCACCGCTGACCGCTGTCCCGATCCTTTTCAACCTCGAGATGAGGACCGGCAGGCCAGGGATGGTGGACCTGGGCGCGTACCCCGGAAATTGCCTGGCGGCACGCATACCGCGATGGGAGGGTGACCGGCATGACTGCGCACGCTCTGGCCGGGGCCCTGGCCGACGACGGACGGCGACGGATCTTCGCGGCGGTCGCGTTGGGATCGACAAGCGTGCCCGAGGTCGTGCAGCGCTCCGGCTTGGCCACGCGGGCCGTGCGCACCGGGCTCGGTCGGCTCGCCGCCGCGGGCCTCATCACCGGCGGTGACGGCGCGCTCGCGGTCGACGAGGCGTCGCTGCGGGCCGCGGCGCGCGAGCGCCGCCCGGCCGACGACGCCGCGCCGGCCGACGACCCCGTGCTGCGTACGTTCCTGCGCGGGGACGTCCTGGTCGGCATGCCGGCGCAGCGCGGACGGCGGCGAACGCTGCTGGCACACATCGCGCAACGCTCGTTCGAGCCGGGTACGCGCTATCCGGAGCGTGCCGTCGACGACGCGCTCAAGCCGTGGTGTGCCGGCGGCGCGTCGGACCACGCCACCCTGCGCCGCTACCTCGTGGACGAGCGGTTGCTCACCCGCGAGCAGGGCATCTACCAGCGGACCGACACCGAAAACCCGTTGACCGGCCACTGATGATCGACGGGTGACCACGACCGTTCGACCCGACTGGGTGACCGCCGCTGTCCGTCCCGACCATCCGGACGCGACACTCCTGTTGCGCGAGTACATGACGGAGATGGTGGTGCGCTACCACCGCCGCCCCGACCGACCCGGCGAGGTCGACGCCGCGCTGGCCGAGATGCCCAGCGACGACCTGGCGTACCCCACTGGTGTGCTCCTGCTCGCCCACCGCGGCGCGGATCTGGCCGGCTGCGCCGGGTTGCGCTGGCACCGGGACTGGGCCGAGCTGACCCGGGTCTTCGTCCGCCCCGCGCACCGGGGGGCCGGTGGGGGCGCGGCGCTGCTGGCCGCCGTCGAGCGTCGGGCGCGGGCGGCCGGGGTGGACCGCATCCGCCTGGACACCCGCGCCGACCTGGTCGAGGCCCGCGCCCTGTACGCCCGGCACGGCTATGTCGAGATCCCCGCCTACTCGCGGGGCCCGTACGCCGACCACTGGTTCGAGAAGGAGTTGACGGCCGGCTCGGAAGGCGCTAAATAAGAAGAGGAACTTGAGTCACCTCGACTCAACCATCACCTTCGGCCAGGAGAACCGAGGAGGCATGACCATGTTGATGCGTACCGACCCGTTCCGCGAGGTGGACCGGCTCGCCGAGCAGTTCTTCGGTACGGCAGCCCGGCCGGCGACCATGCAACTCGACGCCTACCGCGACGGAGACTTCTTCTACGCCGCGTTCGACCTGCCCGGCGTCGACCCCGACACCATCGACTGCACCGTCGAGCGCAACGTCCTGACCGTCCGTGCCGAGCGCCGCCGACCCGCCGGCGACGGTATCGAGCTGGTCGCCGCCGAACGTCCGATGGGCACCTTCACCCGGCGACTGTTCCTCGGTGACACCCTCGACACCGACAAGCTGGAGGCGGGCTACGAGCACGGGGTGCTGACGCTGCGCATTCCCGTCGCCGAGCGGGCCAAGCCCCGCCGGGTCACCATCACCGCCAACGGCAACGGCCGACGGCAGATCAACGCCTGAACACCGCCTCGACGGCCGGCGCCCGCCCCGGGGTGCCGGCCATCGGCGCGTCGCCGGCCTTCGACTCCCGGGCCGACGCGTCGCCGGCCCTCGGCCCTCGGGGGAGCGCGTCGCCGGACGATGGGTAGAGGGCGGCGAGGGCGTGGGCGGTGCTGGCGACCAGCTCGCGTAACTCGGTCGGGGTCAGCACCTCCACCTGCGCGCCGAGCTTGAGCATCTCTACACAGCCGTGGCGGACCGACTCGATCGGCACTGTCGTCGTGACCCAGCCGGCCGCGTCCGGCGCACCGGCATTCTCCTGCGCCGCGCGGCTCATCGCCGGCGGAAACAGGTACGTCGTCTGCGCCAGCGCCGCCACCGTCATCCGTACCCGCGCCTCGGCGCGGTAGACGCTCCGCTCGTAGCGTGCGGCCAGCTCCTGCCAGCTCTCGGCGAGGTCGAACCCGGTCGGCCGTTCGGCGGGCTCGTCCAGCACGGCCAGGTCGAGGATCGCCGCCACCCGATAGGTCCGCACCTGCCCCGACGCCGCGGCGACCAGGTACCAGCGGCCGGCCTTGAGCACCACGCCGAACGGATCGAGGGTGCGCGTCACCTCCCGAGGCGCCTTCCACCGCCGGTAGCGCACCTGCACCCGGCGGTCCTCCCAGACGGCTGCGGCAAGTGCGGCCAGGTGTGGTGTGGGCTCGGGTTCGCGGAACCAACTCGGCGCGTCGAGGTGGAACCGCTGCCGGAGCCGGGCGCCCCGGTCGGCGAGGTCCGCCGGCAGCGCGGCGCGCAACTTCAGCTCCGCCGTGGCCAGCACCGAACCCAGGCCCAGCTCAGCCGCCGGGCCGGGCATCCCCGCCAGGAACAGCGCCTCGGCCTCACCGGCGGTCAGGCCGGTGAGGCGGGTGCGGTAGCCGTCGAGCAGGCGGTAACCACCGGCCGGGCCCCGCTCGGCGTACACCGGCACGCCGGCGGCCCCCAGCGACTCCACGTCGCGGTACACCGTACGAACCGACACCTCCAGGGCATCGGCCAGCTCGCCAGCGGTCATCCGCCCCCGGGCCTGCAGGAGCAGTAGCAGGGAGACCAGCCGGCTGGCACGCACGATGCGACCGTAGCCGACCCCGACGTCGCCGCTGCGAGGGCCGGCCGTCGGCGCGCCTGCGTGGCAATCCCATCCGCTGCTGAGAACCTTTTTCACATGGTGTCCACCGACGCGCCCATGCTCGCCCGCCCCACCGCCCGACCGGCCCTGCCGAGCGCGCCGCTGGACGTCACCGAGGCCTGGCTGCGCAACCGTCGCCTCTCCGAGCACACCCGCGACGCGTACCGGCGCGACGTCGCCGCCTTCCTCGGCTGGTGCGCGGGACACGACCTGGACCCGCTGCGGGCCACGTTCCTGCACGTCAACGAGTACGCCCGCACGCTGGAGTCCACCCTCGTGGCCCGCAGCGGCCGACCGTTGACCCCGGCGACCGTGGCACGCCGACTCTCCGCCCTGTCGAGCTGGTACGACTTCCTCGTCAAGCTCGGTGGCGTACCCGCCAACCCGGTCTCCGGCGCGGACCGCCCCCGCGTCGACCGGGACCACTCCGCCACCATCGGACTCACCCCCGAGGAGGTGGACGCCCTGCTCACCGCCGCCGACGCCGAGACCGGCCCGACGGCGGCCCGCAGCCGGGCGGCCATCGCGCTCCTGGCCGACCTGGGCCTGCGGGTCGGGGAACTGGTCTCGCTGGACCTGACCGACCTCGGTACCGAACGCGGGCACCGCAGCGTGCGGTTCGTCGGCAAGGGCGGCAAGCAGCGCCGCCGCGCCCTCACGCCGGGCACCGCGTACGCCCTCGACGCGTACCTGGCCCAGCGGGCCGCCGCCGCCGGCGTGCCGGTGACCCACCTGACCGGGCCGCTGCTGGTCACCGCCAGCGGCGCACGACTCGACCGGCACTCCGTGTTCCGGATGGTCCGCCGCCTCGCCCGGGCCGCCGGCATCCCGGCGTGGGCGCGACTGTCCCCGCACTCGCTGCGACACGCGTTCGCCACCACCGCCCGCTCCGAGGGCGTCCCCCTGGAAGACGTGCAGGACGCCATGGGGCACGCCGACCCGCGCACCACCCGCCGCTACGACCGGGACCGGCACAACCTCGACCGCGACCCGGCGTACGCGGTGTGGGCCGCCCGGTCGCGTCGGCGCGGCTGACCGTCGTACCCCCGCCCTACGGTCGGGGGATGAGACACGGCCTGGAGATCCCCTGCGGCGGCGACGACCTCGACGTCGCCACCCTCGTCGAGCTGGGTGAGCTGGCCGAGCGCGCCGGCTGGGACGGGGTGTTCCTGGAGGACTACGTCATCCACCACTGCGGCGACGACCCGTCCACGTACGACCCGTGGCTGATGCTCACGGCGATCGCCGGGCGTACCGAGCGGGTGCGCCTCGGCACCGCGGTCACGGCGCTGCCCCGTCGGCGTCCGGCGAAGCTGGCCCGCGAGGTGTTGACCCTCGACCACCTGAGCGCCGGCCGGGCCACGGTTGCCGTCGGTGTCGGTGACCCCGCTGACCGGGGCCTGGCCGCGTTCGGTGAGCCGACGGAGGTAGCCGTGCGCGCCGCGATGCTCGACGAGGGTCTGGACCTGCTGACCGGCCTGCTCAGCGGTGAGCGGATCGAGCACCACGGCACCCACTACCGCGCCGAGCAGGTGGCGCTGCGGCCACCGCCCGTGCAGTCGCCCCGGGTGCCGGTCTGGGTCGGCGGCAGCACCCAGGCCGGGGCGGTGCGGCGTCGCGCGGCACGCGCCGACGGCATCGTGCCCTACAAGCTGACCGACACCGACGGCTGGGCCGACTTCACCCCCGACGAGGTTCACGAGCTGGCAGCGGCCATGCCGCCGACCCGGGCCGACGGCCAGCCGTTCGACGTGGCGATCGGCGGGCGACGCCGCCGCCCGGACGAGCGCGCCGAACGGGCCTACCTCGGGGAGTTGGCCGCCGCCGGGGCGACCTGGTGGCTGGAGTACGTGCCGGTCGGCGACCCGGCGGCGATGCGCGACGCGGTGGCCCGCGGCCCGTTGCGCTGAACGCCGCGTCAGCCCTGCGGCATCACCCGTGGCGCGCCGGACGGCAGGCCACGGGTGACGCGCCGAGGGCCGGGCGTCAGCCCTGCGGTCGGCGGCAGAGGCAGAACGGCTGCCCGATCGGGTCGAGCAGCACCACCCACGTCTCGCCGGGCTGGAACTCCGGCTTCGACGCGCCCGCGGCCACGAACTCCTTCTCGGCCACGGCCAGATCGTCGACGTAGAGGTCGAGGTGGTACCGCTTCTGCCCGGCCGAATCCGGCCAGGCCGGCGGTTGGTAGCCCTCGACGAGGCCGAACCCGATGGACACGCCGCCGTTGCGGATCATGGCGTACTCGGCTTGGCTGTGGGTGATCTCCCAGCCCAACGCCCGGTGGTAGAAGGCGGCGTGCGCGGCAGGGTCGGAGCTGTCCAGGTTGACCATCGCGAGGTCGGCGGTTGTCGTCATGCGTGCAGTCTGCGCCGGTGTACCTGCCAACTCCTGTCAGGTACGTCGACTTTTCTCGACGCCGGCGACCGTCACCCCCGCTCCCGTCGACCGGTCAGCAGAGCAGGTCCAGGTGATGGTGGGCGTCCTCGGCGATGTCCTCGTGCCGCAGCCACCGCCGCGCCCACAGCCGGGCCGCCAGCTCCGCCTGCTCGTCACCCCAGGCGGCGTGCTCCACGAGCAGCGCGGCGGTCAGCGCGTACGCCAGACGCAGCGCCAGCGCACGGGCACCGGCGATGACCGTCGCCGCGCCCGGGTCGGCCGTCACCGCGACGATGGTGTCGCGGAGCTGCCCGGCGACCGTGGCCAGGGTGTCGGCCAGCGCGGGCGACAGCGGCCGGGCCAGGTCGACGGCGGCCGACAGCCGTCGCAGCAGCGGCGACCCGGCGTCCTCCCGGGTCAACGCGCGCAGCACGTCCAGGGACAGGACGTTTGTGGTGCCCTCCCAGATCGGCAGCACCTGCGCGTCGCGCAGCAGCCGGGGCACCCCGGTGTCCTCCACATACCCGGCGCCGCCGAAGCTCTCCACGTACTCGCTGGCGGAGCTGACGGCGAGCCGGCCGGTGGCGAGCTTGGCCAGCGGCGCGACGATGCGCAGCTCCGCGACCGCCTCCGGGTCGGCGCCGACCTCCACCCGCCCGAGCAGCGCGAACGCGTGTCCGGCCAGGGCGAACGCGCCCGCCGCGTCGACCGCGAGGGTGCCGAGCGTGGCGCGGTGCAGGGGCGAGGACGACAGCGGGCCCCCCGCGACGTGCCGCGCGTCGGCGAACGCGCGGGCGTAGGCGAGCCCCCGTCGCATCCCGCCGGCAGCGGCGGCGGCGTTGTGCACCCGGGTCACCACGACCAGCGTCATGGCCCGGACCAGGCCGGGCACCGCCGGGTCGCCCAACGGCACCGCGTACGCGTCGCGCAGGCCGATCTCGGCGGTCGGCAGCGCCCGGGTGCCGAGCTTGTCCTTGAGCCGGTGCACGACGACACCGGGAGCGGGCGCGTCCGGTGCCGCGCCGGTGGCCAGCGGCGAGTCGACCGCGTACCGGGGTACGAGGAACGGAGCGAGCACCCGGCTGCCCCGCCCGGCGCCCTCGGGACGGGCCAGCGCCACCGCCATCGCCGCGTCGGCCGCGGAGCAGAACCACTTCTCCCCGGTCAGCCGCCACGAACCGTCCGCCGCCGGCCGGCCGATCGTGCTGGAGCGGCCCAGGTCCGAGCCGCCCTGCGACTCGGTCATCCACTGCCCGCTGGTGATCGCGGTGTCCGGATCGGTGGAGGTCAACCGGGGCAGCCACGCGTCGCGGACACCCGCGTCGACGTCGGGCAGGCTGAGCAGCGCCGCCGCGCCGTCGGCCATCGCCACCGGGCAGGAGAACGTCGCCGACTCCGGCCCGTACAGGTGCAGCAGCGCATGCTGCACGACCCGCGCGGCAGCGCCCCAGGTGCCCCGGGCGTCGGGCAGGTAGGGCAGCGCCACCACCGCGTGCCGGGCGGCGGCGGCCCGCTGCGCCTGCCAACCGGCGGACACCTCGATGCGGTCGACGCGGGCGCCCCACGGGTCGTACCGGACCAGCGTCGGCGGGTGCGCCTCGGCATCGGCGTGCGCCGCGCGCAGCGGCCCGCTCACATCGGCGGCCAGGTCGGCCAGGCGGCCCTTCGCGGCGGCGTGACCGGCCGCCCCGAGGTGACGCTCCAGCCAGGACCGCAGCAGGGCATCACCGGCGTACGGGTCGGCAGGGGGTGGTACCGGCTGCACGAAGCGGCTCATCGATCGGCTCCCTGACGCTACGGGGGTGTGCGCCGACGGTAGACGATGCGTCGCCGCACCGAAAGAAGGCCCAGTTTCCGGCTTGCCATGCCTCACCGCGACGGCTTTCTCTACGGTCGGTAGTCGTGGGTGCCGGCCAGTCGTGGAGCCGACCGGCCCGGCGGCGCCGCCCGATGCGTGCCGGGCTGGTCTTCGCCGGGTTCGGCATGGCGCTGTGCTGCGTCGGAGTCGCCGGACTGGGAGCGTGGAACCTGCAGACCGTGCGGCAGGCCGCCGGCCCGATCCGGGAGACCGCCGACGGGTTCCTCAGCGAGGTGTCCCTGGGTGACAGCGATCGTGCGTACGAACGGCTGTGCGCCGACGCCCGGACCCGGTGGAGCGCGATCGGGTTCACCAGTTGGGTGCGGACCCCGCCCATGGTGACCGACTACGAGATCACCGACGTGTCGGTGTCCACCAAGGGTGGGCGTCCGCGCGGCACCGTGACCGCGAAGGTGACCCGCGCCGGCGGCATCAGCGAGGAACACCGCCTGCCGGTGGTCCGCGAGGGCGGCGACTGGCGGGTGTGCGGTGACCCCTTCTGAGCCGCCGGCCCCGGAGCTGGCGCACCCCCGGCTCTTGCGCCGGCGGCAGGGCGTCGAGCCGACCACCTCGACCGAGTTGTTCTTCGACCTGGTCTTCATCTTCACGATCACCCAGGTGTCGCACTACCTGATCGCGCACCCGGACTGGCGTGGCGCAGCCCGCACCGCGCTGCTGTTGGCGCTGGTCTGGTTCGTCTGGGTCTACACCACCTGGGTGACCAACTGGCTGCAACCGGACCAGGGCCCGGTACGGGCGATGCTGATCGGGGTGACGCTGGGCAGCCTGCTGTTGTCGGCGACGATCCCACAGGCGTTCGCCGGGATGGGTCTGCTCTTCGCGGTGGTCTACGTCAGCGTGCAGGTGGGCCGGACCGCGTTCGCGTTGTGGGCGGCGCAGGGCAATCCGTGGCTGGTCGACGGGTTCCAGAAGTCGTTGCCCTGGATCGCCGCCACGTCGGTGCTCGTGGTGGTCGGCGGCCTGCTCGACACCCCGGCCCGGGAGGTGGTGTGGACGGCCGTGATCGTGCTCGAGGTGGTGGGCCTGTCGACCGGCTACCCCCTGCCGGGGCGTGCACGCAGCCGCCCGGAGCGGTGGATGGTGGAGGGTGGGCACCTGGCGGAGCGCTGCGCGGCGTTCGTGCTCATCGCGCTCGGCGAGTCGATCCTGGTCACCGGCAACACCCTGACGTCACACGTGGACGTGGTGCGCCTCGGCGCGTTCGGTGTGGCGTTCGCCGGCTCGGTGGCGCTGTGGTGGGTGTACTTCGCGCGGTCCGCCCCGGCCGCCGCGGAGGTCGTCGCCCGCGCGGGCACGCGTACCGGGGCGCTGGGCCGGCTCGCGTTCAACTACCTGCACCCGGTGATGGTCGCCGGCATCGTCGTCACCTCGGCCGGCGACGAACGGCTGCTGCACGCTCCGGGCGCGACGGCCACCACGGTCACCGCCCTGTTCACCCTGGCCGGCCCGGCGCTGTTCCTCGCCGGGCACGCCGCCTACCAGGCGGTGCTGTGGCGGGCGCTGCCCACCAGCCGGATCGCCGCTGTGGTGGTGCTGCTGGCCCTGATACCGGCCTGCGTAGGTCTGGGCGCCACGGTGGTGACCTGCGCGGCGCTGGCAACGGCGGTGACCGTCGCGGTGATCATGGCGGATCGCCTGCGGGCCCGGCGGGGCACGTCGTGAGCCGGCCGGCGCACCCGCAGTTGCTGCGTCCCCGCCGCGGGGTGGAGCGGACCACGTCCACCGAATTGTTCTTCGACCTGGTCTACGTCTTCACGATCACCCAGTTGTCCCAGTACCTCAGCGCGCACCTCGACTGGCCGGGTGTGGGGCGTACCGCGGTGCTGCTGGGCATGGTCTGGCTGGTCTGGATCTACACCGTGTGGATGGGCAACTGGCTACGCCCGGACCGCGCGCCGGTGCGCGCCACGCTGCTGGTGGTGACGCTGGGCAGTCTGCTGCTCGCGGCGGCGTTGCCCACCGCGTTCGGCGGCGACGGTCTGCTCTTCGCCGGAGCGCACGCGGTGGTGCAGATCGGTCGGACGGTCTTCGCCATGTGGGCGATCCGCGGCCAGCCGTACGTCAGTGACAGTTTCCGCCAGTGCGTCGTCTGGATCACCGCCACCGGGTTGTTGGCTCTCGTCGGCGGCCTGGTGGACCCCCCAGCCCGCGAGGTGATCTGGATCGGTGTGATCGCCGTCGACGCGCTCGGGTTGGCCACCGGATTCCCGGTGCCCGGCATGGGCCGCAGCACCCCGGAACGTTGGGAGGTCGAGGGTGGGCACCTGGCCGAACGCTGCCAGGCGTTCGTCCTCATCGCGCTGGGGGAGTCGATCCTCATCACCGGCGGCACGTTGACGCAGCGCCTGGACCGGGTGGGCATCTTCGCATTCCTGCTCGCCTTCGCGGGATCGGTGGCCCTGTGGTGGGTGTACTTCGACCGGGCGGACACCGTCATGCGAGCCCTGGCCCAGGCCGGTGAACGGGCCGGACGGCTGTCGCGGCTGGTGTTCAACTACCTGCACCCGGTGATGGTGGGCGGCATCGTGATCACCGCGGTCGGCGACGAGCAGTTGCTGCACGCTCCCGGCCACGCGGTCGGCTGGGCGGACGCGCTTGTCGTACTCGGCGGCCCGGCGCTGTTCCTGGCCGGGCACGCCGCCTACCAGCTGGTTCTGGGCTTCGTCGGGGTGGCGGGCCGCGTCACGGCGACGCTGCTGCTGCTCGCGCTGATCCCCGGGACGGTCGCGCTGGCCACGCCGACAGCGGTCACCGCCGGGGCGGCGCTGCTGGTGACGGCCGCGGTGATTGTCGCAGACCGGATGTCGGAACGACGGGCGTCTCAGTCGCGGGGGCCCAGGTCGCCGCTGCGGTAGTTCCGCCGCCAGAGCACCTGGTAGCGCACGTCGGCGGTCTCCACGGTGTCGCCGATGACGACCTGTTCACCCTCGCGGACCACCCGGAGGTGTTGCTGCGGCAGCCCGGAGAGCCCACCACCAAGTCCGCGGCGTTGTTCACCCTGGGTGGTCCGGCGTTGTTCCTCGCCGGGCACGCCGCCTACAAGGCGCTGCTGTGGCGCCGCCTGCCGACCAGCCGGATCACCGCCGTGCTGGTGCTGCTGGCGTTGGTGCCGGTCTGCGTGGGGCTGGAAGTGCCCGTCGCGGTGTGCGCCGCGCTGGCGTTGGCGGTGACCGTCGCCGTCATCGTGGCCGACCGGTCGCGGGCCCGGTCCGCCGCCCGAGAGCCGTCCTGACCCCGGCCGGCGGCACTGCGTCGGTTCTCGGACAACGCCACCGTGGGCGGGCCGCACGATGGTTAGCGTGGGGTCACCGGCCCTCCGGGTGGCCTTCCTCGGTGCTCGGTCGAGCGGAGGCGACGTGATGGCAACCGACCGGCGGACCCGACCACAGCGCTGGCTGCTGCTGGTGGCCGCCCCCGGTTACGGCAAGAGCACCGCCCTGGAGGTCATCGGCGGGGACGGTCCGACGGCCTGTCACCGGGCGGCGGATCTGCTCGACGCGCTGTCGCACCCGAGCGGCCCGTCGGACGCGCACCCGCCCGCCCGGGTCGCCGTGGACGAGGTGTCCGCGCTCACCGGGGACGAGCAACTGGCCCTGGTGCGGCTGTTGGGCGCGCTGCCGGGTCAGCCCGCGGTGACGCTGGCCGCTCGACACCCCCTCGCCGACGCGGCCCGCAGCGCCTGTGCCGGACCCGTGGTGCACCGGGGACCGGAAACCCTCGCCCTCGGTCGGGACCAGGTCGCCCGGATCCTGCGCGACGAACACGCGGTCCCCGACAGTGACCTGGCCTACCTGGTCTACGAGCTGACCGCCGGCTGGCCGGCGTGGGTACACCTCGCCGGTGACGCGCTCGGCCGCCAAGGGGTCGGCCGGCGGGAGCTGCTCGCGGCCCTGACCGAACCCGGCACCGCCGGCGGGCAGTTCGCCCGCGACGAGATCCTCACCGACCTGCCCGCGCAGGTGGCGCGTCTGCTCGGCGACATCCACCACCTCGACCCGATCACCGCGCCGCTGTGCGTGGCCATCGACGCCGACGCGCCAGCCGACGCCACCGCGCAGGCGCTGCGGTGGGCGACCCGCACCGGGTTGCTGGTGGCTCACCCCCGCCGGCGGTCCGACCTCACCGCCGCGACGGTGCGGCTGGTACCGGTGCTCGCGGCGGTGCTGGCCCAACAGGAAGGCCGCCCGGACGCCTCGGGTCGCCGCCGGTTGTCCGCCGCCGCCGACTGGTACCTCGCCCACGCGTACCCCCTCGCCGCCGCCCGAGCCCTGCGCGACGCGAACGACACCGCCCGGTGCGCGGCGCTGATCGTCAGCCACGGCGTGGAGATGCTCGCCGGCGGTGGGGCGTCCGACGTCACCGACCTGATCAGCGCGCTGCCGCCGGCCGAGCAGCACCCCGACCTGCAACTGATCCTCGGCGACGCGCTGCGGATGTCCGGCTCGGTGACCTGGGCGTCGCGCGTCTTCGCCCCGCTGCTGGCCCAGGCGGACCACGACCGCCGGTGGCCGGCGCGGCTGCTCTGGCGGGCCGCGATGGTGCCGTACCTGCGGACCGACTACGCCGGCGCGCTCGCGGTGCTCGACCGGGCGGACGCCGCGCCGACGCCCGCCCCACCGGGCCCCGACGACGTCCTGCTGCTGGCCTGCCGCGCCAGCACCCTCGCCCAACTCGGCCGGGTCGACGACGCGGTCACCACCGGGGCCCGCGCGCTCGTCGCCGCTCAGCGGGTGAACGAGGACGCCCCGTTGGCGGCGGCGCACATCGCGGCCGCGCTCACCTCGTCCGGCACCCGCCGCGACGGGCACCTCGCCGACGCCCTCGCCGCGGCCGAACGCGCGCGTGACCTGGTTCAGCAGGCGCGGGTCCTGGTCAACCAGGCGCACTGCCTGCTGCGGGAGGCCCGGTACCCGTCGGCGCTGGCCACCGCGGTACGGGCGGTCCGCGCGGCGGAGCTCGCCGGCCCGCCCGGAGTGCTGGTGACCGCCCTGCACAACGCGGGTGAGGCGCTGGTCCGGCTGGGCCGCTACGACGAGGCGACCCTGCACTTCACCCGGTCCAAACTGGTCTCGCAACGGTTGGGGCTCAACCGGGCGGCCGCCGGGGTATACGGGTTGGCCGAGGTCAGTCGCCGGCTCGGCCGGCGCGAGGAGGCGCTGGCCGCCTTCGCCGAGGCCGCCGAACTGGCCCGTGACGTGGGGGACCTGCAGGTACGCATCCCGGCGCTGGCCGGCCTGGCCCGGCTGCGCTGCGAGAGCAACGCCGCCGACCTCGACGCCGCCCGTGCCGCCGCCGACGAGGCACACCGGCTGGCGCCGGCGTTCCTGCTCTCCTGCGCGCTGGCCGCGACGGGCTGGGTGGCGTACGCCGAAGGTGACCTGGAGGTGGCCCGGCGGCGGGCGGCCGAAGCGGTACGGGCGGCCCGGACCGGGCGGCAGGCCGACGCGTTGGCCGAGGCGTTGGAACTCACCGCCGCGGTCGCCGCCGACCCGGCCGCGAGTCGCGACGCCCTGGTGGAGGCCGGCGCGATCTGGCAGGCGGCGGGCGCGGGTCCGGCCGCCGAACGGACAGTCGTCCTGCTGGGCCGGGTGCCGGGCGCGGACGCCGCGCAGCGCTCGGCGGCGCGGGCCGCGGCCGACCGGTTGCTGGCGCTCGGAATCGAGACGGTCGACGGCCGGCAGTTGTCCGAGCTGTCCGTCGACGGTGGGACCGTCGAGGTGCGGGTGCTCGGCCGGTTCGAAGTCATCGTCGGTGGGCGGGAGGTCCCGCTGCCGGCGTGGCGGTCGCGGCAGGCCCGCACGCTGCTGAAGATCCTCGTCGCCCGGCGTGGCCGCGCCGTGGGACGGGCCGAGCTGTGCGAACTGCTGTGGCCCGACGACGAGCCGCGGCGCACCGCGCACCGCCTGTCGGTGTTGCTGTCCGCCGTGCGTGCCGTGCTCGACCCGCCCCGGCGGTGGCCCGTCGACCGGTACGTGCGCGCCGACCTGACCGGCGTACGCGTCGACCTGACCCGGGTGGTCGTCGACGCGGAGACCCTGCTGGCCGACGTGCCCCGGGCGGAGCGGCTCGCCCGCGAGGGTGACCCGGCGCAGGCCCGCGCGGTGCTCGCCGACGTGGACGCCGCCTACCGGGGTGACGCCTTCACCGACGAGCCCTACGAGGACTGGGCCGACGGGCTGCGGGAACAGGCCCGCTCGATGTGGTTGCGGGCGCTGCGGGAACTGACCCGGCAGTACCGGAGCGACGGCGACTCCGACCGGGCCGCGACCACCCTGGTCCGGCTGCTCGACGCCGACTGCTACGACGAGTGGGCGCACCGGGCGCTGGTCGCGACGCTTGTCGGGGCCGGCCGGCACGGGGAGGCCCGGCGGGCGTTCGACAGGTGGGGCGGGGCGATGCGCGCGATCGACGCACCGCCCCCGCACCCGGATGTGCTGCGCGCCAGGGCCGGTCAGCAGGGGTAGAGGTTCTCGTTGCCCGCGTTGGTGTCCACGTACGCGTAGAAGATCACGCTGGCGTCGGGGTTGTCGTCCTGGGCGCAGGTGTCCGCCCCGCCCCCGCCGTCGAAGATGTCGCCGTTGGTGGCAACGCCCCAGACGATGACGCCGGCCTTGCCGATCAGCAGGTCCGCGCCGTGCGACCCGTTGAGATGGTCGTTGCCGTCGAGACCGGCCAGCACGTCGTCGTTCGGACCGCCGACGAGGGTGTCACCGCAGCCCTCACCGAACAGGATGTCGTTGCCGGCGCCGCCGTAGATCGTGTCGACGCCACCGCCGCCGTAGATGGTGTCGTTGCCGCCGAGCCCGTGGATCTCGTCGGGACCGGCGCCGCCGTAGATGACGTCGTCGCCCTCGGTGCCCATGATCGGGTCGCCGGCGGTGGAGGCGCACGGGTTCGCGTCCGGGTCGGCGTACGCCGTGCCACCGCCGACGCCGATCAGAGCGCCGCTGACCAGGAGGGCGGCCAGCGCCGCCGCTCGGATACGCATGATGGGACCTCCCGTTCGTGGACCCCGTCCGGAGTCCGGTGACGCCACGGTGACGTCGCCGGCAGGGTCGCAGCCGCCCGTCATCGTGGCGTCAGTACGCCGTCCGCGTCCGCGCCGATGACCGGCCCCTGACCAGGGTGCGGAGTCTGGTCGCAACGCCGTCGTCGACCGTCGACGAGGCAGGGCGGAGGGAATCCAATGAACCGGAAACTGGCTGGTCTGGCAGTGCTGACCAGCGTGGCGGCGGCCACGACGCTGCTCGCGCCGAGCACAGCGGCGCAGGCGTCGGTCGGCCTGTACCGGGTCGCCGCGACGAGCGTCCTGGACGCGACGAACGCCAAGACGATGACCATCTCGTGCAACGGCGTCGACCAGGTGGTCGGCGCGGGTGGACGGATCAACGACGGTCAGGGTGACGTCCTGATGACCCGGGTCTACGCCGACGCGACCCTGCGTACGGTGACGGTGTTCGGGGTGGAGGCCAACGCCACGAACGTGCCCTGGTCGGTGGACGCGTTCGCGGTCTGCGCCCCGGCCGGGGCGGTGTCCGGCCTGCAACTGGTCACCACCACGTCGGCGAACAACGCGCTGGACAAGGTGGGGATCACCGCCGTGTGCCCGCCGGGCAAGAAGACCTTCGGCGGTGGGTACCGGATCGACAACGCCAACGCAGCGGTGGCGATCGACGAGCTGGCGTTCACCGCGGCGCTCGGTTCGGTGTCGAGCACCGCGTACGTGTTCGGCGCTCCGGGCAACTTCACGTTGCAGACCCAGGCGTTCTGCGCCACCGCGCTGCCGGCGATGGCGTTGACGGAGGCGACGAGCGCGTTCAACGCGAACGCGCCGAAGTCCGTGACGACGCCGGCCTGCCCGGCGGGATCGCAGACCGCCGGGGTCGGCGCGGTGTTGACCGGGCTCTCCGGGGCCGGCTCGGTGGCGACGTTGGTGCCCCGGCCGGCACTGGACACCGCCGAGGCGACCGGACGGGAGATCGTCGCGTTCGCCACGCCGTGGAACATCAGGGCGCAGCAGGTCTGCGTGGGCTGACCCACCCGTACCACGGCCGGCCGTCCCCAGCACGGGGGCGGCCGGCCACCGCGTCGACGCGTCAGTCGCGGGGGCCGAGGTCGCCGCTGCGGTAGTGCCGCCGGCAGAGCACCTGGTAGCGCACGTCGGCGGTCTCCACGGTGTCGCCGATGACGACCTGTTCGCCCTCGCGGACCACCCGATCGTCGACGACCCGAGCGTTGAGCAACCCCTCCCGGCCACACCAGCACAGCACCTCGACCTGGATGCGGGCCACCTCGTCGGCCAACTCGAACAGGCGCTGCGCGGCGGGGAACAGGCAGGACCGGAAGTCGGTGGCGAGGCCGAACGCGAACACGTCCACGTCGTAGCTGTCCACCAACTCGGCCATCTGCTCGACGTGCTCGACGGTGTAGAAGCAGGCCTCGTCGCAGATCAGGTAGTCGACGCGTACCCCGTCGGCCCAGCGCCCGCGCACCAGCGCCCGCAGGTCCAGGTCGTCGGTGACCTCGATGGCCTCGTGGGCCAGGCCGATGCGGGTGGTGACCTGTGGACCCAGCGACCGGTCGATGCGGGTGGTGACCAGGCCTCGGCGGCCCTGCCGGGCGTGGTTGTAGTTCATCTGCAACGCCATCGTGGACTTACCGCAGTCCATCGGCCCCCAGAAGAACTTCAACGCCGCGGCGTGCACCGGCCGCCCGTCGAGCCCGCGCGCGGCCGCGCAGGCGGCGGGAGCGTGCGGCTGGCCGGGGAACGGGTGGGCCAGGCAGGTCGGGGTGGCAGCGGCGTCGTCGGTCACGGTCGGGCAGCCTAGCCGATCGACCGGCCCGGATCTGTCAGGTGCGTCGCACGTGCTCAGAGCACCCGTGGTGGGGTGTTGCCGGCCGCGATGATGGCCCGGCGCATCGGCACCGCCAACAGCAGCAGGAACCCGACCACGAAGAAGCCCACCAGTGAGACCAGGCCCACGCGGTAGGAGGCGGTGAGTTGGAACACGATGCCGAACGCGAGCGGGCCCAGCCAGCTCGTACCCCTGTCGCTGATCTCGTAGAAGCCGTAGTACTCGCCCTCCTTGCCGGCGGGGATGAGCTGGCTGAACAGGGACCGGCTCAGCGCCTGACTGCCCCCCAGGACCAGACCGATGCAGGCGCCGAGCGCCATGAACGGCAGCGGCGCCTCGGCGGGCAGCCAGAACACGCCGAGGATCACACCGGTCCAGAGCACCAGGCTGATCAGCACCGTCTTGCGCGCGCCGATGCGCCGGGCCAGCGCGCCGAGGAGCAACGCGCCGCCGAAGGCGAGGAACTGCACCAGCAGGATCGTGACGATCAGGGTGCTCTGCTCCAGCCGCAGCTCCTCGGTGCCGTACTGGCTGGCCATCGTGATGACGGTCTGGATGCCGTCGTTGAAGACGAGGAACGCGAGCAGGAAGAACAACGTCAGCGGGTACGCCCGGATCTCGCGCAGGGTGTGCCCGAGCTGCCGGAACCCGTCGGTGAGCACGTTGCCCCGCGCGGCCACGGCCGCTGTCACGGGACGGTCGCGCAGCCAGCGCAGCGGCACCAGGGTGAACGCCGCCCACCACACGCCGGCGGACACGATCGACCAGCGGGCCAGGTCCAGGGTGCGCTGCGGGTTGTCGTCCTCGCTGAGCAGGGAGACGGTGGCCAGGTTCACCGCCAGCAGCAGGCCACCGCCGAGGTAGCCCAGCGCCCAGCCACGACTGGAGATGCCGTCCCGTTCGTCCGGGCCGCCGAGCTGCGGCAGGAACGAGTTGTAGACCACGATCGCGGCGCCGAAGGAGATGTTGGCGACCAGGAACAACGCGCCGCCGAGCAGGTACCGGTCGCCGGTGACGAAGGCCATCGCGATGGTCGCCCCGGCGCCGGTGAACGCGGCCCCGCCGAGTAGGCGTTTCTTGTGCGCCGACCGGTCGGCGATCGCCCCGATGACCGGCAGCGCGAACACGGTCAGGAACACCGACAGCGAGATCAGGTACGGGTAGTACGACCCGGCCGCGACCCGGATGCCCAGCGGGTGCACGTACCCGTCGCAGGTGTCCGCGCCCAGCTCGCAGCCGGCGGCCGTCTCGGCGACGGTGGTCAGGAACGGGCCGAGGAACACGGTGATCACCGTGGACTGGAACGCGGAGTTCGCCCAGTCGTAGATGTACCAGCCTCGGCGCTCGCGGGGGGTGCTCGCCGGAGGCGGGGTGTCGGTCACCGTGGGGGTCACGGTCTCGGCCATCGGGGGTTCCTTCGGTGCTGGTCAGGCGGTCCAGTGGCCGCGGCTGCGGTAGACGTCGCGCAGCACGCCGACGTGATCGGTCATGATGCCATCCACGCCACGATCCAGTAAGTCGTGCATCTGGTCCGCATCGTCGATCGTCCAGACGTGCACCTGAAGGCCGAGCCGGTGGCAGTAGTCGACGAATCGGCGGTCCACCACCGGCACCCGTCCGTAGCGGGGCGGCACCTGCGCGGCCACCACCGACGGGGGCAGCCGCAGCGGCCGGCCGTGCAGCGAGGCCAGCCGCAGCCGGGCGACTCCCCGCATGCCGAGGCTGGTGGCGACGCGCCCCTGGGTGAGCGCCCGCAGCCGGGTCAGTCGGGCGTCGCTGAACGAGGCGAGCAGCACCCGGTCGGCCGCGCCGACCCGGGTCAGGGTGGCGACCGTCGGCGCGACGCCGCCGTCGGCCTTCACGTCGATGTTGAAGCGGACCTGCGGCCAGGCGTCCAGCACCTCGTCGAGCCGGGGTACGACGGCGGCGCCGCCGACGCGTACCGAGGCGAGGTCGGCCCAGCTCAGGTCGGCGATGCGCCCCGCCTCACCGGTGACCCGCGCGAGCGTCGGGTCGTGGAAGATCACCGGGACGCCGTCGGCGGTGGCGTGCACGTCGGTCTCCACGTACCGGTAACCGAGCCCGACGGCACGGGCGAACGCCGCAGTGGTGTTCTCGTCGCCCTCGGCGGCCCCGCCGCGGTGGGCGAACGCCAGCGGCGCGGGCGCGTCGAGGTAGGCGGATCGGTTGAGCACGCGACGCAGTATGCACGCGGCCGGTGGAGCGCAGATGGCCTGTCGGCGACATTCGTCCGCGCGGGCCCTGGCGCCCCCGTCACCCCCGTGGGGCGGGAGCGCCAGGGGGCTCACGGGCGCACCACGTACCCGCCGGTGAGGATCGGGTACCGGGGGCGTGGGGGCGCTTCCGGGGGCAGTTCCGTCTCGGGGTCGAGGCAGCCGGTGGGTGCCGGCTGAGTCCCGTTCTGCGTCTGGGCGTCGACGATCACGTCGGGCTGCCGACCACCGTCGATGATCTTGACGTAGTAGCCGTGGTTGCGGACCGGGTCGACGCCGTCGGGAACGATCGCCGTGAACACCGCGACGTTCCCGACCACCCGAAGGCAGGTCACGTCGGCCCGTCCCCGGGCAACCTCGGTGCCGTCCGGCAGCGCGTGCCGGTAACGGAACTCGCCACGCGTCGACCCGTCGACGGTCGTGACCGCCGCGACGCCGAACCAGATCCGGTGCCCGACCATGTTCGGCTCGTCGTACACGAAATGCCCCGAGCCGGCGACCAGCGCCACGGGCCTCGGAGGCGACGTCCCGTTCGGCGCGGTGGGCTGCGCCCACACCGTCGTCGACCCGGCGGCGACCAGCGCGACTGTCGCCGCCGATGCCGTCCCGACCCGTGCGTACCAGAGCATGGAAAACTCCCTCGCGTCGATGGCTTGACGCTCTTCAGCCTCGTCGCAGCCCTGATCGCGCTGATCCCCACGCCGAGCCAACCGCCTCCCCTGCCCGGGGGAGCCGTGGGCCCGCGCCGAGGCGGCGCGCGACCCCCACAGCCCGCGCCGAGGCGGCGCGCGACCCCCACAGGCCGCGCCGAGGCGGCGCGCGACCCCCACAGGCCGCGCCGATCTTGCGGTTTGTGTCGCCGTTATGGCCGGCTCGGCCCGGTATGTCGCCACAGAAAGTGCAAGATCGCGGGGGTGGGCGGGGCGGGGGTGGGCCTCGGGCGCGGGGCTTCAGGGGGTGCGGCGGTGGGTGCGGCTCGTGTCGGTGGGGCGGCCGGGGTCGACGTGGTGGGGGAGGTCGGGTTCGTCGGGGCGCAGGGGAGCGAGGGTGTCGGTGAGGGCGTCGATGATTCGGTCGGTGGCTCGACGGGCCGCCCCGGGGGTGGCGGCGTTTGACTCGCCCAGGTCGACGGGTTCGCCGAAGTGCACCCGGATCACCGGGCGACGCCACAGGGAGCGGGCGATGCCGGGCAGCATTCCCTTCGGCGTCAGGTAGGGCAGCACCTCGTGCGCGCCCCACTGGGCGACCGGGATGACGGGTGCGCCGCAGGCCAACGCGAGCCGGGCGACGCCGGTCTTGCCGCGTTCGGGCCACATGCCGGGGTCCAGGCCGATGCGTCCCTCGGGGTAGATGAGGATCACCGAGCCGGCCGCGACGGCCTGGGCCGCGTCGTCGAGGGCCTGGTGGACGGCGCTGGTGCCCCGGTCGACCCGGATGTGCCCGACGTGGCGCATCGCGGCGCCGAGCACGGGGGCGCGGAACAGGCCGGCGGTCGCCATGATCCGTGGGGCGATGCCCCGTTCCCGGCAAGCGGCGATCATGACCAGGGGGTCGAACGGGCTGATGTGGTTGGCGGCCAGCACGAGCGGTCCCCGGCGCAGGTGCGCGGGGACGTCGCCGGTGACCTCCAGGCGGGCGAGCAGGGCCACCAGGGCGCGGGCCAGCATGAGGGCGGCCCGCCAGAGCAGTGGTGGCTGCCAGGTCGTCGTGTCCATCAGCGCGCCATCCTCGCACGAGGCGGTGGGGCCCCGAGGGCGAGTGGCCGGAGTGATCAGGGTCATTGGTCCCGGGCCGCTTTGGGCCGCCCGGCCCTGCCCCTTTCTCTACGACGAGCAGTAGTATTTACTACGTCTCGTAGTACGCATAGTTGGGGGTTCAGGTGGACGCGTTGGACGTCGCCCGGTGGCAGTTCGGTGTCACGACCGTCTACCACTTCCTGTTCGTGCCACTGACCATCGGCCTGTCCGTGCTGGTGGCGATCCTGCAGACGATGTGGCACCGCACCGGCAACGAGCGCTACCTCAAGCTGACCAAGTTCTACGGCAAGCTGTTCCTGATCAACTTCGCCATGGGCGTGGTCACCGGCATCGTGCAGGAGTTCCAGTTCGGCATGAACTGGAGCGACTACTCCCGCTTCGTCGGCGACATCTTCGGCGCGCCCCTGGCCATCGAGGCGCTCGTGGCGTTCTTCCTCGAGTCCACGTTCATCGGCCTGTGGATCTTCGGCTGGGACCGGCTGCCCAAGCGCGCGCACCTGGCCAGCATCTGGGCCGCCGCCATCGGCACGAACCTGTCCGCGTACTTCATCCTCGCCGCGAACTCGTTCATGCAGAACCCCGTCGGCTACCGCATCAACCCCGACAGCGGACGCGCCGAGCTGACCGACTTCCCGGCCGTGCTCACCAACAAGGTCGCCCTGATCACCTTCCCGCACACCCTGGCCGGCTCGTTCCTGGTCGCCGGGTCGCTGATCGTGGCGGTCGGCCTGTGGCACGTGATCCGCAACCGGGACTCCGCCGACACCGGCGCGTACCGCTTCGCCACGAAGTTCGGCTCGTGGGTGGTCCTGGTCGCCTCGGCGGCCGTGCTGTTCACCGGCGACATCCAGGGCAAGATCATGACGGATGTGCAGCCCATGAAGATGGCCGCCGCCGAGGGTCTCTACACCACCGAGAGCCCCGCCTCGTTCTCCGTGCTCACCATCGGCAGCCTCGACGGCAGCCGCGAGGTGTTCGCCCTCAAGATCCCGTACCTGCTGTCGTACCTGGGCACCGGCGACCCGAACGGCACCGTGCACGGCATCAACGACCTGCAGGCCCAGTACGCCACCCAGTACGGCGCGGGCAGCTACACCCCGATCATCCCGGTCACCTACTGGAGTTTCCGCTTCATGGTCGGCTTCGGGTTGGCGGCGGGCGCGATCGCCCTGCTGGTGCTCTGGAGCCAGCGCAGGGGCCGTACCCCGCGCAGCAAATGGCTACTGCGCGCCGGCCTGGCCATGCCGGTGCTGCCGCTGCTGGCCAACTCCTTCGGCTGGATTTTCACCGAGATGGGCCGCCAGCCGTGGATCGTCTTCGGCGAGATGCTCACCCGCAACGGCGTGTCCCGCAGCGTCTCGCTCACCGAGGTGCTGACCTCCTTCACCGCCTTCACGCTGATCTACGCCACCCTCGCCGTGATCGAGGTCAAGTTGCTGCTGCGCTACGCCAGAGCCGGCGTGCCGGACGTCAGCGAACAGCCCTCCACCGACGACACCGACGACGCCGAGCGTCCGCTCGCCTTCGCCTACTGATCCCGGAGCCCATCGTGGACCTGACCACCATCTGGTTTCTCCTCGTCGCCGTGCTGTTCACCGGCTACTTCATCCTGGAGGGCTTCGACTTCGGCGTCGGCATGCTGCTGCCCGTGCTCGGCCGCGACGACCGGGAACGCCGGGTCCTGATCAACACCATCGGCCCGGTCTGGGACGGCAACGAGGTGTGGCTGATCACCGCCGGCGGGGCGATGTTCGCCGCGTTCCCCGAGTGGTACGCCACCCTCTTCTCCGGCTTCTACCTGCCGCTGCTGCTGATCCTGCTGGCCCTGATCGCCCGCGGGGTGGCCTTCGAGTACCGGCACAAGCGCCCCGAGGCGTCCTGGAAGCGCCGCTGGGACGCCGCGATCGTGGTCGGCTCGCTGCTGCCGGCGATCCTGTGGGGCGTCGCCTTCGCCAACATCCTGCGCGGTGTGCCCCTGGACGCCGACCACGAGTACGTCGGTGGCCTCGTCGACCTGCTCAACCCGTACGCCCTGCTCGGTGGCGCGACCACGCTCGCGCTGTTCCTGACCCACGGCGCGGTGTTCCTGGCCCTGAAGACCACCGGCGACATCCGCGACCGCGCGGGCGCCCTGGCGGTGCGCCTCGGCGTCGGCGCCGCCGTGCTCGCGGTCGGCTTCCTGGCCTGGACGTTGAGCATCCGCTCCAGCGCGGCCGCCGTCGTGCTCGCCGTCGGCGCGGCCCTCGCCCTGCTCGGTGGCCTCGCCGCCGCCCGGGTACGCCGGGAGGGCTGGGCGTTCACGGGTACGGCCGTGGCGATCGGCCTGGCCGTAGCGACCCTGTTCGCGGCGCTGTTCCCGAACGTGCTGCCGTCCACCCTCGACGCGGCGGGCACGCTCACGGCCACCAACGCGGCCTCCACCCCGTACACCCTGAAGATCATGACCTGGGTGGCGGTGATCTTCACTCCGGTGGTGCTGGCCTACCAGGCCTGGACGTACTGGGTGTTCCGCAAGCGCATCGGCATAGCCAACATCCCCCAACACTGACCCCCACCCCCCACCCGCCACCGATCATGGACTTGTGGTGCCCGACCTGGGGCATCAAGGGCGCTTCGTCACCCACCACGACTCCATGATCGACGGGAGTCCGGCCGGGGAGGTTATCGGCTGGTCGGTGTCGGGGCGGGCCGCTACGGTGTGCCGATGCGCGTTCGTGAACTCACCATCGACGACCTGGACGACGCCTGGGAACTGGGCCGGTTCGCGTTCGGCTCTGATGCTCAGCGGTCCCCGCACACCACCGTCGAGGTGCCCGGCATGACCCGCTACGGCGCGTTCGACGACACCGGCCGGCTCGTCGGCAAGGCCGTCGACCTGCACCACGACCAGTGGTGGTCCGGTCGGGCCGTCGCGGCGGCCGACGTCGCCGGGGTGGCGGTCGCCCCCGAGGCGCGGGGCCGGGGTGTGGCCCGAGCCCTGCTCACCGCCCTGCTGGCCGGGGCCCACGAGCGTGGCGCGGCGATCAGCGCCCTGTACCCGACCGTCGCCGCCCCCTACCGGGCCTGCGGCTGGGAGGCCGCCGGTGTGCTGCGCACCGTCAACGTCGCCACCGCCGCGCTGCCCCGGCACCGGCCCGCGTCGCACCTGACCGTCCGCGCCGGCACGCCCGCCGACCTGGACGCCGTCGCTGCCCTCTACGAGCGGGTCACCCGCCACCGCAACGGCATGTTGACGCGCCGGGGCAAGCTGTTCGACTTCTTCGCCGCCGACGCGAAACTGCCCGGTGACGGGATCACCCTCGTCGAGGACGACGGCGACCTCGTCGGCTACGCCACCTGGCAGCGCGGCCGGGGCTACGGCGCCGACTCGGTCCTCACCGTCGACGAGGCTCTGGCCACCACCGCCGACGCGGCCCGGGAACTCGTCGGGGTGCTCGGGAGCTGGGCCAGCGTCGCGCCGACCCTGCGGCTGTGCCCGCTCGACGGTGACGCCGTCAGCGTCCACCTGCCGTTGGAGGCGGCCCGGGACCACGAGCGGGACCTGTGGATGCACCGCCCGGTCGACGTCGTACGGGCGGTGGGTGAGCGCGGCTGGCCCACCCACGCCCGGGGCGTCGTCGACTTCCACCTCACCGACCCGCTCGCCGACTGGAACACCGGCACCTGGCGGTTGGCCGTCGCCGACGGCGAAGCCGAGCTGACCAGACTCGACGGCGAGGCGGATCTGCGGCTGGACGTGCGCGGTTTCGCCCTGCTGTACGCGGGCGCGGCGGGTGCCCGCTCGGTGGCCCAGGCCGGCCTGCTGCACACCGTGGGCGTCGAGCCGGACGCCCTGGACCTGCTGGGCGCCGGCGGTCCGGCACACCTGCTCGACTACTTCTGACGGCCCCTTCGGGGACGGGTGGCAGTCCGGCGCGCCGGTAGGGTGTGTCGGTGCAGATCCTGACCCGCGTCCACTCTGGAGCGACGGCGCAGCGGCTGCTGCCCCATCCGCGCCTTGCGTTGGTGGCGGCCTGGGACGCCGACGGTCCGGCGATCCGGATCTGGGAGTACCGGGACGGAGAACTGCGGCAGCGCGGAGTCGTCGGCGTGGATTCGGCCGGCTACGTCGAGGACGTCGGCTACGAACGGTTGAAGCGGACACCCTCCGCCGCCTGGCACCCCCGCGACCCGTTGTTGGCGGTGGCGGACGCCGAGAGCGTTGTTCTCTGGACCCCCTCGGGCACGTCGCCGGTCGACGGCGTCCCGTCGACCGAGTACCGGCGGAAGGTGGCGTTCAGCCCCGACGGTCGCACGCTCTGGTTGTCGCCCGCCGCCGGAACGGACGGCTGGGAGCACTCCGTCGCGCTCGATCTCGCCTCGGGAACGACCCTGATCGGCCCTCGGTGGGACACCGGGGTGGTGGCGCATCCGGCGGGTGGCCTGGTCTGCTCCCTCGTGAGCGACCAGGGCGCCACGCTGGTGCTCTTCTGCGCGGACACTGGGCCGGTGCTGCGGCCGGTGCGCCGTGCGCTGGTCCTGGACTGTGACGGCTACGAAGCGCCGATCTTCAGCTCGGACGGCCGGCACCTCGCGGTACGGGGCAACGCGTACAACAACTCGCTTGAGGTGTTCGCGTTTCCCTCGCTGCGGCGCGTCCTGGGCATGACGCTGGGGGAGCCGAGCCCGGGGTACCCGTACCCGCAGGAGTGGTTGGATGAGATGCGGGCCTGGTCCCGCCACAACGTCGCGTTCGGTCCGTCGCCGCGGGTCCTCTGGATCGGGACACCCGAAGGCGTGGTCGTCGAGCTGGACGTCGACGGCGCTCGGGTAGTCGAGCACGAGGTGCTGCCTGGGGCAGCGGTGACCGCGCTGGCGGCCACCGCCACCGGTGAGCTCGTTGTCGCCGGCAACGACGAGCTTCTTGTCCTGTCGGTGGGCACGGCCGACCCGGGCGAGGCAGCCGGGGCCTCAGTGACCGCGTTCCTCGCCGGCACCCGCGAGGCGTCGGTCGTCGACATGGACCAGCTCGACCTCACCGACGGCACGCGGGACTGGCAGTCCGGCGACCTGGCGCCGGTCAGCGAGACCTCCGCGACCGACCCGTCCTGGCTGCGGATCCGGGCGGCCATGAACCGACGCACCTGAGTCGCTTCCGGCGTCAAGCCACGCCCGCCGGTTGAACCGCGTTCCGGCGTCAGGCGACGCCCGCCAGCTCGTCGTTGGCCCGCTCGGTGACGAGCGCGAGGACGCGGGCGGCGACGTCGGCCTCGGCGGGCGGGATGTCCCCGTACAGCCGGGCGGTGATACCCCCGACGGCCTCGGCGACACGGGCCTGCGTGCTCTGGCCGGCATCGGTGAGCGACACCCGCGGCTCGGTGGTGTCGTCGAGCAGCGCCAGGCCGGCGTCGACGAGGCCGTCGATCACCTCGAGCACGGCCGACTCGTCGACCCTGCGGGCGCTCGCGAGGCGCCGCACGAGCGAGGTCCGGTCGACGGGGCCGGCGGTGAGGGCGTTGAGGGCGATGACCTGGGCGAAGTCGATGCCCAGGGGCGCGACGGCGCGGTCGAGCAGGGCCCGGGTGGCGAAGTGGGCCTGACCGATGACCTGACCGTTGAGAGTGGACACGTTGCCTCCTTCGAAAACGTTGGCTGAACCAACGTTGGTAGAACCAACGTAACATGGTTTGTGGGTCACGCCAACGATTACTGTTAGGCTCCCGCCATGGACGCCACCGCCCCGCAGTCACCCGCCGGGCTGCGTACCACCGCGAGCTGGCTGCTCAACCAGGTCGCCGCCCACGCCGGCCGACTCGCCAGCGCGGGCTTCGCCGCACACGACCTACGCGGCTACCACTTCCGGCTCCTCGCCTCGCTGGCCGAGGACGGCCCCGCGAGCCAGGCCGACCTGGGCCGCCGCTGCGGCATCGACCGCAGCGACGTCGTGGCCGCCATCAACGACCTGGCCGGCCGGGAACTCGTCGTACGCGCCCCCGACCCGGCCGACCGCCGCCGCAACGTCATCAGCCTCACCGACGCCGGCACCGACGAAGCCCACCGGATGGCCGACACCGTCGCCCGCGTCCAGGACGACCTGCTCGCGCCCCTGTCGAGCGCCGAACGCGCGCAGCTGACCCGCCTGCTCACCCGACTGCTCGAGCACCACAACGGCCACTGACCGCCGCTCGGGCCCGCCCCACCGCAAGGCAGCGCTCAGCTCGCCTCGCGCAACTCCGCCAACCGGGCCTCGATCTCGGCCAACTCCGCGCGCAGCTTCTCCGCCTGCTGCTCCGCCTCGGCCCGCTCGGCGCCCAGGATCTGCTCCACCGCCTCCTGCACACCCGGCACGTCCACCAGCGCCACCATCTTCAACGCCTCGGCCGGCTTCACCACGTACGGCTTCGCCAGGGCCTTGCTGCCCTGCTGCGCGGCGACCGTCCACTCGCCGTCCGCGTACGCCAGGGTCACCGTGAGGCCCGCGGGCCCCTTGGGCTTCGCGGCCTTGACCGCCCGCCGCGCCGGCGGCTTCTCGACCTGCTCCACCTTCGGCTCCTCCTGTCGCTGCGCGGGCACCCGCGGCGTGTCCAACACGAACTCCGGCGCCGCCACCGCGGGCGCCTCCGGTTCCGGCTCCGGTTTCGGCTCCGCCACCCGCCGGCCCGCGCCCTTGGGCGCGACCGCCAGATCGGCGGGGGAGAACGGCAACTCGTCACGACCGAACCGCACCACGACGAACTCGTCGGACACGTCCGGATCGGTCAACTCGACCACCTGGCCGACCTGACCGGCGATCTGCCCCGCCGACGCGGTGAACACCACCCTCGGCTTACGGCCGGCCGCCAACGCCTCCCGGATGCTTTGCACCTCGTCAGTGGACAAACCCTGGCCGGCATCCATCACAACCCTCTTCCGTACACCTGTTTGATTGCTGTCTTGATACCAGTCGACTGCGACACCCGCCGCACGGGGCTTAGGGCGTGTGTGAAGCCCCTGGCCGGCCGTTGGCTGGACTCCGCCTCGGCTCGACCGAGGACTTTCACACACGCCCTAGCCGCCGAGGGCCCGCAACGCCCGATCGGCGTGGTCGTTCATGCTGACCTCGCTGTGGATCACCTCGATGACCCGCCGGTCCGTTCCGATCACGAACGTCATCCGCTTCGTGCTCAACGCCCCCAGCGGCACCCGCCGCCGGACCCCGAACGCCCGCGCGACCGTCCCGTCCACATCCGACAGCAGCGGATAGTCGAAGCCGTGCATCGTCGAGAACTCCGCCTGCTTCGCCACCTCGTCGCGGCTGATACCCACCCGCGACGCGCCCAGCGCCGTGAACTCCGCCGCCAGGTCCCGGAAGTGGCAACTCTCCGCCGTGCACCCCCGCGTCATCGCACCGGGATAGAAGAACAGCACCACCGGCCCCGACGCCAGGAACTCCGACAGCCGACGCGGCGTGCCCGTCTCATCCGGCAACTCGAAGTCGTCCACGACATCGCCGACACCCACACCCGCCACCGCGCACCTCCGTAGTCCGAACGACCGCGCGGGAAGCGTAAGCGATCACACCCGCAGCGCCTCGTGCGCCACCAGCACCACGGCCCGCAGCATGTGACCCTCCTTACGACGACTCGTCCGCGCCGGTCACGGTAGCGTCGGCCCAACCCGCCCGACAGACCCGGAGGCGCCATGGCACCCGTCACCGTCATCACCGGCGGAGGCCGCGGCATCGGCGCGGCCACCGCCCGCCGCCTCGCCACGGCCGGCCACCACATCGCCCTGTGCTACCGCCGCGACGACGCCGCCGCCGCGACCGTCCTGGCCGACCTGCACGCCACCGGCGTCCAGGCCATCGCCGTACGCGCCGACACCACCGACCCCGACCAGGTCACCGCCCTGTTCGACGCCGCCGCGCAGCTCGGCCCCCTCACCGGCCTGGTCAACAACGCCGGCGTCACCAGCCTCATCGGCCCGTTCACCGACCTGCGCGTGGACGACCTGCGCCGCGTCGTCGACGTCAACCTCATCGGGTACGTCCTCTGCGCCCAGCAGGCCGCCCGCCGCCTCACCGACGGCGGCGCCATCGTCAACGTCTCCTCCGCCGCCGCGACCCTCGGCAGCCCGGGGGAGTACGTGCACTACGCCGCCGTCAAGGCCGCCACCGACACCCTCACCGTCGGCCTGGCCAAGGAACTCGCCCCGCGCGGCATCCGCGTCAACGGCGTCGCCCCCGGCCTCGTCCGCACCGACATCCACACCGACTCCGGCGTACCCGACCGCGCCGACACCGCCGCCGGTCGCATCCCGATGGGCCGCGCCGGCGAACCCGACGAGATCGCCGCCGCCATCGCCTGGCTCCTCAGCCCGGACGCCTCCTACACCGCCGGCGCCGTGCTACGGGTCTCCGGCGCCCTGTGAGCCGGGGCGCGCGACACGCGCCCCGGCCCACCGCCCTCAGTGGGTGAACAGCTTCGCCGCCGTGATCACCGTCTGCACGACCCCGTAGCCGAGCAGCACCGCCACCACCAGCCAGGAAATCCACAACCGGGCCTGCTGCCCGCTCCGACCGTCGTCGCTCATCGCGTACCACTCCTTCCCGCCGCCGTGACCTCGTCCACGTCCTGCTCCACCGGCTCGTGATAGCGCTGCGGCACCGGTCGCACCAGCAGGTTCGCCACGAAGCCCACCGCGAGGACACCCACCATCGTCAGCAGCGCCGGCCGGTACGCCGCCGCCGTCAACGTCCCCGGCTTGCCCTGCGCGTCGAGGAACCCGTTAACGATCAACGGCCCCGCGACACCCGCCGCCGACCAGGCCGTCAACAACCGGCCGTGGATCGCCCCCACCTGGTACGTGCCGAACAGGTCCCGCAGGTACGCCGGCACGGTCGCGAAGCCGCCACCGTAGAACGACAGGATCACGCACGCGAACAGCACGAACAACGCCGTCGCCGTGTGCCCGAACAGCGCCAGCAGCGCGTACATCGCCATGCCCACGCCGAGATACACCAGGTAGATCGGCTTACGGCCGATGACGTCCGACGTCGACGACCACACGAACCGGCCCGCCATGTTGAACAACGACAGCAGACCCACGAACCCACCGGCCGCCGCCACCGACACCGCCGACGTCCCGTTCTCCCGGAAGAAGTCCTGGATCATCGGGCTGGCCTGCTCCAGGATGCCGATGCCGGCCGTCACGTTGCAGAACAACACCACCCACAACAACCAGAACGACCGCGTCTTCACCGCGTTCGCCGCCGACACGTTCGCCGTGGTGACCAGCGGCTTCGCCGCCACCGACGCGGGATCGAAGCCCGCCGGACGCCAGTCCTCGGCCGGCACCCGCACGTTCGCCACCCCGAACATCATGATCACGAAGTAGCCCAGGCCCAACGTCACGAACAACCACACCAGCGCGCTGCCCGACGCCGTCGAACCCGCGTTCGACGGGTCGTAACCCGGGTCGTAGAACGACAGCAACTGCCGCGACAGGGGAGAGGCCACCATCGCCCCACCACCGAACCCCATGATCGCCAAACCGGTCGCCAGACCCGGCCGATCCGGGAACCACTTGATCAGCGTGGACACGGGGGAGATGTACCCGATACCCAGACCGATGCCGCCGAGCAGGCCGTACCCCAGGTACAGCAGCCACAACTGCTTCGTGGCGATGCCCAGCGACCCCACCAGGAAACCCGCCGCCCAGAAGCAGGCCGACACGAACATCGCCTTACGCGGCCCGTTCGCCTCCACCCACGTCCCAGCCACCGCCGCGGACAACCCCAGCATCACGATCGCGATACTGAAGATCACCCCGATCGCGGTCTGACCCGTGTCGAAATGGGCGATCAACGAATTCTTGTAGACGCTCGTGGCGTAGACCTGGCCGATACAGAGGTGGATGGCCAACGCCGCCGGGGGAATGAGCCACCGGCTGTAGCCGGGCGGCGCGACGGTATGCCGACGATCGAGTGCGGACAGCATGCGCTGCTTCCTCTCCGAGGCGGACGAAACGTGGTCACAACGTGCCCACCCCGCACCCAAGGAGCAAACCTCACCATCGCCGGACGGTCCCTCCCGTGAGCTGAGCGGTCACTCAGCCCACGCCGCACCTACCGCAGCTCCGGCGCATGCCAGCCACCCGCCAACGCATCCGCGTCCGCCGGACCCCAACTACCCCTGTCGTACGAGCGCACCGGCGCCGCCAGATCCAGGATCGGCGCCACGATCCGCCACTCCTGCCGAATCGTCTCCGCCCGCGCGAACCGCAGATGCTGCCCGTCCATCGCGTCGTCGAGCAACCGCTCGTACGCCTCCTGACGCCGACCCAACGCCGCACCGAAGTCCACCGACAGATCCACCGGCCGACTCGCCACCGCCGCGCCCGGACTCTTCGCCTGGATCGACATCGTGATGCCATCCCCACGACCCAACCGGAACCGCAACAGGTTCGCCGGCGCCTCCGCCCCACCCTCGGCGGGGATCAACGACCGCTGCGGCCGCTTGAACTCGACCACCACCTCCGTCGCCGTCCCCGGCAACGACTTGCCCGTCCGCAGATAGAACGGCACACCCGCCCACCGGGGCGAATCCACCGTCAACCGCGTCGCCACGAACGTCTCCGTGTTCGAATCCGGCGCGACACCCGGCTCATCCCGGTAACCCGCGTACTGCCCCCGCACCGTCGACTCCGGCGACAACGGCACGACCTGCCGCAACACCGCCGCCTCCGCCTCCCGGAACGAATCCACGTCGTCACCAGCCGGCGCGTCCATCGCGATCAACGCCACGACCTGCAAAATGTGGTTCTGCAACACGTCCCGCGTCGCACCCACCGTGTCATAGAAACCGGCCCGACCCTGCGTACCGAAACCCTCAGCGAGGGTCACCTGCACGTTGTCGACGTGCTCACGGTTCCACAACGGCTCAAACAGCCGGTTGGCGAACCGGAACGCGTACAACCCCTCCACCGCCTCCTTGCCGAGGTAGTGGTCGATCCGGAACACCCGACTCGCGTCGAAAGCCGCACCCAACGTCCGATCCAACTCCTCGGACGACGCCAGGTCACGCCCGAACGGCTTCTCCACGATCACCCGACCACGGTCGGCCAACCCGACCGCCGCCAAGCCCCGCACCACCGAACCGAACACCATGGGCGGAATCGCCAGATAGAAGATCGGCCGCCGCGCCGCACCCAGACGCTCCGCCAGCCGCTCGTACGTCGCCGGATCCGCATAGTCCCCGGAGATCATCGACAGGTTGGCCGCCAACGCGTCGAACGTCTCGTCATCCACCTCGTCAGAAGCCTCCGCCACCGACTTACGGGCGGTCGCCACCAACTGCTGATCA
Organism: Micromonospora sp. NPDC049107; assembly: GCF_040648595.1. Classification (NCBI taxonomy): domain Bacteria; kingdom Bacillati; phylum Actinomycetota; class Actinomycetes; order Micromonosporales; family Micromonosporaceae; genus Micromonospora; species Micromonospora sp. NPDC049107. The sequence goes on from NZ_JBEZEC010000001.1 coordinate 889,870, forward strand.
TCCCAGGGGGAGCGGGCCACCCCGATCACCGGAACGTCGAGACGCCCCCGCCGCGTCAACTCGTACAACGCCGGAAACAGCTTCTTCGAGACAAGATCACCTGTCACACCGAACAGCACAACCGCGTCTGAACGCACGCGCATGACACTTCCATCCGATCATGTGGACCTGATCTTCCGAACGGACAACGGCGCGCCCCACCGGAGGAATTCCCCGCGAACGGCCCACGTGAGGTCGGCGACAACGCCACAACGGAAGATGACCCCACAGCGCTCCGCACACCCCCAGGAAGGACCAGAATGACCCTGGCCGCCGACCGCTCACCGGAAACCGGCCCCGACGTGGTGTGCCTGCCAATGTTCGGCACGACCCGCGCCGCCACCGCCGCCGCCTTCCACCCCGCCCTCGCCGGCACCGGCCTCCGGGAGACATACCTGGACCTGCCCGGCCACGGCGACACCCCACCCACCTGCCCGCCCACCTCCCAGGCCCTGCTCACCACCATCTGCGCCTGGCTCGACCACCACATCGACGGACCGGCCCTGCTGGCCGGCGCCTCCTACGGCGCCTACCTCGCCGCCGGCATCGCCCGCCAACGCCCCGACCTCGTCCGCGGCCTACTCCTGATCTGCCCCGGCATCACCATCGCACCGGCCAGCCGCACCCTGCCCGAGCACCGCCCGCCGCCAGGACCCACCGGCTGGCTCGACGACGCGCCCACCGACCTGCGCCCACACCTCGACACCGCGCTCGGCCACCGCACCCCGACCGTCGTCGCCACCGTCCTGCGCGCCCTGGACACGGGCGGCCCCGGCGACCACACCTTCCAACAGGAACTGCGCACAGGCCCCGGGTACGCGCTCCCCGACGAGACCGCCGACACCCCCTTCGACGGGCCCGTCAGCGTGCTCACCGGCCGCCAGGACGGCATCGTCGGCTTCGCCGACCAGTTCCACGCCATGCGCCGCTACCCCCGAGGCACCTACAGCACCGTCGACCAGGCCGGGCACTACCTGCCCTTCGAACAACCAGCCCTGCTCCGCGCCCACACCCGGGCCTGGCTCCGCCGAACCCCACAACCTGAGGCCGGTACGCGACAATGACCGCCATGGCTGACCTGGACGACACCAAGGCCGCGATGCACTACTACCTTCGCAGGAACCGCGACGACCTCATCTGGAAACTCGACGGCATCAGCGAACGCCAGGCCAGAACGCCCCGCACCACCACCGGCAACAACATGCTCGGCGTCGTCAAACACTGCCTCAACGTCGAGGCCGCCTACTTCGGACCCACCTTCGGCCGCGAGTTCCCCACCCCGCAGGAGCTGGTCCCGCTCACCGCGTTCGACGACGACCCGCAGGCAGACTGGTACGCGGACGAGAACGAGACCAAGGACGGCCTCATCGACCTGTACCGCCGCGTCGGCGCCTTCGCGGACGAGACGATCGACCAACTACCGCTCGACGCGCCGGGGCAGGTGCCCTGGTGGCAACCCGGCCGCCAGGACGTGACACTGGCCCGGACCATCATGCACGTCACCAGCGACATCGCCCGGCACGCCGGTCACCTGGACATCATCCGCGAGCAGCACGACGGGGCGATCGGCTGGCAGCGCGACAGCACCGGCATTGCCGACGGATACGACTGGCCGGCGTACGTCGACAAGCTGCGCAAGCTAGCCGACCAGTTCGACTGACCGAGCTGGGGGAGAAGGCCGCGGAAACGACACTGCCCTGCCGGTGCTACCGGGCACCGGCAGGGCAGTCACACCGCCTGAAATCAGTTGTCGGTGCCCTTCAGCCCCTGCAACATCTCGGCGAAGTCAGTGGTCTCCGCCGGCGGAGGCGTCTCGATGGTGACCGCCTTGCCGTAGTCGGTGTAGTCGACCACGATGTCGCCCATCGCGCCCATGACCGTGGCCGCACGACGCGGCCGGTACTGCTCGTCGACCCAGAGGTCGACCTTGACCTCCTTGACGCCCGCGGCGGTGAACTGCTTCTCGACAGCGGCCCGCAGCTTGGCGTCGACCTGAGCCAGCTGCGTCGCCACCGGGGTGGTGACGGTGTAGTGGACAGTGCGCGCCCCGTTCACCGTCTCCTCACCGACGACCGTCACGCCCTCGGACGCGAGCAGGGTCTTGACCTGCTTGGTCGGGTCGATGTCCTCGAACTGCTTGCTGAAGTCCATCCCGGCCTGCTGGCCGATGCTGCCCATGTCCATCTTCAGCCACCGCTTACCGCCCATGCTCGAACGGTCCTTCGCCGGCACCTCGACGTAGAACGCGGTCCCGATCAGCCGGACGGTGGTCGGACCGTCGTTCGGGTCCGCCATCGTCATCTCGGCCTTGACCGGGTCACCCAGGTCCAGGACACCCTGCATGGAGATCTTCTGGCCGCCGGTCGTTCCCGTCATCGTCAGCGTCACCGAGTCGCTCTTGTCGGTGACGTCGATCGTCTTCTGCAACGAGCCCTTGAGGTCGCTGGCCAGCAGCTCAAGGACGCTGGTCTGCTTCGGCGCGTCGGACGAGCCCGACGAACCGGTCGCCACGCCGCAGGCGGAGGCGGTGAGCGCCGTAAGCGCCGAGACCGCGACGACGGCGGTCTTCTTCCACAGTGACACGTGATTGCTTCTTTCCGACAAGGCTGCGGGGAATCTCCCCAGTAGATCGACGACACGCTAGCCCACCGCGTCGATCTGCGGGTGCCGTGCCACATTCGATAATGCACATTATGTAAAGTCGTCCGATCTGGTGGCCCCCCGCCACGCCACGGGCGAGCCAGTCGCACATCAGGCCGAGTGGACGCGCGTCCTCGTTCGACCTGACGAGGCGTGCGTTGACCGGCGGGAGCAGGCCAGCTCCGTCGGACCGCCGAGGTCCCGGTACACGGTGGGCGTGCCCGCCCGACCACAGGTGTGACAGCTTGCGGGCGACGTCATGCCGCACACGATCCGTGGCTCCTCGATCAGCCTATGGCCGTTCGGGCCGGCCCCGACCGGGCTGCCGGCCGCCGTGGTGGGCTGTCCAGGCTGCGCTACGCCTGCCCCACCTACGGGGCAGCTCGACAGTCCTTCGCCGAGGTCGGTGCGGTCGCCCGGATGGCCTCCATCCCCTACTCCCCCCGCTTCCCGGGAACACGAAAATGCTGCATAATATCCCTTATGCATGACAAAAAGGACGAATCGCTCGGAGCCTTGATCGAGGAGTTCCTGACCGCCCGGGCCACCCGTAAGCCCTCCCCCCACACCCTGGCGGCCTACCGACGCGACCTGTTCGCGGTGGCCAACCTGGTCTCCGCCGGTAATGCCACTCCCCTCCCCCTCGACGAAGTGTCGATCACCGACCTCTCCCCCCGGGTGTTACGGGCGGCGTTCGCCCGGTTCGCCGCTCCCCGCGCCCCCGCCTCGGTGCACCGCGCCTGGTCCACCTGGAACAGCTTCTTCACCTTCCTGGTGACCGACGGTGTGGTGGCGGGCAACCCGATGCCGGCGGTCGATCGGCCCCGGGCCGTCCTGCCCGAGCCGAAGCCGCTGCGGGGCGCGGACACTCCCGAGGTGCTGCTGGCGTCGGTGGCGCGTGACGACGGCCGGCAGCGGGACCCGTGGCCGGAGCGGGACGTGGCGGTGTTGGCGGTGGCGCTGTGCGCCGGGTTGCGTCTGTCCGAGCTGCTGTCGTTGCGGGTCGGTTCGTTGGCGGGTCGACCGGGTGAGCGGCGGATCGAGGTGGCCGGCAAGGGTGGGCGTCCCCGGGTGGTGCCGATCGAGACGGACCTGGACCGGGTGCTGGCGGACTATCTGGCCAGTCGGGCGCGGCGGTTCGGGTCGCGGTCGGTTCGCCCCGACTCGGCGTTGCTGGTGGACCGGCGGGGTGAGCCGCTGCGCCGCGGTGGCCTGCAGTATCTGGTCGAGTCGTGTTACCGGCGGGCGGGTATCGGTGACCGGGTACCCAAGGGGGCGCGGTTGCACGCGCTGCGGCACACGTTCGCGACCCGGTTGGCGGAGGACGGGGCGGGCGCGGCGGAGATCATGCGGTTGTTGGGGCACGCGTCGTTGGCGTCGTCGCAGACGTACATCGAGGTGACGGCGGGTCAGCAGCGGGAGGCGATCCGGGCTAGTCGTACCCACCGGGTGTTGGCTGCTCTGGTGTCGGCGGAGGGTGACGCGGCGCGCTGATGCTGGCCTCAGCCGAGGTCGACGAGCAGGGGTCGGTGGTCGGAGATGGTGGACGTCGGCGTGGTGACGGCCCGTACGGGCGGGAGCGCGTCGAGGGCGTGTCGGTCGGCGAGGATGTGGTCGAGTTGGACGCGGGGTTGTCCGGAGGGGTAGGTGGGGCGTCGGCCGAGTGGCTGCCAGCGGGACACGAGGCGGGCCGGGCCGGCGGGGAGGTTGAGGTCGCCGAGCAGGACGCGGGGGCCGGGTAGGGCGCGCAGGGCGCGCACGGTCTGGCGGAGTTGGCGGGCGTTCCAGCCGGGTACGAAGGACAGGTGGGTCGCGGCGACGGTGAGGGGGCCGTGGGGGGTGTCCAGGATGGCGGCGAGGACGACGCGGGGCTCGTCGTCGAGGAGGATGAGGCCGCCGCCGGGTCCGGGGGCGTAGATGGGTGAGCGTACGGGCGCGGGTTTGAGTCGGGTGATGTGCCAGCTGCGCACGGGGTGGCGGCTGATGAGGCCGATGCCGTAGCAGGGTTCGCCGTGGCCGTCGTCGTCGTGGCGCAGGGGTCGGAACCGTTCGCCGGGGGTGCCGACGACGGCGGCCGCGAAGCGGTGGTGTGGCGCGTCGAGGGCCTGGGCGGCGATGGCGGTGAGGTCGAGGTTGCCGCTGCGGTGTTGGTCGCGGTCGACTTCCTGCAGGGCGAGGACGTCGGCGTCGAGGGCGTGTACGGCGGCGGCGAGTCGGTCGGGGTCGACGAGGCCGTCGGTGAGGGATCGTCCGTGCAGCAGGTTGAAGGTGGCCAGGCGCACTCCTGCACCTTACGTGTCCGTGGCAGGGTTGCCGCGTGGTGAAGCTGTTGCTGTGTTCGATGCTGGTGTTCGTGGCGGTCGGGGCGTGGGGGGTGTGGTTGCGGCGTAGGCGGGGCCGGTGAGCGGTGAGTCGCGCCACTTGCGGGGCTGGTGGGGTGGGTCGGGTGGGGAGAATTGCCGACCGTGGACGCCGTATCGCTGAGTACCCTGCTGGCCGCCGCGGCGATGGCCGGGTGGGTGGATGCCGTGGTCGGTGGTGGCGGGTTGTTGCTGCTGCCGGCGTTGTTGGTGGCGGCTCCGGGGGTGCCGGTGGCGACCGCGTTGGGCACGAACAAGTTGGCGGCGATCTTCGGTACGGCGACGGCGGCGGCGACGTACGCGCGGCGCACGAAGGTGGACTGGCGGGTGGCGGGGCCGGCGGCGGGTGTGGCGGTGCTCAGCGCGGGGGTGGGCGCGGCGTTGGCCGGGGCGGTGCCGGCGTCGGCGTACCGGCCGGTGGTGTTGGTGGTTCTGGTGGCGGTGGCCGTGTTCGTGTTGTTGCGTCCCCGGTTGGGGGTGGTGGCTGTGCCGGCGCGGCGGACGCGGGCACGGGTGGCGGTGGCGATCGGTGTGGCCGGGGTGGGGATCGCCCTGTACGACGGGTTGATCGGGCCGGGGACGGGCACGTTTCTGGTGCTGGCGTTCACGACGTTGGTGGGTGCGGATTTCGTGCACGGGTCGGCGATGGCGAAGGTCGTCAACGCGGGTACGAATCTGGGCGCGTTGGTGGTGTTCGCGGTGACCGGGCACGTGTGGTGGTGGTTGGGCGCGGCGATGGCGGTGTGCAACATCGTGGGCGCGGTGGTGGGTGCGCGGATGGCGTTGCGTCGCGGGTCGGGGTTCGTGCGGGTGGTGTTGCTGGTGGTGGTGCTGGCGTTGGTGGCGAAGCTGGGTTACGACCAGTGGGCGGCCCGGTAGGGGCGCGGGTTCAGGCGCGGCGGCTGGGTGAGTCGAAGCGGCCGGCGCGGATTTCGCGCAGGGCCCGGCGGCGGATGTCGCCGCGCAGGGTGTCGACGTAGAGGGTGCCGCGCAGGTGGTCGGTCTCGTGTTGCAGGGCGCGGGCGAGGAATCCGCTGCCGGTGATGGTCAATGGTTCGCCGTGCTGGTCGACGCCGTGGGCGGTGGCGTGCAGGGCGCGCGCGGTCGGGAAGTACAGCCCGGGGATGGACAGGCAGCCTTCCTCGTCGTCCTGGAGTTCGTCGGACAGTTCGAGGGTGGGGTTGATGAGGTGGCCTCGGTGGCCGTCGGCGTCGTAGACGAAGACCTGGGCGCTGACGCCGATCTGGGGTGCGGCGACGCCGGCGCGGCCGGGTGCGCCGAGCAGGGTGTCCATCAGGTCGGTGACCAGGGCGCGCAGTTCGGCGTCGAAGGTGGTGACCGGCTCGGCTTCGGTGCGCAGGACGGGGTCGCCGATGATCCGGATGGGCCGCATGGTCATGGGGGTCAGCGTATCGCCGGTGGTGGTGGTGTCAGCGTCCGGCCAGGGTGGCGCGTACGGGTGCGGTCTTGGCGGCGGCTTCGGCGACCTCGGCGGTGGGGTCGCTGTCCCAGGTGATGCCGCCGCCGGCCCAGGTGTGCAGGGTGTGGCCGGTGGCGGCGGCGGTGCGGATGGTCAGGCCGAGGTCGATGCGGCCGGGGGCGATCCAGCCGAGGGCGCCCATGCTGGCGCCCCGGCCGACGGGTTCGGCGGCGGCGATGTGGGTGAGGGCGGCGAGTTTCGGCGCGCCGGTGACGGAGCCGCCGGGGCAGGTGGCGCGGAGCAGGTCGGCGAGGCCGAGGCCGTCGGCGGCCTGGGCGCGGACGGTGGATTCGGCCTGCCACAGGTCGCACCAGCGGCGCACGGTGAACAGTTCGTCGACGGTGACGGTGCCGGTGCGGGCGATGCGGGCGAGGTCGTTGCGTTCGAGGTCGACGATCATGATGTGTTCGGCGCGTTCTTTGGCGCTGGTGAGCAGTTCGGCGTGGCCGGTGGCGGTGGCGGGGCGGGTGCCCTTGATGGGTCGGGTGATGATCTGGCCGTGGTGGACCTCGACGAGGGTTTCCGGGGAGGCGCAGCCGATGGCCCAGCCGTCGCCGGTGAGGACGCCGCCGTAGCGGGCGCCGGGGAGCGCGCCAAGGCGGCGCAGGGCGGGTAGCGGGTCGCCGCTGTAGGGGGCGGCGGCGTGTCCGACGAGGTTGGTCTGGTAGATGTCGCCGCGGCCGATGGCGGCGCGGACGGCGTCGACGGCGGCGGCGTGTTGCGCGGGTGTCCAGCTCTCGGTCCATGGGCCGAGCCACCAGGGCGTGTCGTCGGGGGCGGCGGGTGCTCGGGTGGGTCCGTGGTGGTAGATGACGACGGCGAGGTCGGGCAGGGTGGGCGCGGGTTCGGGCGCGGTGGCGGGTACGCCGGCCAGGTGCGTTCCGGCGGCGGCGGACAGGTAGAGCGCGGCGCCGCAGACGACCGGGCCGTGTGCGGCGGGTCGGTTCAGGTCGCGCAGGTCCAGGCCGTGTGCGGCCAGGAACTCCTCGGCGAGTGCGGCGGGGTCGCCGCCGTCGGCGCGATGCCAGTGGAGTCGGGCGCGTTCGACGAGGCTGTCGCGGCATCCGGGTGGTGCCGCGGGCGCATCGACCAGCACCTGTGGGAGCGTTTCCACGCCGTATGGTCCGATCTTCCTCATCCGTTCAGTGGATTTCCGGTACGGCAAGGCGACACCTGCTCGATGCTGGACACCTTCGCTTGGTACTGTGCGTCACTGGTCATGTGAACCATGACACAGTGCCCCCACAGTCCGGAGAACCCGATGTGCCAGCACCAACCGACCTGCCCCTTAGCTGAAGCCACCGATCGGGAAGCCGCCCGCGTCCTCGCCTGCTTCCCTGAGCAGGGCTGGAGCCTGCTCTGCAACGGCGTGATCGTCTTCGAGGACACCGGTGAGCTGCTTCCCGACGGCAGCAGCATCGCACCCCACCGCGGCCCCGCCCGCCACGCCCTCGTGGCCTGAACGACCACCCAGCGTCACCACGCCGAGTCGCTGTCCATCGCACAGCGGCTGCCGGGGCGGCCCGATACCGCCCGCCCCGGCACGCCCGTCGTCAGTCCTCGAACGCCTCCGGCGACGGGCACGAGCAGACCAGGTTCCGGTCGCCGTACGCGCCGTCGATGCGCCGTACCGGCGGCCAGTACTTCCCGGCCCGGTCCACCCCGGCCGGGTACGCGCCCACCGACCGCGGGTACGGGTGCGGCCACTCGTCGCCGCTGACCATCGGCGCGGTGTGCGGGGCGTTCGCCAGGGGGTTGTCCCCCGCCGGCCACTGCCCCGAGCCGACCTGCTCGATCTCGGCGCGGATCGCGATCATCGCGTCGCAGAACCGGTCCAGCTCGGTGAGGTCCTCACTCTCGGTCGGCTCCACCATCAGCGTCCCGGCCACCGGGAACGACATCGTCGGCGCGTGGAAGCCGTAGTCGATGAGGCGCTTCGCCACGTCGTCGACGCTCACGCCGGTCGCCTTCGTCAGCGGCCGCAGGTCGAGGATGCACTCGTGGGCGACCAGGCCCTTGTTGCCGGCGTACAGCACCGGGTAGTGCTCGCGCAGCCGCGCGGCCACGTAGTTCGCGGCGAGGACCGCCACGCCGGTGGCCCGGGTCAGCCCCTCGGCGCCCATCATCCGCAGGTACGCCCACGGGATCGGCAGGATGCCCGCGGACCCGTACTTGGCCGCCGAGATCGCCGGGGTGGCGTCGACGTGGGCGCCCAGGGGGTCGCCGGGCAGGAACGGCGCGAGGTGCGCGCGGACCGCCACCGGGCCGACGCCGGGGCCGCCGCCGCCGTGCGGGATGCAGAACGTCTTGTGCAGGTTGAGGTGCGACACGTCCGCGCCGAACCGGCCGGGCTTGGCGTACCCGACGAGGGCGTTGAGGTTCGCCCCGTCGACGTACACCTGGCCGCCGGCGTCGTGGACCTTCGCGCACAGCGACGCGATGCCCGTCTCGTACACGCCGTGCGTCGACGGGTACGTCACCATGATCGCGGCGAGCGCGTCCCGGTGCTTGTCGATCTTCGCGTCGAGGTCGACGAGGTCGACGTTGCCGTCGTCGTCGCAGGCCACCACGACGACCCGCATGCCGGCCATCACGGCGCTGGCGGCGTTCGTGCCGTGCGCCGACGACGGGATGAGGCACACGTCGCGGTGCGACTCGCCGCGTGACGCGTGGTACGAGCGGATGGCCAGCAGACCGGCCAGCTCACCCTGCGACCCGGCGTTGGGCTGCACGCTCACCGCGTCGTAGCCGGTCACCTCGGCCAGCCACGACTCCAACTGGCCGATCATCTCCCGGTAGCCGACGGTCTGGTCGTCCGGCGCGAACGGGTGGATGTTGGCGAACTCCGCCCAGCTCACCGGCTCCATCTCGGTGGTCGCGTTCAGCTTCATCGTGCACGAGCCCAGCGGGATCATGCCCCGGTCCAGGGCGTAGTCGAAGTCCGACAGCCGCCGCAGGTAGCGCAGCATCGCCGTCTCCGAGTGGTGGCTGCGGAACACCGGGTGGGTCAGGAAGTCGGTCGTGCGGGCCAGGTCGCCCGGCAGGGCCGCGTCGACGTCACCGTCGAACGCGGGCACGCCGAACGCCGCCCACACCTGCCGCAGGTGCGCGTCGGTGGTCGTCTCGTCGCAGGACATCCCGACCCGGTCGGCGTCGACCAGGCGCAGGTTCACGCCCCGCTCGGCGGCGGCCGCGACGACCCGCGCCGCGCCGCCGGGCACCGTCGCGGTGACGGTGTCGAAGAACGCGACGTCCGCGACGTCCACGCCGCCGGCGCGCAGCCCGGCCGCGAGCCGCGCCGCCATGGCGTGGGTACGCGCCGCGATGTCCCGCAGCCCGTGCGGGCCGTGGTAGACGGCGTACATGCCGGCCATCACCGCGAGGAGCACCTGCGCGGTGCAGATGTTGCTGGTGGCCTTCTCCCGCCGGATGTGCTGCTCGCGGGTCTGCAACGCCAGCCGGTACGCCGGGTTGCCGGCCGCGTCGCGGGACACCCCGACCAGGCGTCCCGGCAGCATCCGCTCCAGGCCCGCGCGCACCGCCAGGTAGCCGGCGTGCGGCCCACCGAAGCCCATGGGTACGCCGAAGCGCTGGGTGGTGCCGGCGGCGATGTCCGCGCCGATCTCCCCCGGTGCCCGCAGCAGCGTCAACGCCAACAGGTCCGCCGCGACCGTCACGAGGGCGCCGGCGGCGTGCGCCGCCTGCACCAGGGCGGCGTGGTCACGGACCGCGCCGGACGCCCCCGGGTACTGCAGGTGCAGGCCGAAGAACTCGGCCGGCAGCTCGTCACGCGCGACGTCGACGACCCGCACGTCGATGCCGAGCGGCACCGCCCGGCTGGTGATCACCGCGATGGTCTGCGGCAGGGCGTCGGCGTCGACGACGTACACCCCGCTCTTGCTCTTGGAGGCGCGGCGGGCGAGGGTCATGGCCTCGGCCGCGGCGGTGCCCTCGTCGAGCATGGAGGCGTTCGCGGTGGCCAGGCCGGTCAGGTCGGTGACCATCGTCTGAAAGTTCAGCAGCGCCTCGAGCCGGCCCTGGCTGATCTCCGGCTGGTACGGCGTGTACGCCGTGTACCAGGCCGGGTCTTCGAGCACGTTGCGGCGGATCACCGCCGGGGTGTGCGTGCCGTGGTAGCCCAGGCCGATCATGGACACGGCGACGGTGTTGCGGGCCGCCAGGGCCCGCAGCTCGGCGATGGCCTCGGCCTCGGTGGCGGCGTCCGGCAGGTCGAGGGTGCCGTGCCAGCGGATCACCTCGGGGATCGCGGCGTCCATCAGCTCGTCGATGGAGTCGTGCCCGACGACCTCCAACATGCGGCGCTCGTCGTCGGGGCCGGGGCCGATGTGACGGGTGGCGAACTGCTCTACGGACATCAGGGGCGCTCCCGGGCGAGGTCGACGGGTCGGCCTCCCCCTCTGTCACACCCCACCGGAGCGCTCCACAGTGCCTGCCCACGAGGTCCTTTTGCCTGAGAGGTTCCGGGGAGGATTTGCCCCTTCGGCGCCGCCCCTGCTGTCGAGGCGGTCTCTCCCACGTGGGTGGTACCGGCATGGTCAACGCTACCAGCGCCGGTGTTTCCAGCAGATGTCCTACCCCGCGGCGGCTGTCACACCGGCACCGCCGACGCGCCGGTCACCCGCTCGGCGAGCACCGGCAGCACCTCCCCCAGCGGCGCGTCGACGCGCACCGTGGCGTACCCGTCACCCCGGGTCGGACCCTGGTTGACGATCGCTACCGGAATGCCCTGCTTCGCGGCCCGGATCACGAACCGCCGGCCCGACATGACCGTCAACGACGACCCCAGCACCACCACCGCCCGGGCCTGCTCCACCAGCGCGAAACACCGCGCCACCCGCTGCGGCGGCACCGTCTCGCCGAAGAACACCACGTCCGGTTTCAGCATCCCCGTCCCGCAGATCCCGCAGTCCACCGGCCGGAACCCCGCCACCTGCTCGTCCGGGAGATCAACATCACCGTCCGGGTTGACCGCGGCGACCCGGGCCACGAAGTCCGGGTTCGCCTCGCGCAGCCGCCGGTCCACCTCCTCGCGCGAGGTCAGGTTGCCGCAGTCCAGGCACGTCACCTCGTCCAGGCGCCCGTGCAGCTCCACCACCCGCCCGCTGCCCGCCGCGCCGTGCAACCCGTCCACGTTCTGCGTGATCACCGCGTCGACCAGGCCGGCGTCCTGCAACCGCGCCACCGCCCGATGCCCCGCGTTCGGCGTCGCCCGCGCGATCAACCGCCACCCCAGGTGGCTGCGCGCCCAGTACCGCCGCCGCGCCACCGCGTCCCGGGTGAACGCCTGGAACGTCATCGGGGTGTGCCGGCGGGCCACCCCGCTGGGCCCCCGATAGTCCGGGATACCCGACTCGGTGGACAGGCCCGCCCCGCTGAGCACGACCACCTGACCGCCGGCCACCAGCGCGGCCAGTTCCTGCACACTCGTCGTCACCCCTTCATGCTGCCTCAGCGCACCCCCCGATGCCGAGCACCCGCCTACGCCGCGACGACGTCGGCGACGACACAGGCGATGTTGTCGGGCGCGCCCGCGGCCCGCGCGGCGGCCATCAGCTCCCGCACCGTGCGCTCCGGGTCGGCTCCCGCGCCCACCGTCGAGGCCAGGGCGGCCCGGTCGACGACCGCCCACAGCCCGTCGGAGCACAGCAGGTACCGGTCACCGGGCACCGCCACCCGCAACGCCAGATCGGCCTCCACCTGCCGACCGCCGCCGAGCGCGCGCACCAGCAACGCCCGCTGGGGGTGCGCGCCCGCCTCGGCAGGGTCGAGCCTGCCCTGATCCACCTGCGCCTGCACCCACGTGTGGTCCCGGGTCAACACCGACAGCTCGCCGTCGCGCAGCAGGTACGCCCGGGTGTCCCCGACGTGCGCCAACGCCAGGTGGGTGCCGCTGTGCAGCAGCGCGGTCAGCGTCGTCGCCGGCTGGTGCTCGTCGGTCGCCAGCCCCCGCACGGCCCGGTCGGCGTCGGTGACCGCGCCGGCCAGCGCCGTCACCACCTCCACCGCCGACACGTTGGTGAGGTCCAGCGACGCGAGCGCGTCGATGGCGGCGGCGCTGGCGGCAGCGCCGCCGGGCCCCCGCACACCGTCGGCGACGGCGAGCAACCGCTCGTTGGCGTACGCGGCGTCCTCGTTGCTGTCGCGGGCGATCCCGGTCTCACAGCCGGTGGCGTAACGGACACTCATCGACGACATGGTGGTGCTCCCCTCGGACAGGTCCCGCACGAGGAGGGCGGCGAGCCGCGCGCGGGCAGCGGTGTCGACCGACACCCGCCGCCAGTACGCGGTGACCATCTCGGCCGCCGCCGCCGGCTCCAGAGCACACACGGTGCGGATCTGCGCCAGCGGCATGCCGATACGACGCAGCTGAGCCACCAGCCGGGCCAGCGGCACCTGCCGCGGGTCGTAGAGCCGGTACCCGGACTCCGCGTCCACCGCCGCGGGCACCAGCACCCCCACCCGGCCGTACAGGCGCAACGCCTTCGGCGTCAGACCCGCCGCCCGGGCGAACGCCCCGATCGTCAGCAACCCCACGTCGGGTTCCTCCTCGCACCGGTCACCGTGACCGGCGCACCCCACACTGGGGGTTGCCCACAGGTCAAGGTCAAGCCCGGCGGGTGCCGGTAGGTTGGGCCCATGCGTGTCGTCATCGCCGGAGGCCACGGCAAGATCGCCCTGCTCGTGCAGCAGCACCTCACCGGGCGCGGTGACGCCGCCGTCGGCCTGATCCGCAACCCCGACCACGTCGACGACCTGCGTGCCGTAGGCGCCACCCCGGTCCTCTGCGACCTGGAACACGCCGACGTCGACGAGGTCGCCGCGCACCTGCACGACGCCGACGCGGTCATCTTCGCCGCCGGCGCCGGCCCCGGCAGCGGCGCCGCCCGCAAGGACACCGTCGACCGGGCCGCCGCCGCGCTGCTCGCCGACGCCGCCACCCGCGCCGGAGTCCACCGCTACCTGCTGGTCTCCTCGATGGGCGTGGACCGGCCGCTCGCCGCCGGCACCGACGACGTGTGGGCCGCCTACCTGCGCGCCAAACGCGCCGCCGAGGACGACCTGCGCGGCCGCGACCTGGCCTGGACGATCCTGCGCCCCGGCCGGCTCACCGACGACGAACCCGCCGGGCACGTCACCCTCACCCCACACGTCGGCCGGGGCGCGATCAGCCGCGCCGACGTCGCCCTCGTCCTCGCCGCGCTCCTGGACGAACCCCGCACCGCCGGGGCGACCCTGGAACTCGTCGACGGACCCACCCCGATCGCCGACGCGATCCACGCCGCCACCACCTGAACCTCAACCCGGGGGTGGGGCCTCACACGTAAGGCCCCACCCGCCAGGTGTTCAGCGCTGGTGGTGACGCGGCAACGCCGTCTGCCCGGCCGCGCCACCCACGAAAGGCGCCCCCGGCGTCTCCTTCGCGATCCGGTCCATCGTGCGCACCAACTGCTCACTGCCGTCGTCCAGGTGCCGCGCCGCCGCCTGCATGTGCGACACCATCATCTCGCCGAAGATCCGCAACGCCTCCCGGGTCGCCACCGAGTCGTCGAAGCTCGACCCGGCCGAACTGCGGTACTCCGCCACCGCACGCTCGGCCTCCTGCTTCGCCTCCTCCGCCGCCGCCCGCATGTAACTCTCGTACTGCACCCGGGCGTACTCCGCGACCCGCCGCGCGTAGTCGTGCGCCTGCGCGATGATCTGCTCCGCCTCCCGCTGCGCCGCCGACAGCAGGTTCACCTCCTTGGCCGCCGGCACCTTCGCCGCCGCCCCCGCGCTCGGGATCACCCCGTGGCGGTGCAACTCCACCCGATCGGTCAGCCGCTCGTTCTCCGCCCGCAGATGCGCGATCTGCGTCGCCAACAGATCCAACTCGTCGGCGACCTGCACCCGGAACCGGTCCACGTCCGCGTGGTCATAGCCCCGGCGCGCGAACGGCGCCGTACCGAACTCCCACCGCCGAACCCGGTCGGAGGTCATCCGCACCTGTACACCGCCGGACACCTGAATCCCGTCGTACCGGCTGATCGGGCTCGCGCTCATTGGTCACCCCCTGAACTCGACTGCTGGACCGCCGTACGCCACGCCGGGCCGTACCACTGCTTGCCCAGACCCTCGTGATGCACCTGACCCTCGTGGTAACCCGCCCGCGCCAACGTCTGCGCCGCATGCGACACCATCTCGTCGGACCCGCACACGTACACGTGCCGCGAACGCCAGTCACCATCGGCCAACGCCCGGTCCACCGCCTGCACGAACTCACCCGGCCGGTTCACGTCCGCGCCCACCACGTACGTCACCGTCAACCACGGGAACGACGACGCCATCTTGTCGATCGCGTCGCTGTCGTAGAACTCGCTGCGCGACCGCGCACCCACATACAGGTCCACCCGCCGACGGGAGCCCTCCGCGGCGATCTGCTCCACCAACGCCTTCATCGGCGCCCAACCGGTGCCCGAGGTCAACAACAACAGGTCACTGGAACCCGCCGACCACAACGCCAACCGCTCCCCCACCGGCGCGGCCAGATTGACACGGTCACCCACCGCCGAGCCGTACACCAGCCGCGACGACACCGCGCCACCCGGAGCGGCCCGCACATGCAACTCCAACGTGCCGTCCGCGCGCGGCGCGTTCGCCGGCGAGTAGTACCGCCACGACCGCACCGACGGATGCGACACCCCGATCGACTGACCCGGAGTGAACGGCAACAGGTACTGCGGACGCACCGTCAACACCGCGACGTCGAACGCCCGCCGCTCGTGGGCCACGATCTCCGCCACCCACCACGGCGGGTTCACCGCCTCGGCCGCCTGCGCCGCCTCCGTCATCACCTGCGCGACCAACCCGTACGCGCCCGCCCAGTCCTGAGCCAGCTCGTCGGTCCACTGCTCGGCCAGGAAATGCTGCAACGTCGCCAGCAACGCCTCACCGACCGCCGGGTAGTGCTCCGCGCGCACCGCGAACTTCCGGTGGTCCGCGCCGAGGTCCTGCAGGAAACCCACCAGCCGATCGACCTGGTCCACATGCGACACGATGTGCCCCAACGCGGTGACGAGGCGATCCCGCTGCCCCGCCATGTTCGTCGGGAACATCTGCCGCGTCTCGGGATGGGCCAGGAACAACGTCGAATAGAAGTAGAGCGGCACCTCGTCGCCGTGCGCGGCGACGAGGGACCAACTCTGCTTGAGTCGGGCCGCGTCCACGCTCAGACGCCCGGACGCTCTCCGGTGGACACCACCTGGTCCTGCACCTGCCCCAGCACCACGCGCACGTGGTCCAGGACGTCGGCCGGCACACCCAACTCCGTCAGCGTCGTGATCAGGTGCACGCCCACCTTCGCGTAGTGCTCCGCCGGGATGCCCAGCGGCTGGTGCGTCTCGGCCAAACCGCGACCCGCGTACTCGTTCGGGCCGCCCAACACCACCGCCAACATCAACGCCAGGTGTCGACGCTGCGTCGGCATGTCCACAGTGGCGAAATAGCCCGCCAGCTCGGGATCGGCGAGGACCTTGTCGTAGAACAGTTCGACGGCCGCCTTCACCGAACTCGCGCCGCCGATGCGGTCATAGTGCGAGGCGGCAGCGGTCTCTTCCGTAACCGTCACGGTCGTTCCTTCCGGGGGTGAAAGGTCGCGCGCGGTGACGCGCAGGGGCTACGGCCACCGACGCGACACCCGCGTGCCACGGGGCACCACGGCGGGGACCGTGACGGACCATAGCGTGCCCGCAACCTCCGGTCAGGGCCCCCCTATCCGATTCCCGACAACTGGTGGACACGCACCGTCACCACGGTCCACCCGAGATTCCACCCACCGCAACCGGAGCACCACAGACAGTGTCCACCATGGATTCATCGACCGGGGAACAGCCACCCAACGTCGACCGCCCTGACCCACAGTCACCAGCCGGGCGTGCCCAAAAAAAGTCACCCACACCAACGGACCGCGCACCGACAGACGCGCAGCGCTACTCAACCCGCGCGCCGCCGCGCCCGCCGCGCCGCCAACTCATCCCCCACCGGATCCGACGAGGACCCCACCACCGGCTCCGCCGGGCCGCTCGCCGCCGGCTCCGCCGGCAGATGCGACAACGACCCCTGGATCTCCTTGAAGGCCCCACCGATCGCGATCCCGAACACGCCCTGCCCACCCTGCAACAGGTCGACCACCTCCTCCGGGGACCGGCACTCGTACACCGTCGTCCCGTCAGAGATCAGCGTGATACCCGCGAGATCCTCCACACCACGCGACCGCAGCGCCTCGATCGCCTTACGGATGTTCTGCAGGGACACCCCCGCATCCAACAACCGCTTCACGACCTTCAACACCACCAGATCGCGGAACGAGTACAACCGCTGGGTCCCCGAACCCGACGCGTCCCGGACGCTCGGCACCACCAACGTCGTCCGAGCCCAGTAATCCAACTGCCGATAACTGATGCCCACCGCGTGGCACGCCGTCACACCTCGGTAGCCCACCGAGCCGTCACCCTCAGGCGTCACACCCGGCTCGTTCACCTGTGTACCCGGATCGGGATCCTGCGGCTCGTGCATGCGGACAACCTCCCCGTCAGTGCGGCGACGCATCGTTTCCTGCGACGCGCACCCCTCGACACGGCAACCCTAACGCCACCTTCAGGGGTTACCGCGGAGGAACCGGCGCGACACGCCGCGCAGCCACCGAGAAAGATCACCAACCGCGCGCCAGCGTCACCCACCGTGACACCAGCCGGGCACCCGAACCGCTCAGCCCGCGAAGTCCTCCGGACGCACCTGCTCCAGGAACTCGCGGAACTTCTCCACCTCATCCTCCTGCTCATCAGGGATAACGATCCCCGCCTCGCTGAGGACCTGCTCGGCACAACGAATCGGCGCACCAACCCGCAACGCCAACGCGATCGAATCGCTCGGACGCGCCGAAACCCGCACCCCGTCACCGATCAACAAGTCGGCGTAGAACACGTTCTCCTTGAGCTCGGTGATCTCCACCGCCTGCAACGGCGCCTGCAACGCCGCCAACACATCCCGCAAAAGATCATGCGTCAACGGGCGGGCCGGCTTGACCCCCTGCTGCTCATAAGCGATAGCCGTGGCCTCGAC
Organism: Micromonospora sp. NPDC049107; assembly: GCF_040648595.1. Lineage (NCBI taxonomy): Bacteria > Bacillati > Actinomycetota > Actinomycetes > Micromonosporales > Micromonosporaceae > Micromonospora > Micromonospora sp. NPDC049107. The sequence continues at coordinate 907,507 of NZ_JBEZEC010000001.1, forward strand.
CGCACCGATCCAGATCGGCAGATAGCGGTCGCCCTCGACCTCCCTGAGCAGGACGATCGGCTGGTTGCTGGGCAGCTCCACCCGAACTCCGACCACGCTCAGCTCGCGCACCGCCGCCTCCGTGTCGTCGTCAACCTACGCACCGCGCCCTTCCCTGCACGGTACACGGACCGCAACACGGCCGTCCCATGCGCTACAGCACCACGTCCGCGCCAGAAAGGGGTTACCCCGGCAAGCCTACGGCACGCTTCAGAGAAGAGATCTTTCCGCTCCGCCGCACCTGCCGGGCACCTCACCGACCCAACGTCGACCGCAACCCCACCCGCACCAACGCCGCGTGCAACTGCTCCGACAACGCCACCAACTCCCGCGCCGTCTCCGCCGCCCGCGCCCGCGCCGCCGGGTCACTCTGCCGCGCCAACGGCGCCACCAACTGCGCGAACAACCCGACCTCACGATCGGCCGCAGTCCGATAACCCCGCAGATGCCGCGGCTCCAACCCGTACGCCGCCAGACCCGCCACCGCCGACGCGATGATCAACGCATCCGCGTCATACCACCCCGGCGGATCCGACACCAGCACACCGAGCCGCTCCAACTCCACAAGCGTCGACTCGTCGACCCCACTGCGGGCCACCAACTCAGCCCGGCCGAGCCGCACCTGCGACGACTCGGCCGGCTCCGCCGACTCCCGACCCGGAACCGCACCATCAGGCCCCACCGCCACCAACGCCGGCCGCGACCGCTCCGGCTGCTCACCGGACGAATCCCACTCGGCCAACTGCTCACGGATCACCCGCAACGGCAGGTACCTGTCCCGCTGCGCGGTCAACACGAACCGCAACCGCGCCACATCGTCCCAGCTGTACTTCCGGTAACCCGACGCCGTCCGCTGCGGCTCAACCAGCCCTTCGGCCTCGAGGAACCGCAACTTCGAAATCGTGGTGTCCGGGAAATCCACCCGCAACTGACCCAGCACCTCACCGATGCTCATCAGCGGCTGGGACCGGGCCGCCCCGGGTGGCGTGGAGGCCGCAGGCTCGTTCACCCCCGGCCGGCCTCCTCCTCCGGGCGCGGACCGGCGATGAACACCACCCGGAACTTACCGATCTGAACCTCGTCACCATTGCTCAACGTGGCCGCCTCGACCCGCTCACGATTCACGTACGTGCCATTGAGGCTACCCACGTCCCGCACCGTGAACGTCCCACCATCACGGTGGAACTCCGCGTGCCGACGCGACACCGTCACGTCATCGAGGAAGATGTCACTGTCCGGATGCCGGCCACTGGTCGTCACGTCGTGGTCCAACAGGAACCGGGCACCCGCATTCGGACCGCGACGAACCACCAGCAGCGCCATACCCGGCGGCAACGAACCGGACATCCGGCTCGGCACCACATCGGTGTCCGGCCCCTCCAGCACTTCGTCGAGCGAGCCGAGATTGAGCGTCGAGGTGACGTCGAGCGGGGGGAACTCGTCGTCTGGGCGCGTCATGGGACCACCTCACGGATCTGTTCGGTCGGCGTCGGGTAATGGCGGGTCTGGCCGCCGGGCACTCCAACACCCGGCGGCTGGCTCCCCGTGCCCGGGAAGGCAATTCCACAACGCACAACTAATGGGTTCTTCTCGGTCGACTGGGCGAGCCTAGCCAGCGCCGAAATGCAGGGCAACCGGACGCGCGCAGACATCCCGCACGCCGGATCAAGCACACTCAGCCTTCGGTGATCTTCTGATACGCGCCCGCCGTGAGCAACCCGTCGGTCGCCGTCGGATCAGCCGGCGTGATCTCCACCAACCAACCCGCACCGTACGGATCCGTGTTGATCAGCTCAGGAGTGTCGCCCAGCGCCTCGTTCCGCGCGGCCACCGTACCCGCGACCGGCGCGTAGATCTCCGACACGCTCTTGGTCGACTCGATCTCACCCAACGAGTCACCGGCCGCCACGACCGCACCCGCCTCCGGCAACTGCACGTACACGATGTCACCCAACGCGTCCTGCGCGAAGTGCGTGATGCCGACCCGGATCGAACCGGTACCGTCACCCGCCACCCACTCATGCTCGGCGGTGTATCGCAGATCCTCGGGAATCACCAGACGCGTCCTCATCCATCGTGCCCCGGACCACCCGGGCCCGGCGCGGCCGCGCCGGTCAGGAGACCGGACGGGCGTGTTTCCTACTTGGTCGGCACGTGCAGCGCCGAAACCTCGGCAACCTCACGCTCCCCAAACGTCACGTTACCGCCGTCACCCCGGACCGACGCCACCACCCCACCAGGAATGTTCAACGCCGTACGCATCGTCGCCGGATCACCGATCACCGTGATCGTGTACGGACCCGTCAACCGACGCCCCTCCACCATCAGCGACCCGTTCTCCCCATCCAGGAAGTACGTCGACGCGATCACCCGCACCGTCGCCCGGTCACCACCGGAGATCTGCATCGCCTCCGCGCCCGCGCCCCGCAACTCCTGCACCGCGTCCAACACCCGGTTCGCCGTGATCGGCTTCACCCCACTGGAGAACTGCACCGTCAGCCCCGGGCCCACCGCCGGCAACGTACCCGCCAGAATCCCCAGCTCGTCCGCCCGACGCGTCGCCTCGTCCAACGCCGCCTGCCGACCCTGCTCACCCGAGGCCAACTGCCGCTGACTGTCCTCCAACGCCCGGATGTCCTGCTGCAGGCGACTCTCCCGCGCGTCCAGATCCGACAGGATCCGCACCAGGTCCTCCTGACGCGTCGCCCCCAACGTCGGATCCGTCGACGTCGTCTTCAACTGCACGACCAGCGTGAACCCCAGCAACGCCAACAACACCGCGATCATCACCCCGGCCGCGCTCCACCGCGACCGACCGGTCACCGCGGGCGCGGCCGGCGGCACGTCCGGCTCGTCCGACGACACCGCCGGCTCCCCCGCCCGCGACACCGCGCGCAGGTCCACCGTCGCCCCGTCATCGGCCGGCACCACCTCCGGCTCCGCGTCGTCCGGCTGCGGCTCCGACACCGGCCCGCGCGGCGCCAACGGACTCAACTCGTCCGGATCCGGCGCATCCGGCCGCGGATCCGGCTCACCCGCCGGCCCACCGGGCCGCCCCGGCACCACCGGCTGCGGCCAGCCCGTCCCCGTCTCATCCTGCTCGTCGCTCATCGCTGTCAAACCTACGCCCGGAACAGGTGCCGACGGATCGCCGCCACATTTCCGAAGATCCGCACACCCAGCACGACCACCACACCGGTGGACAACTGCCCACCCACGCCCAACTGGTCACCCAGATACACGATCAGGCCCGCCACCAGCACGTTCGAGATGAACGACACCACGAACTGCTTGTCGTCGAAGATGCGGTCCAACTTCGCCCGCACCCCACCGAACACCGCGTCCAACGCGGCCACCACCGCGATCGGCAGGTACGGCTGCAACGCCGACGGCACCGTGGGATCAAGCCACACCCCGAGCACCACACCGGCGAGCAACGCCAGCACCGCGATCATCCGCCACCTCCGGAAGGACTAGCGGTCCCCGGCGAACCCGACGACCCAGGACTGCCAGACCGGCCACCCGACCCCGAAGGGCTCGGACTGACCGACGGCTTGGCGTAGCGTAGCTGCGGCTCCGGCGCCGCCGGCAGGGTGAGGTCCTCCGCCTCCCGCACACCGAACGACAACCCGGTCTTCTGCGCGACCTCCCGCATCAGCGCCGCGTTCCGACTGTCCTCGAACTTGCGCCGCATCGACCCCGGACCCGTCGCCGACACCTCGTACGGCCCCGTCACCGGCCGGAAATCCACCAGGATCGCCTCACCCGCCGAACGGATCGTCGACGTCGACGTCAACCGCTGGCCGTTGATCGCGATCGCCTCCGCGCCGGCACTCCACAACGCGTTCGCCACACCCTGCAGGTCGCTGTACAGCACCCGCGGCGGCCCCGCGCCCGCACCGGTCACCGCATCCGCGTTCCCCGGAGCGTCCGCCAGGCGCACCACCACACCGTCACCCCGCACCCGACCCAGCCCGGTGCTCGCCTCCAGGTCCCGCAGACGCGCCGCGGCCGAACCGCTCAACGCCGCGTCCCGCTGCCGGCTGACCTCCTCACGCAGCTGGTCCGCCCGCGCCGACAACCGGTCGGTCTGACTCTCCCGCTCCTTGATCTGCGCCACCAGCCCCGAGCGCGCCTGGGCGCGCCCCGGCTCGTCCGCCATCGTCTGGCGGTACGCCACCGCGAACAGGAAACCCAGCACCACCACCACGACCAGGCCGACCGACCGCGCCGCCCAGCCCCGGGGCGCGTCCGGAGACGACCCCCGCCGGCGCGCGGCGGCCGCGTCCGCGTACCCCGGGTCCAGCGGGTTACGGAACAACTCGGTGAGGAAGTCCGGCGCGTACACCCGATCCGGGCGGGGCCGCGGCGTCGGCGGCGTCGCGCTCACGCGGCCGCGTCCCGGCCACGCGCCCCGCGCACCAACCGCGACGCCTGCACCACGTACATCGCGCCGGCCACCCAGTAGAGCACCAGCCCCCACCAGGCCAATCCCCAGCCGATCGCGGCCGTGGCCGTCGCCGCCGCGCTCCACTCGGTGGCCAGCAGCAGCACCGGGAACGCCGCGAGCAGCAGGAACGTGGCGGTCTTGCCCACGTAGTGCACCGGCGGCGGCCCGTACCCGAAGCGGCGCAGCACCGCCAGCGAACCGAGCAGCAGCAGCTCCCGGGCCAGCAGCGCCGCCGTGAACTGCCACGGCACCACCCCCCGGGCGGTGAAGGCCAGCAACGTGGCGAGGATGTAGAGCCGGTCGGCGAGCGGGTCGAGCAGCTCACCGAGCCGGCTCACCTGCCGCAGTCGGCGGGCGATCCAACCGTCGACCCAGTCGGTGGTGCCGCCGATGGCCAGCACCACCACCGCCGCGACGTCCGCCCGGGAGACCAGGAAGAGATAGAGGAACAGGGGTACGCCCAGCAGCCGCCCGAAGCTGATCAGGTTGGGCAGGGTGAGCACCTGGTCGCCGGGCGTCTGCTCGCCGGTGTCCCGCGGGTGCTCTGCCTGAGCCGGCCGACGCGACACCGAACCTCCTTCACGGCACGCCCCGACGCCGGGCCGAGATCGGGCGCGGCGGAGGTCGTACGCGCTGTCGGGCCGGCAACCACCGGCTCCCCTGCGGCCCCGGGACGGGACCTCTGCCCTGATACGGCCCGCGATCACCGAGATCGCGGGCCGGTTAAGTGCGCTGCCACTATATCGGGCTCTCGTCGACGGCCCGGCCGCCGTGCGCTGTCGGCGCGGTGGTGTGGCGGTGTGGTGTGGATCACCACCGCCAGAGCGTCCTAGGATACTAGTGGAACGTGTCAGGCCGTCTGGACCGCTGCCTGGTCGGCCTGCTGCTCCGGCACCGTCTGCGTCGCCGCGCGGCCGAACGCCAACAGGGACGCCAACAGGTCGTGCTGCGTCCGGGGCGGCATCCTGTCCAGCACGGCCTGCACCGCGCGCTGGCGCCGCTCCGCCAACTCCCGCAACAGCGTCAACGCGGCGGCGGTGGGCACCAACCGCACCTCCCGCCGGTCCCGCGGATCCGCCACGCGACGCAGCAGGCCGGTCGCCTCCAACCGGTCGCACAGTCGGCTGGCCGAGGAGGGCACCACGTCCAGCAGCTCCGCCAGCCCGTTGACATTGGTCTCCGGACGGCCACTGATCAGCATCAGCACCCGCAACTGCGTGGGGGGCACCTGATGCCGTGACGCCGCCGAGTCGAGCACGGCGATCAGCGTCTCTGCGGCCGCGTTGATCGCCGCGGCGAGATCCGCCGGTCGCTCCACCCGATGTCCCCTGCCGTCGTCGCGCTGGTGCCCGCCCGGGACGGTGGCGGCGACTCTCATCCGCCATCCCGCCCACGCGGACCATGCCAGTCGAGGCAGACGACGACGGCGTCGTCGCGCAAATCGGAATCCGCGTGGTAGGCGTGTAGTTCGCGCATCACCGTACCAACCGCCTCGGTCGCCGGCTGCAACCGAGTGGCGCGCAGCGAACGAGCCAACATCCGCTGCCCGTACGGCTCCCGCCCCGCCGGCTCGGCCGCCCACACCCCGTCGCTGACCACGAAGACCCGGTCACCCGGCGCGAGCTGGAACTCCTGCACCTCGTAGCGGGTCTCGGCGAACATGCCCAGCGGCAACTGCTGATCCAGCGTCATCGGCTCGACGGTCGCGCCGCGCATCCGCAGCAGGTGCGGCGAACCGGCGTCGACCGCCCGTACCCGCCCGGTGGCGATGTCCAGCTCCAGCAGCAACGTGGCCACGTGTCGACGGCCCCGGTGCTGGTAGTAGACCGTGTCCGAGGCCAACTCCGCCTGCTCCACGAGGCCGCCGTCGGAGCGGCGGGCGTTGCGCATGGCGTTGACGGTCACCGCCGTCAGCAGCGACGCGGCCAGGCCGTTGCCCTCGCCGTTGAGCACCGTCAACGTCAGCCGTTCCCCGTCCAACGACCAGTCAAAGTGGTCTCCACCGACGGTGTACGCCGGTTCCAACTGCCCGGCCAGGTGGAAGCAGCGGTGTGCCACGCTGCGCCCGGGTAGCAGGTCCCACTGCATCTCGGCGGCCATGCTGAGCCGCTCCCGACGACGGGCCCGGCGGTACCGGTCGGTCTCCCGGTCCGCGGCCCGCATCGCCACCGCCAGGTCACCGGCGATGTCGGTGGCACGGCCGGTGACCGCCGGGCCGGGCACGGTCGGCAGCTCGATGAGCAGCACGCCGAGGCGCTCCCCCCACACCGTCAGGGGCAGGTAGAGCCGGCAGGCCCCGTCCTCGAGACCGTCGCGCACCGGCTGCTGGCTGGAGAAGCAGCGCTGCGCCACGGTGTGCCCGGCCAGGGCTCCGGCCGCCGGCAGGTCCGGGTCCAGCACGGGCCAGAGCCCGCTGATCCGGTAGTCGGCGACGAACACGTCGGTGCGCACCGCGCCCAACGCCGCCCGGATCGCCCGGTCCGCCGCCTCCGCCAACTGGTCGGGCGCGGCTTCGCGTAGCGCGCGCGACACCCCGTCCGGCGCGTCCACCATGCTTGGTCGTCCCTCCAAAAACTTGCTACAGGGCAAGCATCATACGGAGACCCCGGACAACCCGTCGTCGCGGGTCAGTCGGCGCCGCGCGTCGCCAGGACACCGTGGAAGGCGTCCGGCACGTCGACCGGCACGCCGGCGGGCCGCCAGCGGTTGACCGGGACGATTCCGTCCGACGTCGGCGTCCACCGGCCCAGCAGCGGCGCGAACGCCGCCGCGGGTCGCATCCGGAACGCCGGCCCCATCATCGCCAACGCCTGCGGGTGGGCGGCCAGCTCCTCGGTGTCGAAGTCCACGGCCAGCAGGCTGCCCGGCGCCGCCGCCGCGTACAACTCGTCGAGGGTGCGCCTCAGCGTGTCGTCGTCGAGGAACGCGGCGAGCCCGAGGAAGACCAGCCCCACCGGCCGTCGCCCCCACCCGGGTACGAAGCGGTGCAGTTGGGCCGGGTCGATGGTACCGATGTCGGTGGCGTCGCCGTAGCCGTAGCCCGCCCGGTCGCTGCCGGCGAGGATCCGCTGACCCAGCCGGATGGTCACCGGATCGACGTCGGTGTAGAGCACGCTGGCCTCGGGAGCGACCTCGTGCACGTTGCCCATCGTGGGCACCCCCGCCCCGAAGACCAGGAACCCGTCCACGCCCTGCTCGACGATCGCCCGGACCGCCCGGCCGAGAAACGCCCGCAGCTCCGCGAAGACCGGCGCGCACGGCCCGTACGCCTGCTCGAAAGCGGTCGCGGCGGCCACGTCGACGCCGAAGTGGTGCTCCCCACCGAGCCAGTAGTCGATCATGCGAGCGGTGCTCGGCTCGTCCGGTTCACCCATCGACGGCGCTCCTCCCCTCGGGTCGTCGCCAGCGTACCGACCGGTGCCCGAGCGGCGGTATCGCTCCGCCGCGCCGCCACGCCCGCGATACTGGCCCGGCGGGGGGTGGGCGGTGAACGCGGCGAACAGCGCGGCGGTGGTGGTCGGCGTGGACGGCTCGCAGCCGTCCCTGCGCGCCGTGCGCCTGGCCGCCGCCGAGGCGGTCCGCCGGCACCGGCCGCTGCGGGTGGTGCACGGTTTCATCTGGCCGCTGCTACGAGTACCCGTGGCACCTCCGTCCGGCGCGCCGCCGGGCGTCGGACTGCGCGAGCGGGCACAGGAGCTGGTCGCCGCCGCCGTGGCCGAGGCCGAGGCGACCACACCCGGGCTGACGGTCTCCGGGGAGATCATCGACGGCGAGGCCGCCGCGGTGCTGGTGGGCGAGTCCCCGACCGCCGCGCTCATCGTGCTCGGCGACCGGGGACTGGGCGGCTTCTCCGGGCTCGTCGTCGGCTCGGTAGCGGTGCAGGTCAGCGCGTACGCCGACTGCCCGGTGCTGGTCGCCCGCGGCGAGCAACGCCCCGACGGCCCGGTGGTGGTGGGGCTGGACGGCTCACCGGCGTCGCTGCTCGCCGCCGACGTCGCCGCCGAGGCCGCGGTGGCGCGCGGCGTGCCGCTGCGCGCGGTGCACGCCTACCGGCACCCCGGCAGCAGCGGTCCCGGCGACCTGCAACCCCTGGTGTACGACGAGGCGCGGTTGCACGACGAACAGGAGCGGCTGCTCGGCGGCTGGCTGCACGGGCTGACCGACCGCCATCCGGGGTTGCGCCTGACGTGCCGGGCGACCCGGGAACGCGCCAGCGCCGTGCTCGCCGAGGCGTCCGCTGACGCGCAACTGCTGGTCGTCGGGGGGCAGGGGCGCGGCGAGGTGACCGGGTTGCTGCTGGGGTCGGTGAGCCAGTCGGCGCTGCACCACGCGCGTTGCCCGGTCGAGGTGGTGCGCGGTCCCCGCTGACGCCCCGGGGTTGGTCCGCCGCCCAACGGGTAGACGGCCGCGGTACGCCAACGGCGACGAAGGAGGCAGCAGATGCCAGGACCACGGCCGGGCAGCAACGCGTACGACAAGCAGCGGGCGCGCCTGCGCAACGCGATCGACGACTCCGGACGTCGGGTACCCGACGGCAAGGCCAACCAGGTCGCCAACCGGATCCTGCAGGAGGATCGCGGCCAACGGGGCGTCGTGCGCGGTGAGCGCACGTACGGTCCCAAGAGCGAACGCGAACCGGGCGACCCGAAGTGAGGGGCGTCGACCTGGCCGACGGCGCGATCGCCGGCGCGGTCGGCAGCACCGCGCTGAACGTGGTCGGCTACCTCGACATCGCGCTGCGGGCGCGGCCGGCGAGCAGCACGCCGGAGCAGACCGTCGACAAGCTGGCCCACCTCGCGCACGTGGACCTGGGACCGGAGCCCCGGGCGGCCACCCGCCGCTCGGGGCTCGGCCCCCTGATCGGTTACGGGCTGGGCATCGCCGCCGGCATGGCCTTCGCGCTCTACGCCGGGGGCCGACGGCAGCCGTTGCCGATGGCCACCGGCGTGCTCGGCGCCGGCGTCATGGCGATGACCGACGGGTCCATCACGGCGCTGGGCATCAGCGATCCCCGTACCTGGCGGCGCTCGGACTGGATCTCCGACATCATCCCGCACCTGGCGTACGGGCTGACGGCCGCCGCCACCTGGAACAGGCTGCGACGGCCGTCAGGCCACGGTCGTTAGGAGCGGGTGTCGCTGTCGTCCTCGGCGACCGGCTCACCCGCCGGGCCGTACGGCGACACCTGACCCTTGGGCACCGGCCGGCCGGCGTCCCCCCGCGACGAGCCACGGTTGAGCGGATGACCCGACGGTCCGGGCCCCTTGCTGTCCTGGCTGGTCGCTCCCTTGGCGTTACGCCGGAACTCCTCCTGCTGCGGGTTCACCACGAGCGTCTCCCTCCCGGTACGGCAGGCGGCATGGACCGCCTCCACCGGCCGCATACCCGTCGGATCCGGCCACATTCCGGTCCTGGCTGGCGTCGGGAGGGCTAGCCGGGCGTGCGGCGGGTACCCCCGTGGTGTGGGTGACGATCGAGCGGTGGTGCGGGTCCTGCTGGACCGGCGTGGCGACACGTACGCCGAGGAGGCCGGCATCCGGCTGGCCGACCGTCCCGGCCCGCTGTACCAGCTGCTGGTGCTGGCCACCCTGTTGAGCACCCGGATCCGGGCCTGCGTCGCGGTGGACGCGGCGCGGGAGTTGTTCGCGGCCGGCTACCGCACACCGCAGGCGATGGAGGCGGCGAGCTGGCAGCAGCGGGTCGACGCGTTGGGGCGTGGTCACTACCGCCGCTACGACGAACGCACCGCCACCATGCTGGGCACCGGGGCCCGGCTGTGTCTGGACCGGTGGCACGGCGACCTGCGTCGGCTGCACCGCGATGCCCAGGGCGACCCGGCGGGGCTGCGTCGACGGCTCACCGAGTTCCCCGGCATCGGACCCACCGGCGCGGACATCTACCTGCGCGAGGCGCAGACGGTCTGGTCCGACGTGCGCCCGTACGCCGACCGGCGGGCCCTCGCCGGCGCGAAGCGGTTGGGTCTGCCGGGCTCACCGGACCGGCTGGCGTCCCTGGTCGACGAACCGGAGTTCGGTCGGCTCGCCTCGGCGCTGGTACGGGTGGCGCTCGGCGAGGAGTCCGCCGGTGAGGTCGCCCGTGTCGCCGCCGGCTGAGCCGCTCACTTGACGGTCTTGTCCCCCGGTCGGGTCAGGTGCCACACCAGCAGCGCGGCGAGCAGCGCCAGGACGATGACGCCGCCGGAGATGCCCCGGCCCTCCTCGGGGCTGCGGCCGGTGCTGCCGAAATAGATCACCGCGAGGCCGGCGAGGACGGTGACGAACGTACGTAACCCTCGGTCCTTCACGTACCGCACCGTAAGCGGGGCACCTTCGCACCGTGACTATTCACGCGTTTTGTCCCTCTTTCGGGGGTGCGGTCACTGTTCGGCGACGAAGCCTCGCAGCCGTACCCGGCGCACCGCCCGGTCGGCGACCTCCACCACCTCGATGGTCAACCCGGGCAACCGCACCGTCTCACCGGGAGTCCCCGGCAGGTGCCGCAACCGGGACAGCACCAGCCCCGCCACCGTCGTGTACTCCCGGGACAGCGGGAAGCTCAGCCGCACCCCCACGTCGGGCAGATCGTGCAGGGGAAAGTCACCGGGCACCAGCAGCGACCCGTCCGACTCCCGGACCACACCGCGCACGTCGCGGTCGGTCTCGTCGTACAGCTCGCCGACGACCTCGGCCAGCAGATCCTCCAGCGTGACGATGCCGTCGATGCCACCGTGCTCGTCCACCACGAGGGCCATCTGCTGGTGTTCCTGGCGCAGGCAGCGCAGCGCGTCGGCGACCGCCACGGTGACCGGCAGCAGTAGCGGCGGCCGGGCCCGCTCCCCCACCGTGCCGGCCTCGGCCCGGACCAGGTCGCGGATGTGCACCACGCCGACCACCTCGTCGAGGCCGCCCGGGCCGGTGACCGGCGCACGGGACCGGCCGGCGACGCCGAGCAGACGAACCCCCTCGGCGGCGGGCAGGTCGGCCGGCAACGTGGTCACCTCCCGGCGGGCCACCAGGATCTCCCGCAGCGTCCGACCGGCGATGTCGAACGCGCCGGTCAGGATCTCCCGCTGCTGCGCCGACAGTCCCCGCTGGGTGGCCAGCATCTCCCGCAGCTCCTCCTCGGTCATCTCCTCACGGCTGGCCCGTGGGTTCCCGCCGGCGAGGCGGACCACCACGTCGGTCGTCGAGCTGAGCAGCCACACCGCCGGGCGGGACACCCGGGCGAGCAGGTCCAGGGGGCCGGCGCTGAGCAGCGCCCACCGCTCGGCGCGCTGCATCGCCAGCCGCTTCGGCGCCAACTCGCCGATCACCAGCGTGACGAAGGTCAGGGCCACCGTCACCAGCAGCACCGCGGCCGGACGGGCCGCCGCGCCGAGGAAACCCAACGGGCCGACCAGTGGCTGGGCGAGGGACACGGCGGCCGCCGCCGAGGCGAGGAACCCGGCCAGGGTGATGCCGAGCTGGATGGTGGCCAGATAGCGGTTCGGGTCCCGGGACAGCCGGACCAGCCGCTCGCCGGCCCGGCTGCGCCGACCCAACCGTCGCAACTGCCCCTCGCGCAGCGTCACCAGCGCCATCTCGCTGCCGGACAGCGCGGCGTTGACCAGCACCAGGACGGCGACCAGCGCCAACTGCCCGAGCTGACCGCCCACCACGCACCCCCGTCGACCGCCCTTCCGTCACTCAACCGCAGCGCGGCCGGCTCCCGCGTGCGTTTAGTCGACCTCCAGGTCGTCCAGCGAGATGGAGTGCGTCATCAACCACCGGGCCAGCGCCGTCATGCCGAACAGCCACAGCGGCACCGACTCGGTGGGCCCGTTCGTCGCGTAGATGGCGAACCGCAGGTCCGGGGCGCGGTACGCCTCGATCCGCCACTGGTGCTGCCGGTCCCGCCAGACCGCCGAAGGGTCCATGGCGTCACCGTAGGTGACCGCCGACGGTTTGGGGGCCGGTTAGCCCGGCACCACGGCGGCACCGAGCAGAGCCCGCGCGGCGGACACCAGCATGGCGATGCCGATCCCGGCGAGCAGCAGCCAACCGACGCCGCGCCACCCCGAGCCGCGAGCGGGCGGCGGCACCGGCGGCGGTCGCCAGATCTCCCGGTACGACCAGGCCAGCACGCCCACGCCGAACGGGAGGAGCCCGATCCACCACCAGAACCACCGGGTGCCGACCGCCGGTGGGGCCCCACCGACCAGCCGGACCAGCCACATCAGGGTCACCGCGCCAGCGAGCAGCCCGGCGGTGTCAGCGAGCCGGTGCGCGGCGACGCCGGAGGCCTGCCACGGGCGCGCCGACGCGGCCAGCCGCGCGTCCAACCCGTCGGGCCGCTCGGTCGCCTCCGGTACGAGGGACTGCGCCTGCGCGTTGGGCGGGTCGACAAAGGCGTACCGCACCCGACCGCTCGGCACGCTCCACGCGATCATCGCGCCCCGCATGTCGTACCGCAGGTGCGGCCGGCTGCCCCAGTACAGGTCGTCGTCGGCCCAGCCGGACGCCCGCTGGAAGGTCACCACACGGCCCGCCGCCAGATCCCGGTCGAGCTGGCCCGCCGTCGCCTCGCGCGGGGTCACCCACCACGCCAGCGCAGCCCACAGCACCCACAGCAGCGGCAATCCCCAGCGCATCGCGCCCGCGACGACACCACGCCACCGGTCACGTGACGACCGCGACGGGGACAGCAGCGGCTCGGCCACCTCTCCACCCTGACAGCCCACCGCAACCCCGGCCACCCCTGGTCATCGCGGAGACGCGCTCAGGTGACGACGACCCGCGCGTCGTCGGGCAGCCGACGGGTCGCGCCACGGCGGTCCAGCAGTTCCAGCAGCGGCACCGCCACCCGTCGGGTGGTGTCCAGCGCCTGCCGGGCCGCCGACAGGGTGAACGGCTGGGGCAGGCCGGCGAGGACGGTGACCGCCGCGTCGAGCGCGTCGGGCAGCAGCACCACGGTGTCGGCCAGCCTCAGCAGCGCGCCGGCGCGTACCGCCGCGCCGATCTCCCGAGGTCCCAGGCCCAGTTCGACGAGACGGTCCGCCTCCGGGGCGCGGAACGGCCGGTCGGCGTACTCGGCGCGCACCCGCCGCACGGCCCGCGCCACCGGCTCGGGCAGGGTGTCGACGGCGGCCGTGCCGATCCGGCCACCGTGCACCCGCAGCGGCGGACGCACCAGCGCCTCGACCAGCGCCCGGTCGGGCAGGGCGAGACGTTGCCGCAGCGCGTCCACCGGCATGCCCGCCTCCAACGGGTGCTCCCGGGCGTAGCGGGTGACCTCCTCGGTCACCTGGTCGCCGAGCTGCCGCCAGTGCCCCGGATCGGCCAGCCAGTCAGCGGCCACCGGCGTGGCCTCCACCGGCACACCCATGCGCCGCAGCGCGCCGACCCGGACCAGGCGACGGCGGCGCAGCTCGCCGGCCAGGTCGGGGCGACCGTCCAGCTCGGCGAGGACCGCCGCGCGGGCGACCGCCGCGCCCCGGCGGGACAGTGGCGGCGGCGCGACGTCGAGGACCCGTACCCCACCGGCAACCCGATGACGGCCGGGATCACGCAGCAGCGCCCGGTCGCCGACCAGCAACGGCAGCGGGCGGGCCAACCGCAGCCGGACGGTGTCCACGCCGAGCGGCCGCACCCGCGCCGGCACGGCCGCCGACCCCACGTGCAGGGTGAGGGTGGACGGCAGGTCGGCGGCGGGGTCACCGGTGAGCCGCACGTCGAGAAGGTCGGTGCGGTGGAACCGCCCCGGGGTGAGCAGCGCGTCGCCGCGGCCGAGCCGGTCGCGGGGCGTACCCCGCAGGTTGACCGCCACCCGGGACACGGCCGACGCCTCCGCTCGGGCCTCGCCCAGGCAGTGCAGGCCGCGGACCCGGACCGGCTCGTCGACGCCGGCCAGTTCCAGGGTGTCGCCGACCCGCAGCCGACCGGCGCCCAGCGTTCCGGTGACGACGGTGCCGCTGCCCCGCACGGTGAAGCTGCGGTCCACCCAGAGACGCACGGGCGCGTCCGCGACGGGGTCGGGCAGCCGCGCGACGAGCCGGTCCAGCGCGGCCCGCAACTGGGGCAGCCCGGCGCCGGTCAACCCGCTGACCGCCACCGTCTCCACCGCGCCGAGGCTGCTCGCCGCGATCTCGTCCCGGGCGCGCTCCGTCGCCGGCCCCGGGTCGGCGAGATCCGCGCGGGTCACCACCAGCAGGCCGCACCCGACGCCGAGCGCGTCGAGCGCGGCCAGGTGCTCGGCGGACTGCGGCATCCACCCCTCGTCGGCGGCGACCACGATCAGCGCGGCCGGCACCGGACCGACCCCCGCGAGCATGTTCGGCACGAACCGCTCGTGCCCGGGTACGTCGACGAAGGCGATCGTGCCGCCGGACGGCAACGTCGTCCAGGCGAACCCCAGGTCGATGGTCATGCCCCGGCGGCGTTCCTCGGCCCACCGGTCCGGTTCCATCCCCGTCAACGCCCGGACCAGGGTCGACTTGCCGTGGTCGACGTGCCCGGCGGTGGCGACGACGAACATGCTCAGTCGTCCCCGGGTACGCGCAGCACGGCGGCCAGGACCGTGTCGTCGGCGTCGACGGGCACGCACCGCAGGTCGAGCAGGAGTCGGCCCCGCACCACCCGACCCAGCACCGGCTGGTCTCCGGTGCGCAGCGGGACGGCGTACCGTTCGGGCAGGCTCAGCGCCCACGATTCCAGCTCGACGCCGGGAGCGCCGCCACCGCCGACGACGGCGACCGCCTCCACGACCTCCGCCTTGCGTCCGTCCGCGCCGAGCCGGTCGCGTAGCAGCTCCACCCGGCGACGTAGGACGGCCGGATCGGCGTGCAGCGCGGTCCGCGTCGGGGTGTCCGGCCGGTGCAGCGTGGCGGCCAACGCCGCCAGGGTGAGCTTGTCGACGCGCAGCGCGCGGGCCAGCGGGTGGCGGCGTAGGCGTTCGACGAGCGCGGCGTCGCCGAGCAGCAGGCCGGCCTGCGGGCCGCCGAGCAGTTTGTCGCCGCTCGCCGTGACCAGGGCCGCGCCGGCGCGCAGGGTGCTGGCCGCGTCCGGCTCGTCGGGCAGCAACGGATCCGGTGCGAGCAGCCCGGAGCCGATGTCGGCGACCACCGGCACGTCGAGGGTGGCCAGTTGGCGCACCGGCACGGCCGAGGTGAAGCCCGTGACCTGGAAGTTCGACGGGTGCACCTTCAGCACGAACCCGGTCTGCGGGCCGACGGCGGCGGCGTAGTCGTCGAGCGTCGTGCGGTTGGTGGTGCCCACCTCGCGCAGTCGCGCGCCGGTGCTTACCAGCAGGTCCGGTAGGCGGAAGCCGTCGCCGATCTCGACGAGTTCGCCGCGGCTGACCACAATCTCCCGGCCGGCGGCCAACACCGTGGCCGCCAGCACCAGCGCGGCAGCGCCGTTGTTGACCACGTGCACGGCGGCGGCGTCGGGCACGGCGGCGGCGAGCGCGTCGAGGGCGTCGCGGCCCCGACGGGCTCTGCGCCCGGTGTTCAGGTCCAGTTCGACGTCGGTGTGCCCGGCGGCCGCGACGACCGCCGCGACGGCGGCCGGCGACAGCGCCGCCCGGCCCAGGTTGGTGTGCAGCACGACACCGGTGGCGTTGAGCACCGCGCGGGGACCCGGCGCGGGCAGTCCGGCGACGGAGGCGTCCCGCACCTCCTCGGGGGCGATCTCACCACGGCGAGCCCGCGTCTGCGCCCGCACGACGGCGGCCTTGACCCGCTCGCGGCCGAGGGTCGCGATGGCCGCCGCCAGCTGCGGATCGGCGAGGAGGGTGTCGGTGCGGGGCACCCGACGTCGCGGGTCCTCGCTGCCGTCACGCATCACGTCACTCCTGCCGCCGTTGGCGGAGACGGACGGGAATCGAACCCGCCTGGCCCGGGTCCCGGACCACACCGGTTTTGAAGACCGGGAGGGGCACCAGCCGCCTGAACGCCTCCGTCGCACATTCGATCACAACGCCGGTGCGACCGCTCAGTCAGTCGTCGGATCCACCTCGGTCCGCCGGGCGTTCACCCGCTCGCGTTGCGGCACGACGGTGTAGCGGGGGTCGCGGGCGGACGCGACGCCGCCGTAGAAGATGCCGAACCGCGTGGCGACCGACGCGCCCAGCAGCGCGGCCCCGGACAACGCCCCGACGGCGCGACTACGCCGACCCAGCAGCGCCCCGGCCACCCCGGCGGTGGTCAGCAGCCGACCGGCGCGCAACAGCCGGCCCGGCCGACCCGACCGGTAGGGCTCGCTGAGCAGCCCGAGACGGGTCTCCACGCGGTGCGCGCCGTACAGCTCCAGGGCCGCCCCGGCCACCGCCATCCGGCGGGCCGGCCCGGCCTGCGACGGCGGCGCGGCGAGCAGACCGACGCCCGCGCCGCTGGCCAGCGCGCTGCCCGCGAAGATGACCGGCAACTCGGGGTACGCCTCATGCCACGACGGCACCGCCGTGTCGGCGAGCAGGACCCCGGTGTACGTCGCCAGGGCGGGCGCGGTGACGGCGGCGACCAGCCCGGCGGCGTGCCCGGCCGGCGGCAGAGCCCGACCGACCAACCCGAGCGGACCGTGCCGGGGCAGCCAGTCGGCGGTCTCGGCGATCGCCGCCAACCCGGCGGCCGGCCCGAACGCGCTGAGGATCCAGGTGCCTACCGACATGGGCGAGGTCAGCTTCGCCACCCGCAGCATGTGATGGAACCGCTCCGGCCGGCCCAGGTCCCGGATGAGGAAGACCGCGCTGGCGCTGACGGCGCCCAGCGCGGTGACCCGGCCGGCGCGGCGCAGCGCCGGGCGGCGGGTGAGTTGACCTCCGGCGGCCAGCAGCGACGAGCCGGCGGCCAGACCGCCGGTGAACAGGTACGCGGCGATGTCCCACTTCCACACCGGGGCCTTGAGGATGGGCCGGCCGTAGTAGGAGGTGAACTCGGCCTCGGGGACCCGCAGCTCCTCCCCGCCACCGCGACGACCGCGCCGGGAGCGCCGCGCGGCGTTCTCCCGGGGCTGCGCCGGCCGATCGTCGTGGGGTTGCGGCGTCCGATCCTCGTGGGCGCGGGCCGGCACGGCCACATCGGTGCCGTCGTCCGCCTGCCTCTGGCCCGGTAGGTCGAGGCTCGCGGCGGCCAGTCGGTCGCGGAACCGGCGGAACCGGTCGCCCACCGGCTGGCGCTCCGGGCTCACGAGGATCTCCCCACGAAGGCGGCGACGGTGGCCGCCGCCATGGCGAGCGCGGCGATGCCGGCGCGTTTCCACATGGCCGGTAGGTCCCGGGTGGTCACCACCGGGTCCGGCGGCAACCCGTACACCTCCGGCTCGTCCAACAACAGGAAGAACGCCCCGTCACCACCCACACCATCCTCCGGGTCGTGCCCGTACAAGCGGGCCTCGGGAACACCCCGGCCGTGCAACGTCGCCACCCGCGCCGCCGCCCGCTCCCGCAACTCGTCGAGGGGCCCGTACTGGATCGACTCCGTCGGACACGCCTGCGCACACGCCGGCGTCATCCCCACACCCAGACGGTCGTAACACAGCGTGCACTTCCACGCCCGACCATCACCCTTACGCTGATCAATCACCCCGTACGGACACGCCGAAATGCAGTACCCACACCCATTACAGATGTCCTCCTGCACCACCACCGTCCCGAACTCCGTCCGGAACAACGACCCCGTCGGACACACATCCAAACAAGCCGCATGCGTGCAGTGCTTACACACATCCGACATCATCAACCACCGAAAATCCGACCGACCCTCCACACCGCTGTCCCGCCCCGGCGGCCGCGCACCCGGCATACCCAGGAACTGTGGCTGCGCGCCGCCGTCGGCCGGGCCGGTGCTGGTCGCGCCGCCGTCGGCCATGCGCGCGGCGGCCGACGGCGACCCGGGCGGCAGACCCGGGTCGGTGCCGGTCGGCCCCGCCGTGCCGGCGGCGACCGCCGCCGACGCCGCGCTGACCGTCGTACCGGTGGGCGTACCGGCGAACGCCGCGCTGCCATGTCCCGCCGGGCGTGGCTGCTCCACGAACGCCACGTGCCGCCACGAGTTCGCCGTCAACGCACCCGTGTTGTCGTACGACATCCCCAACAGATCCAGACCACTTCCCGGGACGTCGTTCCACTCCTTGCACGCCACCTCACACGCCTTACACCCGATACACACACTCGTATCGGTGAAGAACCCCATCCGCTGCGGCGCGTCCACATAACCCGCGTCCGGCGCCGGATCGAGCGGCCCGTAGAGGCTGTTCGGGTCAGGAATCACCGCTGCCCTTCCCGTCCTGGTCGATGGTGACGGCCGGCGCGTGCCCACCCGGGGTGATCCCGGCCCGCCGCTGGTAGTCGGCGACCAGGTCGAGCAGGGCAGCCCCGGTGGGCCGCCGGCCGGGCCGTACGTCGCAGGTACCGATCTTGCTCTCCTGGATGAGGACGTTGGGGTCGAGGGTGATGCCGAACAGGTCGTTGGCCGAGTCGCCGGTCACCAGACCCTCGAACCCGAAGTGGTACGGCAGCCACACCTGATGGATGACCCGACCGTCCACCCGCAACGGAGTGAGCCGGTCGGTGACCAGCACCTTCGCCTCGATCACCGCCCGACCGCTGACCAGGTGCGCCCACCCGAGGTGGGCCAACCCGGTCTCGGCGGCCAGCTCCGGCGACACCTCGACGAACATCTCCGGCTGCAACTCGGCGAGGGGTCGTACCGTCCGGCTCATCCCACCTGCGGTGTGGTGCTCGGTGAGCCGGCTGACCGTGAAGATGTACGGGAAAACCTGACTGTGCTCCTGCGGCGGGCTCGGGTTCACCGAGTTCACCGGGTGCGCGTACGACTTGCGGGTCGGGTTGGCCTGCTGGCGGTAGAGCGGGTTGCGCACCGGCGACTCGACTGGCTCGTAGTGGGTGGGCAGCGGCCCGTCCAGGACGCCGCTGGGCGCGTACAGCCAACCCTTGCCGTCGCCCTGCATCACGAACGGGTCGTCACCGGCGATCCCCTCCGGACCGGACGCGCCGGCCGGCGGCCGGTACGACGGCGGTTTGGTCTTCTCGAAGTCCGGCACGTCGTGGCCGGTCCACTCGGCCTTGTCCGGGTCCCACCAGATGTAACGCTTGCGCTCGCTCCACGGACGGCCGTCCGGGTCGGCGGAGGCGCGGTTGTAGAGGATGCGCCGGTTCGCCGGCCACGCCCAACCCCACTCGGCGGCCACCCAGTCCTGCTCGTGCCGGGACTTGCGGCGGGCGGCCTGGTTGACGCCGTCGGCGTACACGCCGGTGTAGATCCAGCAGCCGACGGCCGTGGAGCCGTCGTCGCGGGCCTCGGCGAAACTGGACAGCGGCTGGCCGGTCGTCACGTCGTACCCGTTGATCTCGCGCAGCACCGACTCGGCGCTGGGCTCCGCGTGCGGACCGTGGGTGGGGTAGTCCCAGGTGAGGTCGAGCAGCGCCCGGTCGCGCGGCAGCGACGAGCCGGCCAGCTTCTCCCGCAGTCGGCGGCCCAGGTGGTAGAAGAACCACAGCTCGGAGCGGGCGTCGCCCGGCGGCTCGACGGCCTTCTCCCGCCACTGCAACAGCCGCTGGGTCTGCGTGAAGGTGCCCTCCTTCTCCACGTGCGACGCGGCGGGCAGGAAGAACACCTCGGTGCGGCACTCCTCGGGCACGATCTCGCCGGTGGCCACCTCGGGGCCGTTCTTCCAGAACGTCGCGCTCTCGATCATGAACAGGTCCCGCACGACCAGCCAGTCGAGGTTCGCCATGCCCAGGCGTTGCGCCCGGCCGTGCGCGGACCCGACGGCCGGGTTCTGGCCGAGCAGGAAGTACCCCTTGATCTTTCCATCGATCATGTTGAGGACCTGCTGGTAGGTGCCGTGGTCCCCGGTCAGCCGGGGCAGGAAGCCGTAGCCGAAGTCGTTCTCCGGCGTCGCGGCGTCCCCCCAGTACGCCTTGAGCAGGCTGGCCGCGTACGACCGCGCGTTGCCCCAGAAGCCCTTCTGCCCGGGGTGCCGGATGCTGTCCACCCACTCGTCAAAGGTGGGGTGGTCGGCGTGGTGGGGCATGGGCAGGTAGCCGGGCAGCAGGTTGAACAGGGTCGGGATGTCGGTCGAGCCCTGGATGCTCGCGTGCCCACGCAACGCCATGACCCCGCCACCCGGACGGCCCACGTTGCCCAGCAGGAGCTGGATGATCGCCCCGGCACGGATGTACTGCACGCCCACGCTGTGCTGCGTCCAACCCACCGAATAGACAAGCATCCCGGTGCGTTCCCGGCCCGAGTTCTCCGTCCACGCCCGCGCCAGCTCCAGGAACTTCTCCTGCGGGATGCCGCAGACCCGCTCCACCATCTCCGGCGTGTAGCGGGCGTAGTGCCGCTTGAGGATCTGATAGACGCAGCGCGGGTGCTGCAACGTCTCGTCCCGCTGGGTCTGGCCGCCCACCGGCGCGCCGTGCGACTCGTGCTCCAACCCGGCGGCGGTGTCCCGCTCCTTCGCGGTGTGTCCGCTGCCCGAGGAGTCCTCGTGCCCCTCGTACTGCCAGCTGTCCTGCACGTAACTGCCGGTCTCGGGATCGAAGCCGGAGAAGAACCCGTCGCCGTCCTCGGTGTCGCTGAACCGGTCGCTGACGATCGTCGCCGCGTTGGTGTAGGCGAGGACGTACTCGCGGAAGTCCAGCTCGTTGTCGAGGATGTACCGGATCACCCCACCCAATAACGCGATGTCGGTGCCCGCCCGGATCGGCAGGTACGCGTCCGCCACCGCGCTCGTGCGGGTGAACCGCGGGTCGACGTGGAACACCTTCGCGCCCCGACGCTTGGCCTCCATCACCCACTGGAACCCGACCGGATGCGCCTCGGCCATGTTGGAGCCCTGGATGACGATGACGTCAGCGTTGGCGATGTCCTGCTGGAAGTCCGTCGCACCGCCACGACCGAAGCTGGCCCCCAGACCGGGGACGGTGGCGGAGTGTCAAATACGCGCCTGGTTCTCGATCTGCAACGCCCCCATCGCGGTGAACAACTTCTTGATGAGGTAGTTCTCCTCGTTGTCCAACGTCGCCCCACCCAGGCTGGAGATCCCCAGCGTCCGGTTGAGCGGCCGGCCCTCGGCGTCGCGGTCCTCCCAGGTCTGGGCACGGGCCGCGAGGATCCGATCGGCGATCATGTCGACGGCCGTCTCGAGGTCGAGGTCTTCCCACTGGGTGGAGTACGGACGGCGGTAGCGGACCGTGGTCTGGCGCAGCGGACTCGTCACGAGGCTCTTGCTGGCCGCGCCCTTGGGACACAGGCGGCCCCGCGAGATCGGACTGTCCGGGTCACCCTCGATCTGCGTGACCTGCCCGTCGGCGACGAAGACCCGCTGACCACACCCCACCGCGCAGTACGGACACACCGACCGCGCCACCGAATCGGCGGTCTCGGTACGCGCCGTCAGAGCGGCCGACCGCGCCGACTTCGCCGCAGCGCCCCGGCCCAACGGGTCCGTGCCGGTGAGCTGGCGATACACCGGCCAACCCTCGATGAAGGTCCGTAGACCCATCCCGACACCTCCTTGCCCGTGAGCGCGCGACCTCCCGAACATAGGTCAGATGAGGAGTCTTCGCTAATCGAGCGTCCGTCCGTCGCGGCGACGGTCCAGACGGTCCAGTCGGCCCAGGCGCCACGTCAGCGCCGGGACCATCACCGCCGCGGCGACGAGGTGCAGCACGACCAGCGCCACGACGGTCACCGGCGCTGCCCCGCAGAGAAACGGCGGGACCAGCGAGATCGCGGTCAGCACCACCGCCGTCCACAGGAACCGGTCGGCGGGACGCGCGCTGAACCGACCGAGTACGACGGCGAGAACGACGCCCACCACCGAGAAGACACCCGTCACCACGGCGAACCCGGCCACCGGGATCACCTCGCCACCCTCGGGAATCTCGAAGTCGACCCCGGCGGCCCCGGCGAGCGCGGCGACCAGAGTCGTCGTGGCCATCGCCGCCACGGTGGCGACCAGGCCGACACCGACGAGCCCGAGGAGCCGGTGGGTGCGGTAGGGCGTAGCCGAGACACTCACCGCTCACCACCTGCCGACAGACGCTCCGCCAGCCCCAGCCGCGGGAACTGGTCAGCGTGAAAGATGACGATCTCGGTGATCGCCCCGCCGGTGACGCGCAGGACGTCGATGGTCAGCGGCAGGTACGTGCCCTCCGCCTCCCGCCAGTGGTAGAACGCGACCGCGGGCTGCCGGTTCACCGAGGTGGCGACGCCACGCAGACCCGTCATCCCGTCGAAACCGTCCCCGATCCAGTCGCTGAGCACCGCGTCCCGACCCACCTGCAGGCCCGGCGTGGGCGGCATCGAACAGCGCACGTCCTCGCGCAACATCGTGGTGAGCCGGCCGATGTCCGTGGCCACGCTCGCCTCGGTGAAGTGCCGCACCAGCTCGCGCGTCCCGGCGTCCTGGTCGCCACCGGTCCAGTCCTGCCGCTCGGCGGGCAGGTGCTCGCGCATGCCCGCCCGCGCCCGCTGCAGGGCGCTGTTCACCGAGTTGACCGAATCCCCGAGCAGCTCGGCGACGTCCTTCGCGGGCCAGTCCAGCACGTCCCGCAGAATCAACACGGCCCGGGGACGCGGCGCGAGGTGTTGGACCGCCACCACGTACGCCAACTCGATCGTCTCCCGCGCGACCGCGACCGCCTCCGGCTCGTCCGCGTCGCCCGCCGGCAACTCGTCGAGCAGCCGATCCGGGTACGGCTGCAACCACCGCACCTCACCGCCCCGGGCCGGCTCCGGACGGCACCTGGCCAACAGGTCCAGGCAGGCGTTCGTGGCGATCCGGTACAGCCAGGCCCGCACCGTCGACCGCCCCTCGAACGTCTCCCGCCGCCGCCAGGCCCGCAGGAACGTCTCCTGCACGGTGTCCTCGGCGTCCTCGAACGACCCGAGCATCCGGTAACAGTGCACGTGCAACTCCCGCCGGTGCCGCTGCGCCAGCACCGCGAAGGTGGTCTCGTCGGCCTCGGCCAGAGCGCCCGCGCCCTCGCTCCGCGCGTCCGTACCCATCACGTCATGCTCCCGTCTCGTCGTGTCCCGTCACACCTATGACGGGTGCGGGCACGAGAACTCATCACCCGCGCCGACCGCGCGTCCGGACGTACCGTGGCGACACCCGCACCGACGGGCGTTACCCTGACACCATGCAGGCCGTCTCGCCCCCCGCGACCGGCGTGGCCTTCCTGGCCCGCCCGGGTCGTCCGGCCGTCGTGGCGCGCACGCTCACCGAGCTGGCCGGCCCCACCCGGGGCGTCGTCGAACTGCCGGTGCGGTTGATGTGGAACGCCGAGCGCACCTTCGACCTCGGCGACCCCGACCAGCTCCTCTGGATGTACGAGAACGTACTGCGCGAGACCGCCAGCACCGACGACCTGCGCACCCTCATCAACGGGCGCACGCTGCGGCGGGTGTGGCGGCTGCTCAACCTCCCCCGGGGCGTCCGCCAGGCCTGGGAGAGCCGGCACCGCGGCCTGCGCGCGGCGTGATCGCACCGCACCTGCACGACTTCTACCGGGAAGTGGCCCGGGTGGCGCTGACCGCCGCCCGGCCGTACCGATTCGTGCTCGGCGGCGGGGTGGCCTGGGCCGCGCACGGCCTGGTGGCCCGGCCCACCGAGGACGTGGACCTCTTCGCCGACGTGGAGGGCGCCGCCGCCGCGGCCTCCGCCGGGGTACGCGCCGCGCTGGAACGCGCCGGGTTCACCGTGACCGACGCCGATCCGGACAGCGAACTCGCCGACCTGTTCGACGGGTACGGCCGGGACATGAAGGACTTCGTGGTGAGCCGCGACGCACGGCAGATCCGGCTCAGCCTGGCCCGACTCGATCGACAGCAGAGCCCGGTGGTGATGGACCTCGGCCCGGTCATGGACGTCCGCGACCTGGTCGCCAACAAGATCGCGGCACTGGTCAACCGGCGGGAGGTCCGCGACTTCATCGACGTCGCGGCGGCGCTCGAGCACTACGACGTGACGCAACTGCTGGTGCTGGCCCGGCAGGTCGACCCCGCGCTCGACCCGGACGACGTCCGCGCCGCCGGGCGCTACCTCGACCGGCTGTCCGACACCCGTTTCGGCCGCTACGGCCTGAACCCGGACGACGTCGCGCGGGTACGCCGACGCTTCACCGCCTGGCCCCGCTGACGCCGGCTGGCCACCCCGTGCCGTGCTGCGGAAACCGGGGCTGACGTGGCGGGAGTGACAGGGGCTCGTTATGGTGCGCGAGGCGCTCACGAGGCGCGTCAACCCCCATCGAAGGGCACGTCATGACCTCTGGATCCGGTCCATCGCGTCGCCAGGTGCTCGCGGTCGCCGCCGCCGCGGCGACCGCCCCGCTGATCGCCGCCGCCCCCGCCCAGGCGGCGGGCCCCGCCCGGTCGCGCACCTGGGACCTCACGCTGCTGGGCACGTCGGACACGCACGGCAACGTCTACAACTGGGACTACTACCGGGACGCCGAGTACGACGACAGCAAGCACAACGACGTCGGCGTCGCGAAGCTGGCCACCCTGATCAACCAGATCCGCCGCGAGCGGCGCGGCAAGGCCACGCTCGTGCTCGACGCCGGCGACACCATCCAGGGCACTCCCCTGGCGACGTACTACGCCAAGCAGGAGCCCATCACCGCCACCGGCGAGAAGCACCCGATGGCCCGGGCGATGAACGTCATCGACTACGACGCCGTGACCCTGGGCAACCACGAGTTCAACTACGGCCTGCCGCTGCTGGACCTGTGGATCCGCCAGCTCGGCTTCCCCGCCCTCGCCGCCAACGCGGTCAACGCGAAGACGGGCAAGCCGGCCTTCCTGCCGTACATCATCAAGAAGGTCTCCCTGGGCTTCGCCGCGCCGACCCTGCGGGTCGGCATCCTCGGCCTGACCAACCCGGGCGTCGCCATCTGGGACCGGGGCAACGTCGAGGGCAAACTACGCTTCGACGACATGATCGCGACCGCCGCGAAGTGGGTGCCGGTCATGCGGGCCCGCGGCGCGGACATCGTGCTGATCTCCGCCCACGGCGGCGACAGCGGCACCTCCAGCTACGGCCCCGAGCTGCCCAACGAGAACCCGGTGGCGCTGATCGCCCAGCAGGTGCCCGGGATCGACGCGATCCTCTTCGGGCACGCCCACAACGAGGTCGTCGAGCGGTTCGTCACCAACGAGCGGACCGGCACGCACGTGCTGCTCTCCGAGCCCTCGAAGTGGGGCCAGCGGCTCACCCGGATGGACTTCACCCTCACCCGTGAGCGCGGCCGTTGGACGATCACCAATAAGGCCGCCACCATGCTGAACACCAACACGGTCGTCGAGGACCCGAAGGTGGTCGCGGCCGTGCGGGCACAGCACGCCAAGACTGTGGCGTACGTCAACCAGGCGGTCGCCACGTCCACAGTGGAGCTGTCGGCGGCGGAGTCCCGCTACCAGGACACCCCGATCCTCGACTTCATCAACCACGTGCAGACCGAGGTGGTCGGCGCGGCCCTGACCGGCACCGCGTACGCGGACCTGCCGGTGCTGTCGATCGCGGCGCCGTTCAGCCGTACCGCCGTCTTCCCCGCCGGCGACGTCAAGATCCGCGACGTGGCCGGCCTGTACGTGTACGACAACACCCTCGAAGCCGTCGTGCTCAGCGGCGCCGAGGTACGCGCGTACCTGGAGTACTCGGCGAAGTTCTTCCGCACTCTCGCGCCGGGCGCTCCGGTCGACCCGGAGCAGATCAGCGACCCGGCCGTGCCGGACTACAACTACGACGTGATCTCCGGCCTGGACTACGACATCGACATCTCCAAGCCGGTCGGCCAGCGCATCACCCGACTGATGCTGCCCGGCACCGACACCCCGGTCGCGGACGACGCGCAGTTCGTGGTGGCGGTGAACAACTACCGGCGCAGCGGCGGCGGCAATTTCCCCGGCATCGTGAAGACCCAGGTCTACAACGCGCAGCAGGAGATCCGCCAGCTGCTCATCGACTGGGCCCAGGCCAAGGGGACCATCAACCCGGACGACTTCTTCCAGCCCAACTGGCGTCTCGTGCGCGAGGGTGTGCCGGTCTTCTGACCGTGACGTGACGGCGGGCCGTGGGTGACGACACCCGCGGCCCGTCCGCGTATGTTCAGCCCTGCACGTTCCAGCGGACCGGGTCCTCGGCCTTCTCCGGCCGGTCCCGCCCGGGATCGGTCTCGGTCAGCGCGACCTGGTCCTCCGGACGGACCGCGGGTGGCAACTCCCCGAACCGGATGTGGCGCAGGAACGCGTACTCGTCGTCGGTGAACGGTTGCTCGGTCATCGGCACCCCCCTACTCCCCCGTCATTGTCCAACGGCGGGCCTTCGGCGCATCGGTCCGTTGGCTGACAGCCCGTCGACGTTGGGTGGACCCCGACACACCCCGTAAAGCATCCTAGGATCCTGGTCCCATAGCCACGGAACCCGGCAACTCGCGTCGATCTTGCACTAACGGTTGCCGAGGTGTGCGGGTTCGCGTGGAATGTCGCCACAGAAAACGCAAGATCGGCGGGCTGGGGCGGGGCGGGCTGGGGCGGGGCGGGGCTCAGGAAGGGGGGTCGGCGGGCGGGCGGCGCGGGGTTGGCAGCCGGTCCAGCACGGCGAGGGCCGCCCGGATCGGTCGGCGGCGCAGCATGTCGTCGAAGCTCGCCTGCCCCTGACAGAAGCGCACGAACATCCGCCAGCCCGGCGGGGTCGCCAACAGCCCGTGGAACACCTCCGGGCGCCGGGTGAACAGGTCGAGCAACCGGAACCCCGCCCGCATCTCCGGCGTCAGGCGCTCGGCGACCGACCGCTCGTACCCGGCCAGATCCCCGGCGGCGACCGCCGCCCCGGCCAGCTCGCCGGAGCGCAGGGCGAAGCTGATCCCCTCGCGGCTCCACGGCTCCAACAGCCCGGCCGCGTCCCCCACGACGAGCACCCGGCCGTTACGCAACGGCGAGTCCTCCTCGCGACACCGCGTCAGGTGACCCGAATCGTGTGCCGCCGGCAGACCGGTCAGACCCAACCGGTCGACGAACTGCCGCAGGTAGGCACGTGTCCCCTCCCCCGCGCCCCGGCCCGCGATCACGCCGACCGTCAACCGGTCGCCCTTCGGGAACACCCAGGCGTACGAGCCCGGCATCGCCCCCCAGTCCAGCAACAGTCGCCCACGCCAACGCTCCTGCTCGGCGGGCGGCACCGGGATCTCCAGCTCCAGCCCCAGGTCCACCTGGCGGTAGCGCACCCCCACGTGCCGGGCGGTCACCCCCGACGAGCCGTCCGCGCCGATCACCGTGCGGGCCGCCAGGGTCGTGCCGTCGGCCAGTCGCAGGCGTACCCCCTCGGGATCCTGCTCGATGGCACGGACCGCGACCTGCTCACGCAGCTGCGCGCCGGCGGCGACCGCCGCGGCGCGCAGGCGGTCGTCGAACTCCTCCCGGCGCACCATGGTCACCACCGGGCTGCCGTTGCGGCGGGTGAACTCCCGCCGGCCGTCGCGGGTGAACGTCACCCGGTCGACCCGGTCGTGCGCCGGCACCTCGATCCGTTCCCGCACGGCGGCCAGCGAGGTGCCGATGAGGCCACCCCCGCAGGTCTTGTAACGCGGGTGCGTGGCCCGCTCGACAACCAGGGTACGAACACCCGCGCGGGCCGCGGCGTGCGCCGCGGAGAGCCCGGCGGGGCCCGCGCCGACGACGACCAGATCCCAGACGATCACCATCGCAGCGTAGGGCGTGCTCGCCCTCCACCGCCCGAACGGGTGGGCATCTTCGGTCGGGCAGGGGGTAACCGATGCGGCGCAACCGTCCGCGTCCGGCGGGTGGGCGAAGGAGGAGATCATGCAGCGGATGGAGCTGTCGGAGGTCGAGCAGCGGGTGTACGAGGCGGTCACCGCCCTCGAAGCACGCGGCCAGGTGCCCTATCCGGACCTGATCGCCGAAGGATCCGGGCTGACCGAGGAGCAGGTGCACGCCCCGCTGCACCAGCTCACCGAGAAGGGTCTGCTGCACCGCGAGGACTCGCCGATGGCCGGCCTCGACTTCGGCCCCCGGTTCTGCGCCCGTCAAATGGCGTGACCCTGGACGGTTCGCCCCCGCTGGTCGGGGTAGCGGTCAGGAATGCATGATCGACCGTCAACGGGGGGCACGATGAACGCGGCGCGCGAGCCGCAGCCGGTCGATGCGGCCGAGAACCGCCGACGCTGGCAGGCCGTCGGCGTCGGGCTGGTCGCCGCGTTCATGACGCTGCTCGACGTGAGCATCGTCAACGTCGCGGTGCCGTCCATCGACCGCGCGCTGAACGCCTCCCCGAGCGACCTGCAGTGGGTCCTCTCGGGGTACGCGCTCACCTTCGGTCTGGTGCTCGTACCGGCCGGCCGCTTCGGAGACTTCCGAGGTCGGCGTAACGCGTTCGTCTTCGGGATCGCGTTGTTCACCCTGACCAGCGCGCTCGCCGGCCTGGCGACCTCACCCACCTGGCTGGTCGCCGCCCGGCTGCTCCAGGGCGCCGCCGCCGGCATCATCAACCCACAGGTGATCGGGCTGATCCAGCAGTTGTTCCGGGGGCCGGAGCGGGCCCGCCCGTTCGGGTTGCTCGGCGCGACCATCGGCATCTCCACCGCCGTCGGACCACTGCTCGGCGGCCTGCTCATCGCCCTCGGCGGTGAGGAGCACGGATGGCGGTGGGTCTTCTTCGTCAACGTGCCGGTCGGCATCGTCGCGGTGATCCTGGGTTGGCGGCTGCTACCCGGTCGGCCCGACGGGCAACCCGGCCGCCGTCGACTCGACCCGGTCGGTGTGCTGCTGCTCGGCGTCGGCGTGGTGCTGATCCTGCTGCCCCTCGTGCAGGAGCAGCAGTGGCGTACGCCGTGGAAGTGGGCGCTCATCCCGGCCGGCCTCGCGGTGCTGGTCGCCTTCGGCCTGTGGGAGCGGTGGTACGCGCGACACCGCGAACCGCTGTTCGACCTGCGCCTGTTCACCTTCCAGTCGTACACGCTCGGGTCGCTCATCGCGCTCATCTACTTCGGCGGGTTCACTGCGATCTTCTTCATCTTCACGCTGTTCCTGCAGAACGGGCTCGGCTACAGCGCGCTCGTCGCCGGTCTCGCCATCACGCCCTTCGCGCTCGGGTCCGCCGCCGCGTCCGCTCTCGGAGGACGCATCGTCAACCGGTTCGGCCGACCCCTGGTCGCCATCGGCCTGCTCGCCGTGGTGATCGGGCTGGCCGCCACCGTGCTCGCCCTGCACGTCGCGCCGCACTCCCCGGCGCCCTGGGTCACCGCCGGTCCGCTGCTCGTCGCCGGCATCGGCAGCGGCCTCGTCATCGCCCCCAACCAGACGCTCACCCTTGCCCAGGTGCCCGTCCCGCAGGCGGGCAGCGGAGCGGGCATGCTCCAGACCGGTCAGCGGATCGGCGCCGCCGCCGGCATCGCCGCGGTCGGCTCGATGTTCTTCTCCTCGCTGGCCGACAGTCACGGCGACTGGACGGGAGCTTTCGAGAAGTCGCTGCTGCTCGCCACGGGCATCATCGCGCTCGCGCTGGTGGCGGCGTTGATCGACATCTTCCGCAATCACCACCACTGACGCGATCCGCGGGTACGGCGATGGCCGGCACCCGTTGTCGGGGTGCCGGCCATCTGTGTGTCTTAGCTGTTCCAGTTGTGGGCGACCAGGTCGGTGGCCTGCTGCTCCCACTGGGCGTAGGCGTCGGGGTAGGCGGAGACCTGTACGGTCTGGGCGGCGTCGGTCAGGGGCATGTCCTGCCAGCCGTCAACCTGACGCAGGCCCTTGAGGAACGCCGTCGTCGAGTACTCCGGGTCCGTGATCTGCTCCGGCGTGCCCCAACCGCTCGACGGGCGCTGCTGGAACAGACCCAGCGAGTCATGGTCGTTCATGTCGCCGAGGTGACCCAGGTTCTCCAGCTTCGACTCCTGCAGGCTCGTCGCGATCGAGATGACCGCAGCCCGCTCGGGCAGACCCGCCTTCTTGGTGGCCGCGATGATGGCCTTGGCGTTGCCGGTCTGCTCGCCGTTCAGGTCGATGTGCGACTGGTCGCCCTGCGGCTTGGGTGCGGCGGTCTGCACCGCGGCGGCGGCGGGCTTGGCGTCGACCGGGTTGGCGTGGGCGGCGATGGGGCCGGCGAAGACGCCACCGGCGAACGCGAGACCAGCGATGGACAGCATGCTCTTGCGGAAGATCGTGTTCATCGGGGGTTGCTCCTTCGGGGGTAGGAAACACCCACCTGTCACCGTTCGGGGGATCAGGTGACGGGGGTGTCAGCACCTCGTCCGGGCGCTCAAAGTCTGGGGGGCGGCCTGCGAGCGGGGGGCTCGTGGCGGCCGGTCCGTGTGTAACGACCCGGGGGGCGGGGCCATTCCCGGGGGCTGACGATCCGCGGTGAGCGGGGCTCGTCGTGCCGGGACCGGGTGTAACGACCTGCGGTCCGGGGTCATTCCCGGGGGCTGACGATCCGCCGGGAGCGGGGCTCGTGGCGGCCGGTCCGGGTGTAACGACCCGCGGTCCGGGGCCATTCCCGGGGCTTGGCTCCCCCGGGGCGGGGGGCTCGGCCGTGGTCCTGCGATCGTCCGGAGGTGTAACGACCCCCGGCCCGCCACGATTCCGGCCCACGGGTGCAGCGGGTCACCACAGCGGCCCCACAACCGGACACACCGCCCGCGTGCGGCGATACGACCGGGTGATCGACTCCGGATCGGCGAACTCGGGGTATCCCGGAGCGGTCGATGCCCCCATATCGGCGAACTCGTGTCGATCACGGCGATCGGGGCGGCGTGGCCGGAGCCCGTGGCACTCGGGAGGTACCGGGGAGGCCTAGGGTGATCGTGTGGCGACCCTTCTGCTTCTGCGACACGGCCGTAC
The DNA here is from genome assembly GCF_040648595.1 of Micromonospora sp. NPDC049107. NCBI lineage: Bacteria > Bacillati > Actinomycetota > Actinomycetes > Micromonosporales > Micromonosporaceae > Micromonospora > Micromonospora sp. NPDC049107. The sequence continues at coordinate 938,856 of NZ_JBEZEC010000001.1, forward strand.
CACCGCGAACGCCGACGGCGGCCTGGCCGGCCGGCAGCCGGTCGAGCTGGACGACACCGGGCGCGCCCAGGCCACCGCGGTCGGCGAACGGTTGCGGGCGGTGCCGTTGGCGGCGGTCGTCACCAGTCCGCTGATTCGCTGCCGGCAGACCCTGGAACTGGCGTTGCCCCAGGCCACTCCGGTTGTCGAGGAGGGCCTGATCGAGTGCGACTACGGCAGCTGGGAGGGGCAGCCGCTGAAGAAGCTCGCCAAGGAGCCGCTCTGGCCGGTGGTCCAGCAGCACCCCAGCGCGGCGGTCTTCCCGCAGGGCGAGGCGATGGCGGCGATGGCGGCCCGCGCGGTGGCCGCCGTCCGCGACTGGGACGCTCGGGTGAACGCCGAGCACGGGCCCGAGGCAATCTGGCTGGCGTGCAGCCACGGCGATGTGATCAAGGCCATCGTGGCGGATGCTCTCGGCGTACACCTGGATGCCTTTCAGCGGATCGTGGCCGACCCGGCGTCGGTGACCGCGATCCGCTTCACGCCGCTGCGGCCCTTCCTGGTTCGGCTCAACGACACCGGCGGTGACCTCGCCGCGCTGGTCCCGCCGCCGCGCAAGCGGCGTCGGCGGACCACGCGGGCGGCCGACTCGGACGCCGCCGTCGGCGGCGGAGCGGGTGCGGCCAGGTGAGAAACACCGCCACGCCCGGGTGTGGCACCCGATACACCGGGCGCGTTGCCCCTGCGGCGATTCGGGTCGGTGGGGTGCGCGATGCCATGGTGGGCCGGATAGGGTCGTGGGTATGACCCACCAGGTGCACGCCTTCGAACCGCCGGAGCGGTTCGTCGCCGGGACCGTCGGGCCGCCGGGGGAGCGCACGTTCTTCCTGCAGGCCCGCGGCGGCGGCAGGCTGGTCAGCGTCGCGCTGGAAAAGGTCCAGGTGTCCCTGCTGGCCGAGAAGCTGGAGGAGCTGCTCACCGAGGCGCAGCGCCGCTTCGGGGTGGAGTTGCCCGAGCTGGCGCCGGTGACCGGCGACAACGAGCCGTTGGACACCCCGGTCGACGAGGAGTTCCGGGTCGGGACGCTCGGGCTGGCCTTCGACGTCGACACCGCGACCGTGGTGATCGAGGCGATCGCCGCCGGCGAGGTCGAGCCCGAGGTCGAGCTGGGCGACGAGGACGACGAAGAGGACGACGAGGACGAGGAGCCGGACGAGGACCTGGACCGGCTGCGCGTGCGGCTCACACCGCAGGCCACCCGCCAGTTCATCGAGCGGGCCCGGCGTGTGGTCAACGCGGGCCGGCCGCCGTGCCCGCTGTGCGGCCAGCCGTTGGACCCCGCCGGGCACCTGTGCCCGCGGCACAACGGTTACCACCGGTGACCTTGTCCGGCCTCCAACCTCTGCGCGACGGTGACGCCGCGCTGCGGCTGCTCCGCGACGGCACCCTCGACCTGGAGGGTCGGCTGGTCGACGCGTCGAACACCACCCTGCGGGGCATCCTGACCCTCGACGGCGTCACGGCCCGCTGCGTCTACAAGCCGGTACGCGGCGAGCGCCCGCTGTGGGACTTCCCGGACGGCACCCTCGCCGGCCGGGAGGTGTCCGCGTACCTGGTGTCCCACGCCACCGGCTGGGCCCTGGTGCCGCCGACCGTGCTGCGGGACGGTCCGTTCGGCCCCGGTTCCTGCCAACTCTGGATCGACGAGCCGGAGGACGCGGAGCCGTTGGTCGGGTTCGTGCCGGCCGAGGAGGTGCCGCCGCGCTGGTTTCCGATCGCGGCGGCCCGGGACGACGACGGTGCCGCGTACGCCCTCGCGCACGCCGACGATCCACGCCTGGCCCGCCTCGCCGTACTCGACGCGGTCATCAACAACGCGGACCGCAAGGGCGGGCACGTGCTCGTCGGCGCCGACGACCGCATCTACGGCGTGGATCACGGGGTGAGTTTCCACGTCGAGGACAAGCTCCGTACGGTGCTCTGGGGTTGGGCCGGCAAGCAGGTTCCGCCGGACGCCATGGAGATGCTCGACGGGCTCGCCGCGCAGGTCGCCGGGCCGCTCGGCGAGGAGCTGGCCGACCACCTGACGATCAGCGAGATCGCCGAGTTGGCCGCCCGCGTCGAGAAGTTGCGCGAGACCGGCCGCTTCCCGCAGCCGCCGGAGGACTGGCCGGCGATACCCTGGCCACCCATGTGACCTCGCTGTCATCTTGATCACCCGCCGGGCGTCCCGGTGTCGTCTGAGGGCTGGTTAGGCTGAGGCCATGGAGTCTTGGGCGGGACACGAGGTGCCACGGCTGCCGGGTCGGGGCGAGCCGTTGGCGTTGTACGACTCGGCGCGGCAGGGTGTCCACCCGAGCGACCCGGCCGACGCGGCGAGCATGTACGTCTGCGGCATCACCCCGTACGACGCCACCCACCTCGGTCACGCCGCCACCATGATCACGTTCGATCTGGTGCAGCGGATGTGGCGCGACGCCGGCCGTCCCGTGCGGTACGTGCAGAACGTCACCGACATCGACGACCCCCTGCTGGAGCGGGCCGCCCGCGACGGCGAGGACTGGGTGGTCCTGGCGATGCGGGAGACGGCCCTGTTCCGCGAGGACATGGAGGCGCTGCGGATCATCCCGCCGGAGCGTTACGTGGGCGCGGTCGAGTCGATCCCGGACATCGCCGACAAGGTCGAGGTGCTGGTCAAGGACGGCGCCGCGTACCGGCTCGACGACGGCACCGGCGACGTCTACTTCGACATCTCCGCCACCGGCCGGTTCGGCTACGAGTCGAACCTGACCCGTGAGCAGATGCTGGAGATCTTCCCCGAACGCGGCGGCGACCCCGACCGGGCCGGCAAGCGCGATCCCCTCGACCCGCTGCTGTGGCGGGGGGCGCGCGAGGGTGAGCCGTCCTGGCCGGGCGGGGAGCTGGGCCCGGGCCGGCCCGGCTGGCACATCGAGTGCGCGGTCATCGCGCTGAACCTGCTCGGCGACCGCATCGACGTGCAGGGCGGCGGCAACGACCTGCTCTTCCCGCATCACGAGGCGTCCGCCGCGCACGCCGAACGGCTCACCGGCCAGGCCCCGTTCGCCGAGCACTACGTGCACGCCGGCATGATCGGCCTGGACGGCGAGAAGATGTCCAAGTCCCGCGGCAACCTGGTCTTCGTGTCCCGGCTGCGCGCCGACAAGGTCGACCCGATGGCGATCCGGCTCGCGTTGATCTCCGGCCACTACCGCAGCGACCGCACCTGGACCGACGACCTGCTCACGGCCGCGCAGGAGCGGCTGGACCGCTGGCGGCGGGCCGCCGCCGCGCCCGCCGGGCCGTCCGGGGCCGAGCTGCTGTCCGGGGTACGCGCCAGACTGGCCGACGACCTCGACACCCCCGGCGCTCTGGCCGTCGCCGACCGCTGGGCCGACGCGGCCCTCTCCGGCGCCACGGAAGACCCGGAAGCCCCGGCCCTCTTCGCGAAAACCGTAGACGCCCTCCTCGGCATCCGCCTCTAACAGCCCGGCCGTTCCCCATCGGGGCTGCCCGTCCTTGATCGACTCGGGTTCCTTGAAACCGCGCTGTCCGGATGCCTGGGATGCCCCGACTTCCAGGAAGCCGAGTCGATCAGACGGTCACGGAAGGTACGCCACCTCGGGGAACGACCGGCTCGGCCCGTTCAGTAGGTGGCCGCTCCGGTGCCGCAGGTGCCTGTCGAAGAACGCCAGCGGGTACGCCTGCCCGATGCGGACCGCGCGGGCAGGGTCGAGCGTGCCGACCCAGGTGGCGAGTTCCTCGTCGCTCATGCCGATGAGCTTTGCCAGTTGCGGCACGAGCCACTGGTTGTCGCCGTAGGACGAGTGGATGGCGCCGGCGGCCTGGACGTCGAGTCGCCATCCGCGTAGGTGCGTGAAGAACTCGGCGACGGCGGGCATCGCGGCCCGGGTGTTCTCCGCGGTCATGAGCATGAACGGCCGGTACAGGTCGGTGGTGGGCAGCGGCTGGGACAGCATCGGGGCGTCCAGGCTCAGCCCCGCCCGGACCCGTCGGTCGGTGCCCAGGGTCAGGGCTGTCGCGGTGCCGCCCTTCGACCAGCCGAACATGCCGATCCGACTCAGGTCGAGGGTGGCGCCCAGCCCGCTCGGTAGTGGCGCGTGGTCGACGTCGGGGTTCCCCCCGGCAGCGAGGTCGGCGATCTGGTCGAGGACGAACCGGACGTCCCGCGTGTAGGTCCACGGAGTGGAATCGAAGTCGTCCTCCGGGATGGTGACTCGGCCGTCGGGGAATTCGCTGAACCCGTCGTACGTGTGGTCCACGGTGACCACCACGTACCCGTGGCTGGCGAGCTCCTGCACCACGATCGTGGTGTCCGAACGGTGGCTGCCGGCGCCATGCGAATACAGCACAACCGGCAACCGCCGGCCCGGGTGCCGCACCGGGGCACCCTCGTGCCCGGCCGTCAACGGTGCCAGCGCGGCGTCGGAGTCGAACCCGGCGGAGGCCAGCAGCACGCGCATCGAGGCGGGGGTCATCCACGGGTAGCGCGGGTAGCGCCTCTCGTCTCGGGCGGGATACCAGACGCTGACCATCAGTTCCCGGTACCGCCCCGGCCCGGCCAGTGGTTCCGGCTGCGACCGGTCGACCAGGTGCAGCGGTACCACCCCCACACGGTACGGCCCGGTCGGCCTGGGGAGGCGGAGTCGGACCGGGCCTGAACCGGCGGTTGCCGCCGAGGCGCGGCCGGCAATGCCCATCGATGCGCCGGCCCCGACCGCCAGTGCGGCTCCGACAAGGCCACGGCGTGTGATCCCCCGTGCACCAACAGATTTGACGGTTGGCATTGACCCTCCCCTGGGTTGTGAGCCGCCGGAACCAATCCCCGGCCAGCTATATACTCGCAGTATAGATACCGAGTGTATAGATGTATAGGGCGGTGCGTTCGACAGGAAACTCACCGGGAGCGCTCCGGCACCCCGCGATTTCGCAGCTCCCGTCCCGGTGGTGGGTGTCCCGAGCGGGGCAGGGCAGGATCGGGCCGGTCGAGGTGGTCAGGGCCGGACGGAGGCGAGGGAGGCGGTCGGGCCGGGGCGCGGAACGAACGGGCTAAGGCGGGCAGGCCAGGCCGGAGTGCCGGCTAGCCCAGGACCAGGCCGGGGTCCGGGTCGGGCGCTGCGCTGGGGCCGGGGATCTGGTACTCCTCGGTGAGGGTGGTCATCGGGCCGGGCCAGGTGGCCTGGGCGACCTCGATGGGCTTGCGGTGACTGTCGTACGCGATGTGCAGCAGGTGCAGCACCGGTGTGTCGGGCCGGATCTGGAGGGTCTCGGCCTCCTCGCGGCTGGGCTGGCGGGCGCTGATCGTGTCGGTGGCCGACACGTACCGGCGGCCGGTGGCCTCCTCGGCCTCCTGGTAGAGCGGCCGGCCGAACGCCTCGGCCCGCTCCAGCGACGTGCCGTCGGTGTCGCGGGGGAGGAACCAGGAGGCGCCGACCTCGACGGGGGAGTCGTCGGTGCGTACGAGGTGGCGACGGCAGAGCAGGTTGGTGCCGTCGGAGACGCCGAACGCGTCGGCGACCTCGGCGGGCGCGGGAGAGAGGCCGACGGAGACGAGCTGTTGGCGGTATCGGGCGGCCAGGTCGGTGTGGTAGCCGCGGAACCCGCCGTACCGGCCCCGGGAGAGGCGGTTCAGTCGACGCCGGGTGCCCCGGACGTACGTGCCCGAGCCGGGTTTGGTGATCAGGATGCCCTCGACCCGTAGCTGGTCGACGGCGCGTTGCACGGTCTGCTTGGCGACGCCGAACATCTCGGCGATGGCCGGGATGGACGGCAGCCGCTCGCCGGGGCCCCAGTCGCCGCGGCGGACCTGGGCCTTGAGCTGCGCGGCGATCTGCCGGTGGGGGAACTCGGCGGCGCCGGGATTGATCTGCACATCCGCCTCCTTGATCACATCTAGGTTCCTAGGATGCCTTAGAGGGTGTGACGGCGCCACTCTGGACACGCGGAAACGGGCCCCGAAAACGGAAACGGACCCCCGAGCGCGGAGACGGGCCCCCGGACCAGAGGAGGTCCGAGGGCCCGCGACGGACAGTGCTACCAGGAGCCGGCGGTGGGGCCGGCCGAACCGCCTCGACGCCGCAGGTACTTCTCGAACTCCTGGGCGATCTCGTCACCGGTCAACGGGGTGATGCCCTCGTCGCCGACGCGTTCCTCCAGCTCGCGGACGTACTCGCCCAGCTCGGCGTCCTGCTCGGCGGCGCTGCGTACCCGCTGCTCCCACTCGGCGGACTCCTCGGCCAGGTCGGCCATCGGCACCGGCAGGTCGACGACCTCCTCGACCCGGTGCAGCAGGGCGAGGGTGGCCTTGGGGCAGGGCGGGTTGTTGGCGTAGTGCGGCACGTGCACCCAGAACGACACGGCGTCGACCTCGGCGCGGGCGCACGCGTCGTGCAGTACGCCGACGATGCCGGTCGGCCCGTCGTACCGGGTGGGGGTGAGCTGGTAGCGCTCCGCGGCCTGGGCGTCGGAGGCGCTGCCGCTGATGGGCAACGGCCGGGTGTACGGCACGTCGGCCAGCAACGCGCCGAGCAGCACCACCCGCTCCACCTCCAGGCTGTGGCAGATCTCCAGCACCTGCTCGCAGAACGTCCGCCAGCGCATGCTCGGCTCGATGCCCCGGATCAGCACCACGTCGCGGTCGGTGCCTTCGGGGCTGGCCACCATGAACCGGGTCGTCGGCCACTCCACCCGGCGGGTCTCCCCGTCGGCCATGGTGATGGTGGGCCGGCTGACCTGGAAGTCGTAGAAGTCCTCCGGGTCCAGCTCGGTGATCTGCCGGGCGTTCCAGACCTGTTCCAGGTGCTCGACGGCCGCGGTGGAGGCGTCGGCGGCGTCGTTCCAGCCCTCGAACGCGGCGATGGCCACGGGGGACCGCAGGACCGGCAGTCCGTCGAACTCGGTCACGCCGTCACCTCACCCTGCTCGTGGCGGCCGGCACCGGGACCGCGCCCGGTTGTCGGACCGTGGTGCACGATGGCGTCCCTGTTCTCCTTCACGTCCGTCAGCCTACGTGCCGGGCAGGGATGCGGCCCGTCGGCCGCGCCGGTCCACCCACTGCGCCACCGGGCATACGGCGGCGAACCGGACAGGGTGATCCGCCCGACACAATATGGGATCGGGCGTGGACGGGGCTCGGGTTCGCGTGGGGCCGCACTAACCTGAACGGGTGCGGACTTCGTTGCTGGATGTGCTGGCCGATCGGATCCTCATCGCCGACGGGGCGATGGGCACGATGCTGCAGGCCGCCGACCTCACTCTCGACGACTTCGACGGCCTCGAGGGATGCAACGAGATCCTCAACGTCACCCGCCCCGACGTGGTGCGGGGGGTGCACGACGCGTACCTGGCCGCCGGCGCGGACTGCGTGGAGACCAACACGTTCGGCGCCAACCTGGCAAACCTCGGCGAGTACGACATCCCGCAGCGCATCCGCGAACTGTCCGAGGCGGGCGCGCGGATCGCCCGGGAGGCCGCCGACGCGGCCAGCACGCCGGAGCGGCCCCGCTTCGTGCTCGGCTCGATCGGCCCGGGCACCAAGCTGCCCACCCTCGGTCACGCCGGCTACGCGACCCTGCGCGACGCGTACCAGGAGAACGCCGCCGGCCTGATCGCCGGCGGCGCGGACGCGCTGATCATCGAGACCTGCCAGGACCTGTTGCAGGTCAAGGCGGCGATCGTCGGGTCGAAGCGGGCGATGGCCGAGCTGGGCCAGCGGGTACCGATCATCTGCCACGTGGCGGTGGAGACCACCGGCACGATGCTGGTGGGCAGCGAGATCGGCGCGGCCCTGGCGGCGATCGAGCCGCTCGGGGTGGACCTGATCGGGTTGAACTGCTCGACCGGCCCGGCCGAGATGAGCGAGCACCTGCGCTACCTGTCGCAGCACTCCCGGATCCCGCTGTCGGTGATGCCGAACGCCGGTCTGCCGGTGTTGACGGCCGACGGCGCGTACTTCCCGCTGACTCCCGTGGAGCTGGCCGAGGCCCTGGAACGGTTCATCTCCGAGTACGGCGTGGGGCTCGTCGGCGGCTGCTGCGGCACCACCCCGGAGCACATCCGGGTGCTGGCCGAGCGGCTGCACGGCGTCACCGCGTCGCCGCGCGAGCCCCGACACGAGCCGGGTGTGTCGTCGATCTACCACCCGGTGCCGTTCGCCCAGGACGCCTCGGTGCTGATGGTCGGAGAGCGGACCAACGCCAACGGCTCCAAGGCGTTCCGGGAGGCCATGCTCGCCGCCGACTGGCGGGCCTGCGTCGAGATCGCCCGTAGCCAGGCCCGCGACGGCTCGCACCTGCTCGACCTGTGCGTCGACTACGTCGGCCGCGACGGTACGCGGGACATGCGCGAGCTGGCCGGCCGGTTCGCCACCGCGTCGACGCTGCCGATCATGCTGGACTCCACCGAGCCGGCCGTCGTCGAGGCCGGGCTGGAGATGCTCGGTGGCCGCTGCGTGGTCAACTCGGTGAACTTCGAGGACGGCGACGGCCCCGACTCCCGGTACGCGCGGGTGATGCCCATCGTGCGCGAGCACGGCGCGTCGGTGGTGGCGCTGCTCATCGACGAGGAGGGGCAGGCGCGCACGAAGGAGTGGAAGGTCCGGGTCGCCGCGCGGCTGATCGACGACCTGACCGGCCGGTGGGGGATGGACCGCGCGGACATCCTGATCGACGCGCTGACCTTCCCGATCGCCACCGGGCAGGAGGAGACCCGCCGCGACGGCCTTGAGACGATCGAGGCGATCCGGGAGATCGCCCAGCGGTACCCGGGGGTCAACTTCACCCTGGGCATCTCGAACATCTCCTTCGGCCTCAACCCGGCCGCCCGGCAGGTGCTCAACTCGGTGTTCCTGCACGAGTGCGTGCAGGCCGGTCTGAGCTCGGCGATCGTGCACGCCAGCAAGATCCTGCCGATGACGAAGATCCCCGACGAGCAGCGCGAGGTCGCGCTCGACCTGGTCTACGACCGGCGGCGCGACGGGTACGACCCGGTGCAGCGTTTCCTGGAGCTGTTCGAGGGCGTCGACGTGACCAGCGCGCGGGCCACCCGCGCGCAGGAGTTGGCGGCGCTGCCGCTGGACGAGCGGCTCAAGCGGCGCATCATCGACGGCGAGCGCAACGGCCTGGAGGCCGACCTGGACGAGGCGATGGCCGGCGGCCGGTCCCCGTTGTCGATCATCAACGACATCCTGCTGGACGGCATGAAGGTCGTCGGCGAGCTGTTCGGCTCCGGGCAGATGCAGCTGCCGTTCGTGCTCCAGTCCGCCGAGGTGATGAAGACCGCCGTGGCGTACCTGGAACCGCACATGGAGGCCACCGAGGACGGCGGCAAGGGCCGCATCGTGCTGGCCACCGTGCGCGGCGACGTGCACGACATCGGCAAGAACCTGGTCGACATCATCCTGTCCAACAACGGCTACGAGGTCGTCAACATCGGCATCAAGCAGCCGATCAGCGCGATCCTCGACGCCGCCGAGCAGCACCGCGCCGACGCGATCGGCATGTCCGGGCTGCTGGTCAAGAGCACGGTCATCATGAAGGAGAACCTGGCCGAGATGGCCACCCGCGGTGTTGCCGAGCGCTGGCCTGTCCTGCTGGGTGGGGCGGCGCTGACCCGGTCGTACGTCGAGGACGACCTGCGCTCGACGTACCCCGGGCAGGTGCACTACGCGCGCGACGCGTTCGAGGGTCTGTCCCTGATGGACCGGGTGATGACCGCCAAGCGCGGCGGCGCCCCGGTCGTCGACCCGGAGCGCGAGGCGGCGCTGGCCACCCGCCGGGCCCGCCGCGAGCGGCAGCGCACGCTGGTCACCGACTCGCTGCCGGAGCTGCACGACTCCTCGGTCCGCTCCGACGTGGCCGTCGACGTGGAGGTACCCACCCCGCCGTTCTTCGGCACGCGCGTCGTCAAGGGCGTTCCGATGGCCGACTACGCGGCGCTGCTCGACGAGCGGGCCACGTTCCGTGGGCAGTGGGGGCTCAACGGCGCCCGCGGCGGCAACGGGCCCTCCTACGACGAACTGGTCGAGACCGAGGGTCGGCCGCGTCTGCGGTACTGGCTGGACCGGCTGATCGCCGACCAGGTCCTTGAGGCAGCCGTGGTGTACGGCTACTTCCCGGCGTACTCCGAAGGAAATGACCTGGTGGTGCTCGACGAGAACGGGCACGCGGAGCGCGCCCGGTTCTCGTTCCCCCGCCAGCGGCAGGAGCGACGGCTCTGCCTCGCGGACTTCTTCCGGCCCAAGGGCGACCAGCTCGATGTGGTCGCGCTGCAACTGGTCACGGTCGGGCAACCCGTCAGCGAGTACGCGGCGAAGCTGTTCGCCCGCAACGAGTACCGCGACTACCTGGAGGTGCACGGGCTGTCCGTGCAGCTCACCGAGGCGCTCGCCGAGTACTGGCACCGGCGCGTGCGGTCCGAGTTGACCCTGCCCGACGGGCGTCCGCTGGGCCACGACGACCCGCAGGACCTGGCGGGCATTCTGCGCAACGACTATCGGGGCTGCCGGTACGCGTTCGGCTACCCGGCCTGCCCCGATCTGGAGGACCGGGCGAAGATCGTGGACCTGTTGGGCGCGGAGCGGATCGGCGTCGAGTTGTCGGAGGAGTTCCAGCTCATGCCGGAGCAGGCCACCGACGCCATCGTGGTCCACCACCCAGAGGCGAGCTACTTCAACGCCAAGTAGCGCCCCCGGCCTTGGCGGCATCGACGGTCCAGTCCGCCCGGCGGTCGTAGGAGGATGGGGGCCATGTCTGAAGCCTTCGTCGCCGAGCCGCCGTGCGCGGTGTGTGGGCGTCCGGCCACCCGCGTGGAACTTGTCGCACCGGATGGCCAGCCGGTTGAATGGCAGCGCTGGTCGTCGGCGCAGCGCGACGCCTACGCCGCCGCGCGGAAGCGCCACACCGGCCAGCGGTGGTGGCTGCTGTATTCCGGGGTCGCGGCGGGCAACGGGCTTGGACGACCGGCGGACCCGGCAGAGGCGCAGCGCATCGTCGACGCCTTCACCCCGCCGTACCGGTACGCCGCCGTCACGACGGCCGGCTTCTACGACGACGCTGGATTGTGCGCGCGGTGCGACGTCCCGTACTGCTCCCACCACTGGAACGTGTCCAGCACCGGCTACGGACGATGCCCCCAGGGGCACGGCAAGAGCCTCGACCCGCACTGGTCACCCTAGTGAGCCCTGATGCGCCGGGGGTAGCTCCTGCGGTGACTCGCGGTGGTTGAGGCCGCGCCCTTACGGTGCGTGCATCGGTGTGGTACTGATCGAGGTCGCTGGTTGCTGGCTCGGAGGGCGAGGGCTGATGGATCCGGATGTGACTTCGCTGGCTGGTGCGGTGGTGCCGTACGTGGCGGCGGCGGCCGGAGCGTACGGAGCGGGTGTGGTGGCGCGGGTGCAGGAGGTGGCAGCGGACGCGACGGTCGGTCTGGGTGGACGGCTGCTGCGCCGGTTGCTGGGACGGGAGGAGTCAGCCCCGTTGGTGGAGGCAGCGGTACTCGATGTGGCCGAAGATCCGGATGACGAGGATCGATTGGCGGCGTTGCGGTGGCAGATCCGCAAGGCGGTTGCTGCCGATGCGCGGTTGGCCGCCGAGTTGTCGCAGCTGCTGGCGTCGGCGGGGGTGACGATCACGGCGTCGGGTGAGCGGTCTGTCGCCGGCCAGACGATCAGCGGGGTGGTGATCACCGGGGACGGTGGCCAGGTGACTCGATGAGCGACCGGGATGCCCCCGGCCCGGGGGAGCCTGGTGAGGTGAGCGCCGAGGGCCGTCGGTCGATCGCGGCGGGGGAGATCAGCGGGCTCGCCATCACGGGGGACGACGCGAAGGTCGACGCGCGGCGCATCGAGCTGCACCGGGCGTCGACGGCGCCCGACACTGGGAAGCGGTTGCACAACCTGCCCAAGCCGTCGACGCGGCTGTTCGTGGGCCGGCAGGACGAGTTGACCGCATTGGAGGCGGTGATGTCCGCCGGTAGCGGGGTGATCTGCCAGGCGGTGCATGGCCTGGGTGGGGTGGGCAAGACCGAGTTGGCGTTGCAGTACGCCCATCAGCGGCGTGATCGGTACCCGGTGCGGTGGTGGGTGACCGCTGACAGCCCGGCGGCGATCGAGAATGGCTTGGCGGCGTTGACGGCCCGGATGAACCCGGAACTGATGCTGACGGCGACCGTCGCGGAGGCCGCGAGATGGGCCGTCGGTTGGTTGCAGAACCAGTCGGGCTGGTTGCTCGTGCTGGACAACGTGGAGCAGCGCTCACATGTCGAGCCGTTGTTGGCGCAGCTCGACACCGGGCACCTGTTGATCACCACGCGGCGCAACGTGAACTGGGAGGCGCTTGTCGACGGGTGTCTACGCCTGGACATGCTGGATCGCGAGTCCGCGGTGCGGCTGTTGCTGGAGCCGGGGGAGCAGCGGGATGTGTTGGCGGCGGCGGTGTTGGCCGACGAGTTGGGGTACCTGCCATTGGCGTTGCAGCAGGCGGCGGGCTACCTGAGGCAGACGCGCCTGCCGGTGTCGGTATACCTGGATCGGCTACGGGCGCAGCCGTCCGAGGTGTTGAACACCATCGCCGAGGGGGACCAGGCGGAGCGCGCGGTGGCCCAGGTGTGGCTCCTCACCCTCGACCAGCTACGCGAAGTCCGACCGGCAGCGATCGACCTGCTGCGGATACTGTCGTGCTACGCGCCCGACGACGTCCCACGATCGATCTTGGCTGGTTATGCCGAGCAGGCCGGTGCTGTCGACCAGGCGTTGGCGGCGTTGGCGTCGTACAACCTGGTCACACTCACGCAGACGACCGTCAGCATGCACCGACTCGTGCAGACGGTGGTCCGCAGCCAGGCGCAGACGCAGGTTGACCACCACGACGAGCCCACCGATCCTGACGAGTCGTTGTGGCAGCAAGTCCTCGACCGCGCATTGGCTCTGCTCGACCGAGCCCGCCCACCAGGCAACCCCGCACAAGACGTCGACATCTGGCCGCAGTGGAGGGCATTTGTTCCACACGTCGACGCGCTCGATCACCACATGCCCGAGGACAGCGTCAATTTGACCCTCGCGTACCTGCTGGGCCAGGTCGCGTTCTATCACTACACGCAGGCGAGGTACGGCCAGGCTCTACAGGCTGAGGAGCGGGTGCTGGGGATCAGTGAGGCGGCGCTGCCGGCGGGGCATCCGGACATCGCGCTGAGGCTGGACAATCTCGCGTCCACGTTGGTGGCTCTGGGACGGGCGGGCGAGTCGCTGCCGTTGCGACTGCGCGCGTTGGAGATCAGTGAGGCGGCGTTGCCGGCGGGCCACCCCACAGTCGCGCTCCGACTCGACAACCTGGCGTACACGTTGGGGGCTCTGGGGCGGGCGGGGGAGGCGTTGCCGTTGCAGCGGCGGGCGTTGGAGATCAGTGAGGCGGCGTTGCCGGCGGGGCATCCGGATATCGCGCTCAGGTTGGACAACTTGGCGGGCACCTTGCGGGCGCTGGGGCAGGTGGAGGAGGCGCTGTCGCTGCGGCGGCGGGCGTTGGAGATCAGTGAGGCGGCGTTGCCGGCGGGGCACCCCATCATTGCCACCAGATTGGACAACCTGGCGTACACGTTGGGGACTCTGGGGCGGGCCGGGGAGGCGTTGCCGTTGCAGCGGCGGGCGTTGGAGATCAGTGAGGCGGCGTTGCCGGCAGGGCACCCGGACATCGCCCTCCGACTGAACAACCTGGCGGGAACCTTGGGGGATCTGGGCCAGGCGGAGGAGGCGTTGCCGTTGCAGCGGCGGGCGTTGGAGATCAGTGAGGCGGCCTTGCCGGCCGAACACCCCGACATAGCGACCCGGTTGAACAACCTGGCGGGCACGTTGGTGGATCTGGGGCAGGCGGAGGAGGCGCTGCCGCTGCGGCGCCGGGCGTTGGAAATTAGTGAGGCGGCGTTGCCGGCGGGGCATCCCACGATCGCGGTCCGATTGGACACCCTGGCGTACACGTTGGGGACTCTGGGGCGGGCGGGGGAGGCGTTGCCGTTGCAGCGGCGGGCGTTGGAGATCAGTGAGGCGGCGTTGCCGGCGGGGCATCCCACGATCGCGCTCCGGTTGCACAACCTGGCGTACACGTTGAGCGCTCTGGGGCTGGTGGAGGAGGCGCTGCCGTTGCAGCGGCGGGCGGCCGAGATCAACGTGGAGATTCAGCGTAGGAGATCCAGTGCGGACGACGTCGCTGGATGACGGTCACGTCGCACTCTGATCGAGTATTGCCGCCGTCGAGGGATTGCGCTCGGTGCCGCTAGAGTTCGCGCCGTGAATCTCGTGATCGATGAGAGCAGCCGCCAGGTACGCGAGTTCGTGTGCCAGTGCTGCGACACGCAGGCGGACCGGACCTGGGCCAACATCTACGAGGGCGACACCGCCTTCGCTGTCTACTTCGCGAGCTGCTATCACCACGACGGGGTTCACGAGGCCTGGATCGATGCCATCTTAGGGACGTGGGGCCAGGATCGCGTCGACGACCACATCACGTTCGGCTGCCGGGTCGGTCCCGTGGTCGGTTCCCCGGCCCCTGCCGCGACGCTCGTGAACGGTGGCGAGGTGGGCGGCGACAGTCCGATCTTCGGGCGCAAGCTCAGCCGGGAAGAGGGGCTGAGTCATCCGAGGATCGCTGAGTTCTGGCAGGTCGTTGACGTGATCCTGGAACGGGACGACCTCGTGCGTCGCCACGTGTACGGGCCGGTCGCGCCGGACGGTGCGCGGCCCGGGCAGTAGCCCGCGACGTCGACGGTCAGGGGTTCTCGTTGACCGACGGGTCGGCGTCAGCCGAGGCGCCGTCGGCGAGCTGGGCGACCATGGTGTCGGCGTCGTCGAGCGACTCGACCGTGTGGAAGCCTTCGCTCGCGTAGAGCTTCGCGGCGAAGTTGGCCCGCTCCACGCTCAACGACACCGCCCGTAGGCCGCGCTCGGCTCCGACGGACAGCACCGCGCGTACGAGCGCCCGGCCCACGCCGCGATTGCGCCAGGAGTCCACCACCCCGAGGGTCAGCTCGGGCACGTCGTCACTGACGTACCCGTAGCCCGGGTCGCCGGCGGTCAGGTGTCGGCACCAGGCCGCGCCGATCGGCCGATCAGCCGGATCCACGGCGACGACCCCGAAGTCTCCCGGGCGCATCCAGCCGGCGACGTAGTGGGCCAGCTCGGGCTTCGTCAGGATCTCCTCGCGTGACCAGTTGCGCTCGGGCAGCCAGTTGACGGCCTGCACGAGCATGTCGACCAGGAAACCGTCGTCTGCCGGCGTGGCGGTACGGATGTTGAACGTCGTCACCGCCGCAGCTTCCCATACGGGATCGAGGCGAGAGGCCGGGGCAGCGCCCGGTGGGCGCAGCGTCCACTGTCACGGGCGTGATCGTGCGTACGCGTTGGATAGGGTCACGCCCCGGCCGGCGACCTGCCGTCTGCCCGAGGGGCGCAACCCCGTTGACGGGTTGCGGTCCGTGGGTGGTTGCGCGGGCCATCCCGCCTGCCATCGACCCGGGCAAGCCGAGCAGACCACCGCCCGACCCGCCAGCGTCCGAACGTGCGTCAAAGCCATCCTGACGTGGCGGACCGGGCGGAGGCCTGCTCCCCGGAAAGGCGGGTCGACGGCATACGGGATGACGACAGCTACCGTAGCGCGCTGCTCTCAACCAACGGATTGTCCAGGAAAGAGAACCTGGAGCAAGTGCCGGTTAACAGCCAGCCGTTGACGAATAGGAGGCTGGCCGCCAAGCTCCGTTGAGATATAGGTGATAGGTGCTGTCGATGCGACGGAACCACGCCCCACCGTTAATGCCGCGATCATAGTCGATATACGTGTCGGTTGTGCCCAACTTGAGAAAGTCGTCAGCTCGCCCCATGGTTTGAGGGCCGGCGGCGCCATCTATCGGTAGATGATAACGCGACTGGAAGGCTTCGGTTGCCGACTTTGTCATAGGTCCGAAGGCGCAGTCGACAGAGCCCGAATAGAGCCCCTCTCCCTTGAGGACCTGCTGCCAGAGGCCCGTGGCCAGACTGTATGAGTGAGAGGTGGTGCTGAGTACTCCCTCGTCCCCCCAGTCGTCATTGATCGAGTCAATCCCCTTGATGTAACCTTGTGAAACAGATGCGTTGACGGGCGATGCGAAGGCAGTCATGCCGCCAGTCAGAGCAACAATCGTGGCCGTAGCGCTTGCGAACGATCTCAACTTCATGCGAGTTGCCTCCGTTGGTGTTGGGCATTCCCGGTGAATGCTGGATTGGGGTAAATGCTTTCCTGCTCCGACAAGCGCGGAATAATCAAGCACGTCAGTGGGGGTCATCGGGTGCCTGTCCTGGCATGGCGAGAGGGAGGCGAAGCGCGCCGTTCTCAGGCGAGCAGGGTGCCGCCGTCCACGGTGACCAGCGTGCCGGTGGCGTACGTCGACCGCAGGAGGTAGACGAACGCTTCGGCGACCTCCTCGGGCTCGCCCACGCGGCCGAGCGGCAGTGACGCGCTGAGGTGGGCGTACATCTGCTCTCGGGTGTCGTCGGGCAGTGTGTCCCACAGCGGTGAGCGGATGACGCCGGCCGAGACGGCGTTGACCCGGATCGGCGCCAGTTCGACGGCGAGCGAGCGGACCAGCGCGTCGATCGCTCCGGTGATGCCGGCGACCACCGACCAGCCCGCCTTCGGCCGGTGATTGGCGGTGCCGGTGGTGAGGGTGACCGACCCGCCGGGCCGCAGGTGCGGGAGCGCCGCGTGGACCGCCGTCAGCGAACCGAAGTAGCGCAGGTTGAAGGCGGTACGGGCGGCGGCGAGGTCGAGGGCGTCGACGGACATCAGCGCGAGCGGTTCGCCGGCGGTGTAAACGAGGTGGTCGAACGGGCCGAGCCCCTGGAACAGGCGCGTCACGTCGGCCGGGTCGGCGAGGTCGGCGACGTACCCCTGGGTGCCGGCCGGCAGGGCGGCGAGGGCGCGGTCCACGCTGTGCCGGTTGCGCGAGGCGACCACGACCTGGGCGCCCTCCTGGGCGGCCCGGGCGGCGGTCGCGAGCCCGATTCCCGAGGTGCCGCCCAGGACGACGACGCGCTGGTCGGTGAGGGTCATGATGGTCCTTCCGGATCGTTCGGCTGACGCTCACTACGGTGCGTCGGCACTGATGCTCACGTCCAAGACCTCTTTGAGCTGCTGTGATGCCCGACGGGTATCGTGAGTGCTGGACGGGAGGGTCGGATGGACGTCGATCTGCGTAAGCTCCGCTACTTTGTGGCCGTCGCCGAGGAGCTGCACTTCGGCCGGGCGGCCGCGCGGCTGCACATCGCCCAGCCGGTCCTGTCGCGGCAGATCCGGGCGTTCGAGCGCGAACTCCGCGCCGAGCTTTTCGTTCGGGATCGCCGCTCCACCGTGCTGACCGAGGCCGGTCGTCAACTGTTGGCCGACGCCGGTCCGCTTCTGGCCTCGGCCGAGGCCCTGGGTCGGCGGGTGCAGCGGGCGGCGCACGGCCGGCCGACGTTCACCATCGCGTTCATGCCGGGCATCATCGTCACGGCCGAGGCCCGTGCCATCGCTCAGCTGCACCCCGAACTGGCTGTCGGTGTCGTCCGCACCTCCCGGGACGACCAGGCCGAGGTGCTCCGCGAGGGGCGCGCCGACGTCGGCTACGTGCGGCTTCCGGTCGACCAGCGGGGCCTGCGCCTCCGCCCGCTGTTCACCGAACCCCGCGTCGTGGTCCTGCCCGGCGAACATCATCTGGCCGGCAAGGAGTCGGTCGACCTCGCCGAGTTGGCCCAGGAGCGCCTGCTTCAGGACCCGGACGCGGTGCCGGAGTGGCGGGACCTGCCGAATCGTCCGACGGACCCGGAGCCCCGCCCCCGGCCGGTGCTGACCTCCGTCGAGGAAAAGCTGGAGCACGTCGCCGCAGGGGCCGGGGTGGTGATCCTGCCGCTGTCGATCGCGAGGTTCTATACCAGGCCGGACGTCGTCCACGTGCCCGTCGGCGACCTCGCTGACAACCAGGTGTGCCTGGCCTGGGCCGAGAACAACCGGTCACCGCTGGTGCGGGAGTTCGTCGACATCGCCGCGCGGCAGGCCGGCGACGTCGGTCCCGGCGACCACACGTAGAGGAGGAACCAGCATGGCGATCCGGCGGATGGACAACGTCCTCATCGTGGTCGAGGACCTCGACGCGGTCATCGCGTTCTTCGTCGAACTCGGCTTGGAGGTGGAGGGCCGGGGACCGGTCGAGGGGCGCTGGGTGGAGCGTGTCATCGGCATCGACGACGTGCGGCAGGAGGTCGCGATGCTGCGTACCCCGGACGGTCACGGCAAGGTCGAGCTGGCGATGTTCCACGCGCCGAAGGCCGTTCGGCACGAGCCGGAGGACGCGCCGACGAACACCCTCGGCATTCGCCGGATCATGTTCGCCGTGGACGACGTCGAGGACACGATCGCCCGGCTGCGCCGCCACGGGGCGGAACTGGTCGGGGAGGTGCAGCGGTACGAGGACATCTTCCTGCTCTGCTACGTCCGCGGCCCCGAGGGCATCGTCGTCGGGTTGGCCGAGGAGCTGCGCTGAGCGCCACCGCCCGGCGTGCAGCCGGCGCGTACCAATGAGGGCCTGCTCCGCCGAGTGGCGGAGCAGGCCCTCGTGTCTCGCGTCAGTCCGTCGCCACCCCGAAGAGGTGGATGACGCCGCCCTCGGCGGTGGTGGGCAGCGTCAGGCTCGCGAGCCGCTTGCCCGGCTGCAGGTCGATCGGGGTCGTCGCGAAGACGTACGTCGCCACCGGCTCGACCCCCGAGCCCATCTTGTCGCGGTACGTGGTGTGCACCGCCGTCACGTTGCCGAACGACGGCTGGTCGGACCCGCCGCCCAGCGTCCAGTCGCTGAAGCCGACCGTCGCCTGCTGCGTCGTGCCGTCGGTGTACGTCAGCGTCAGCGTGCCGCTGGTGGCACCGAACGCGGCGCTGCCCAGCAGGCTCAGCTTCGTGTCACCCTCCGCCGCCTGCACGCTGAGCACCTGACCGCCGCCGCCGACCAGGATGTTGTCCGGGTCGCCTGGGGCCACGTTCGGCCAGGTGAAGTCGAACCCGTTGGCCGACACGGTGGATCCCGGCTTCACCCCGGCGGCTTCGAGCGCCGTGGCGGAGTAGCTCCAGCCGCCGGTGTCGAAGTTGGCCTGCGGATTGGTGTCGTCGGCCGAGATGCCGTTGTTGTTGAGGTTCCACAGCACGCTGTCCCGCACGGCGACCGTCACGGGGATGGTGACGGTGGGCAGTGCCGTACCGGAGGTGGTGGTGGCGGTCACCGTCACGGCGTAGGCGCCGGGCTTGAGGTCGGCCGGCGCGGAGACGGTGAGCTCCCTGCTGCCCAACCCGTCGCCGGCCAGTCTGAACTCGCCCTGCCTGGGCGTGACGGTCAGGCCGGCGGGCGCGCTGACCTTCCAGCGCGCGGTGGTGGCAGCCTCGGTCAATGCCTGGATCTTGTACGTCGTCGCCGAGGTGCTGCCCGGCTCCACCTTCAGCGTCTGCGGGCTCGCGCCCGTCAGGTACGGCCGCCGGCCGTCGCCGTACGAGGGCGGGGCGTCGGCGGGGGAGCTGCCCCACTTGGTGTTCGGCTTGTCGCCGAGTACGAAGGAGACGGTGCCGCCCTTGTTGACGAGGGTGTCGGGGACCCAGCTCCGGGTCGACGTCCTACCGTTGACCTTGACCGACTGGATGTACGTGTTCTGGGCCGACGCGGCCGGGGCGTCGACGGTGATCCGGCGGCCGGGTCCGGCGTCGATCACCGCGCGCCGAAAGAGCGGCGCGGTGAGCACCAGGTCGGCCCGGCTCGGGTTCTGCGGGTACATGCCCAGCGCGGAGAAGACGTACCACGACGACATGGTGCCGGCGTCGTCGTTGCCCGGGATGCCGCCGGGGGTGTTGCCCCACAGCTGGTCCATCACCGCGCGGACCGTCTGCTGGGTCTTGTCGGCGGCGCCGAAGTAGTTGTAGAGGTAGGGCGCGTTCATGTCCGGTTCGTTCGTGGGGTCGTACCGGGTGAGGTCGCGGGCCGAGAAGTCGAAGGCGCCGTCCGGCGTACGGAAGAAGGCGTCGAGGCGCTGCTCGGCCACCTTGTTGCCGCCCATGGCGCGGGCCAGGCCGGCGACGTCGGAGTAGACCATCCAGGTGTAGCGGGCACTGCTGCCCTCGACGAACCCGCTCTCGGTCGCGGGCTGGAAGTCGCGCTCCGCCCAGGTGCCGTCGGCCTTGCGGGAGCGCGGGTAGCCGCCCTGCGCGGTGGCGGTCAGGTCGAAGACGTTGCTCCAGGTGCCCGACCGCTTACGGAAAATCCGCTCGTTCGCCTGGTCGCCGACCTGCCCGGCGAGCTCGGCGAGCGCGGAGTCGGCGACCGCGTCCTCCATCGTCTCGGCCGCGCCGCCCCAGCAGGAGCAGCCGTCAGCGGGGACGTAGCCCAACTCCAGGTACTTGTCGAGGGCGGGACGCTGACCGACGCACGCCACGTTGCAACCGGCGCTGTCGGAGTCGTTGGCGTTCGGCACCGTCGCCGCGGTGATCAGCGACCGGAGAGCGCCCTTGACGTCGAAGTCCCGGCCGCCGAAGGCGTGGATGCCGGCGATCGCCGGGGCCGACGGGTCGCCGGACATGACGCTCGTCTTGCCGTGCTGGAGCAGCCAGCGGTCCCACTCGCCGCCCCGCTGGGTGGCGTAGTTGAACAACGACTGCGCATAGTCGCTGCCCGCCTTCGGGTTGACCAGCGTCATCAGCTGCACCTGGGCGCGGTACTGGTCCCAGCCGGAGAAGGTGCCGTACTGCGCGTCCTGGCCCTTGGTGAGCCGGTGCGGCGTGCCGTCGGCGCCGAGGTAGCGGCCGTCGACGTCACTGGTCAGGGTGGGTTCGAGCATGGAGTGGTACAGCGCCGTGTAGAAGGTGCTGAGCTGGTCGTTGGTGCCGCCGCCGACCTTGATCTTGCTCAGCTCGCGCTGCCAGGCCGCCGTGGCCTCCGACCGGACCGCGTCGAAGCTCTTCTGCCGTGGGTTCTCAGCCCGCAGGTTGGCCTCGGCGTTGTCCAGGCTGACGTACGAGATGGCGACCTTCACGCCGACGGTCGTGGTGCCCTGGGCGAAGGTGACGTACGCGCCGGACCCCTTGCCCGGCACGGGGTTGCCCGCGTCGAGGCCGGTGCCGCCGGTCGCCGTCGTGGCGTCCGGCGTCCGGGTGCCGTCCTGCCACGTGCCGACCTTGGCGAAGGGCTGGTCGAAGTGGGCGGTGAAGTGCAGCGTGTACAGGGACTTGCGGTTGTTCTCGCTGTGCGGGCCGCAGAAGTTGCCGGCGGTGACCGAGCCGGTGACGGTCCGGGCCGCGGCGTCCACCCGTACGGTGGCGTCGGTGCTGCCGGTCTCCGAGTTGGAGGTGCGGAACAGCATGCTGGCGGGCTGGTCGGCCGGGAAGCCGAACCGGCCCGAGCCGGTGCGGGGGGTGGTGGTCAGCTCCGCCGACGCGCCACTGTCGAGGCCCACCCGGTAGTAGCCGGCCCGCGCGGTCTCGTTCTGGTGGGAGAAGCTGCTCGCGTACGTCGCGTCGGAGGTGTCGACGGACGGCGAGGAGTTGACGTCGCCCACGACCGGCATGATCGGGATGTCGCCCGCGCCGCCGTTGCAGCCGACCCCGTTGAGGTGGGTGAGGCTGAAGCCGCGGATCCGGGTCGCGCCGTACTCGTAGCCACCGGGCGCGGGGGTCGAGGTCTGCTTGCCGGCGCTGGTCTGCGGGCTCCAGGCCAGCATCCCGAAGGGGCGGACCGCTCCGGGGTAGGTGTTGCCGAGGTTCGTGGAACCGATCAGCGGGTTGACGTACCCGGCGGGGTCGGTGACCAGGCGGACAGGCGCGGCGGCCGCGGCGGGTGTGCCCGCGGAGACCGCCGCCAGCGCCGCCACGGCCACGGCGGTGGCGGCGGCGAGGGTTCGGCGTTTGGCGGTGTACGCCAGGCGCGCCGATGTGTCTGACACAGTGTTGGCCCTTCGGTTGGCACCGTCTGCACGAAGCTCGGCGGCGGCGACCCGTCACGCGTTCGCACTCCACATCGGAGCCACGCACGGGTTTGACAACGTTGTCTAATCGGCGATGATGCTTCCCCTCCCACCCAGGGCTGTCAAGATCCTGATCGCGATCGGTCACGCGAGGGACGTGCCCGCGCGGACAGCGCCCGCCCATCGTCGCCGCTACGCTGCCGGCATGTTCCGTGCGGCCCGGCCCGACGACTTCGCGCAGATCATCCGCCTCTACCGACAGCTGAACCCGGACGATCCGGTGTTGGACGACGGCACCGACCGGGCGGCCTTCGCGCAGATCCTCCGCTCACCAGGCCTGCGGCTGTTCGTCCTGGAACTGGACGGGATCGTCGTCGCCACCACGTACCTCAACGTGATCCCCAACCTCAGCCGGTCGGCGTCGCCGTACGCGGTGATCGAGAACGTCGTCGTCGAGGAATCGCGGCGAGGTACCGGTCTGGGTCGGCAGATCATGGCCGGCACGCTCCAGGCCGCCTGGGACGCGGGCTGCTACAAGGCGATGCTGATGACCGGCTCGCGGAACCCGGCCACCCACGCCTTCTACCGTGCCTGCGGGTTCTCGGCCGACGTCAAGACGGCGTACCTCGCGCGTCCACCCGGCTAACCGGGGAAGGTCTCGCGCAGCGCGGCGTCCAGCGAACGGCCGGTCGTCGGCTCGATGAACAGCTCGGCGAGCAGAAGGTCGGCGAGGAAGGTCGGGTTGATCCCGGACTCCTTGCGACCGAGCGCCTGCGCCGCGCCGCCCAGCCGCAGCGCCGTCCGCGCCGCGCCGGCCGGCAGCCGGCCGACCCGGCGGCGTCGGCCGACCGCCTCGGCGATGCGCCCGAGCATGTCGTGCCAGGTGAGGTTCTCGTCGGCGACCGGGATGTCCGCGCCGCTGGCGCTCTCGAGGGCGTCGGCCGCGACCTCGGCCACGCTGCGCGCCGAGGCCGCGGCGCTTCCGCCGGTCGGCGCCAGCAAAGGGGTACGAGAGCGCGCCCACCGGTCCAGCGGCCCGGCCCAGTTCGGTAGCCGGTCACCAGCCCGACCGAAGACGAAGGGCAGCTCGAGTACGGCGACCGGCAGGCCCGGGCCGGCGGCGGCACGCCCCTCGCGGGCCTGCTCCAGCCGGCAGCGGATGTACGTGTGCCGCTCACCGAGCCGCCACTGCGGATGGAGCCGGTCGAAGTACGTGTAGTACGAGCCCATGACCACCCCACGGGTGAGGCCCTCGTCGCGGGCGGCGGTGAACAGGCGTACCACCGGATCGACGTTCTCCCGCCGGAACTGCGGGTAGATCGGCTTCGGCAACGGCCGCTGCTCGTCGGTCCGGGTGGCGTACACGACGCCGTCGTGACCGGCGAGCAACGACCGCAGCTCGTCGATCGAGGCGGACCCCACATCGAGCAGGTGGTCGACCCCCGGCTGGGCGGAACGCGCCACCGAGGTCGTGTCGTGACCGCGCTCGCGCAGCACCTCCACGACGTGCGCGCCGATCAGGCCACTGCCACCCACCACGAGAATTCGCACGCTGAATCGTCCACTGTCCAGCGGGGTGTGTGTCAAGTACGGTGCCGCCTGCGGATGCGACGGCAGCGTGGCCCGGCCAGAATGGCGTCCGGAGGTGATCGAGGATGGTCGACCAGGAGAGCGTTCCCCGGCTGACGTCGGTGGTGCTCGACGGCACCGACGCGCGGGAGTTGGCGGAGTTCTACCGGCAGCTCATGGGCCTCGTCTACCGGCCCGGCGACGAGCCACCGGCAGACGGCCGACCCGACGAGCGCGGTCGTGACTGGTTGGTGTTGCGGTCCCCGGATGGTGGCCCGCAGATCGCGGTCCAGCAGGTCGACAGCCTGCCCGAGACGACGTGGCCGAAGAACGATGTGCCACAACAGCTACACCTGGACCTGACCGTGGATTCCGTCGACGAACTGCTGGTCCAACACGAGCGCGTGCTGCGCCTCGGCGGCCGGCTGCGCTACGACCGGATCGAGGACCCCGAAGAGCCGTTGCGCGTGTACGCCGACCCGGCCGGCCACCCGTTCTGCATCATGGTGGGATAGAGGCGTCCGTATCCGTGCGTGACCGACGCGTGACCGTGGCGGGCGCGATCGTTAAGAACGGGGTCGAGGATGCCGGAACCGCGCGCCTTCTGGCTGGACGAGCAGTTCGACCGCGAGCACGGCGCCGACGGCCACGGCCGGTACGAGGCCGAGGTGCTCCGCCGGATCGGTGACTTCGCCGAGACCTGGGGGGACTTCGCGCCGGTCGCGTTCGCCGCGACGGCCTGGCGGGTGGCCAGCGAGCTGTCGCCCGGCTTCGTCCGGTGGCACCGGCGGATCATCTCGGCGACCTGCGAACGCAGCCCGTGGGACGGCAGCATGGTCTGCGCGGTCACCGTGGCCTCCCGCTGGCCCGCGGAGCTGACCTGGAGCAAGCAGTGGCAACGCGACCGTGGGTGGGAGAACTGGCCGCAGTTGTTCGGCCAGTTCACCACGCCCACCGAGCAGGACCGGACGCGCCGCCCGTACCTGCGGGCGCTGCTCCAGGTGGAGGCCCCGCTGCCGCTCGACGGCCTGCCGCCGACACCCGACGGTCCCCACGACAATGTGCCCGCCGCGGCGCGGCGGGCGGTCGTGGTGCTGGCCAGGGAACTCAACGATCTGCTGGCGCCGGTGATCGGGCAACTCGACAGCGGAGTCCCCGCCGACTCGTGACGGCGGGGACCCCTAGGGCCTGCTTCATGAGGACTGGCCGGCCTGCGGCGGGCCCGGACGACGACCGGCAGCGTTGCGGTTTCGTCCGGATACCGGTGTTGTATCCGGACGAAACCGCGCCTTGCCGGATCGCCGCCCGGACTCCGCCTCGGCTCGACCGCCCTTATGAAACAGGCCCTTGTCGACGCGGCGCGTCGGCAGTCGATGGTGCGGTGGGCCCGGCCCGGTCACCGAACGGGCCGGGCCCACCACGTGTCAGCCGGTGGTCAGGTAGAACTTCTCCCAGGCTCCGGCGGACGTCCGGTTGGCGATCAGAGACCCGGCCCCGGAGTTCTCCGCGCACACGAACTGGTTGTTGATCGTGGCGCGCAGACTGACCGTCCCGTCCGAGTTGTTGACGATCTGGAAGGTCTGCGCCGCCCCGATCGACGTGCCGGTGGCGACCAACGGTGCGGTAGTGCTCGTGGCCGAGACGTAGAGCCCGTTGGAGCGCGACTTCAGGGCGATGTTGCCGTTGCCGGCGTCCACCCGGTCGAACTGCTCGGTGCTGCCGACGCTGGCCTTGTTGGCGATCAGCGCGGTGGTGCCGACCGCCGACACGTACTGGTTGTTGATCTGCGCCCGTAGCGTGGTCACCGGCGTGCTGCCACCGGTGCCGGTGGTGAAGGTGAACGCGTCCACGTCGAACAGGTAGCCCGACCCGCCCTTGAACACCAGGTACAGGGTGGTCGACGCGCTGGGCGGGTTGCTGATCGTGCCGGACACCTCGGTGAAGGTCTCCCAGTTGCCGGTCACCGGCACCGTGACGGTGCCCAGCAGGGTGCCGGTTGCCGACCCGGTCCGCACCTCGATCGTGCCGCCGGCCCCGGCCGACGACGCCCGCACGGTGATGCGGTTCGCGCCGGTCAGGTTGTACGGCGTGTACGAGATCCAGTCGTTGTTCTCGATGAACCCGGCCGTGCGGCCACCCTCGGCGCTGGTGTGGTCGGTGGCCTGGACGCCCGACTGGCCGCCGAAGTGCTCACCCTGGCGGTGCTTCGGTTGCAGCGTCCGGATGCTGTGCGTGGTCAGCCCGCCGTTGTCGGTGTAGGCGGCGTCGAAGACCCCGTAGATGTTGGCTGCGGAGTCGTGCTCGCCGTCGGTCGGGACGGTGATCGAGCCGCTGCACCCGTTCTTCGAGGTGATCTGGTGGGCGTGACTGTCGTGGCCCAGCGCGTACGTCAGGCTCACCTTGGAACAGTCGATGGTGCCGTCCTGCGGGTCGCTCACGCTGATCTGGTACGAGATGGTGTCACCGAAGTTGAACAGCTGCCCGTCGGCGGGCGAGGTGAGCGTCACCGTCGGCGCGGTGTTGCCCACGGTGACGACCAGGCTCGCCGTACCGGTCAGCCCGGTCGGGTCGGTGACCTTCAACGTGGGGGAGTACGTGCCGTTGGTGGTGTACGTCTTGGTGGGGTTCGCCGCCGTCGACGTGGTGCCGTCACCGAACGTCCACAGGTAGCTCAGCGCCCCACCCTCGGGGTCGGAGCTGCCCGCCGAGGAGAAGTTCACCGTCAACGGGTTGGCCCCGGACGTCGGGTTCGCCGAGGCGACCGCGATGGGGTTGCGGTTGCCGCCGCCGATGTACTCGATCCGGAAGAGCGCCTGGTTGTTCGAGCCGGTGCCGTAGTCCAGCACGTACAGCGCGCCATCCGGGCCGAAGGCCATGTCCATGACCTGCGTGCCGGACCACGGGAAGCTGGAGATCTCCCCCCGCGAGCCGTCGGAGTTGATGGCGATGGGCTTGATCCAGCGGCGACCGTACTCACCGGCGAAGAACAGGCCGTTCAGCGACTGCGGGAACTTGACGCTGGAGTTGAGCGAGGCGTCGTACCGGTACACCGGTCCGGCCATCGGCGACTCGGAGCCGCTGCCGAACTCCGACGGTGAGCCGGAGTCGCCGGCGTACTTGATCCAGGCCGGCTTCGCCGCGGGCAGGGTCTGCAGGCCGGTGTTGCGGAACGAGTTGTTGGTCGGCCCACCCGTGCAGTTGTACTTCGACTGCGACGGCCCGGACGGGAAGGTGTATTCGTTGTATGTTTCGTTGCTGGTGTTGCTGCCGGTGCAGTACGGCCAGCCGTAGTTGCCCGGCGCGGTGATCCGGTTGAACTCGACCTGACCCTGCGGGCCCCGGCTGGAGTTGGTGCTTCCCGCGTCCGGGCCGTAGTCGCCGACGTAGACGACGCCGGTCGCCTTGTCCACGCTCATCCGGAACGGGTTGCGCATACCCATCGCGTAGATCTCGGGACGGGTGTTGGCCGTGCCGGGCGCGAACAGGTTGCCCGACGGGATGGTGTACGTCCCGTCCGCCTGCGGCGTGATCCGCAGCACCTTGCCCCGCAGGTCGTTCGTGTTGCCGGCGGAGCGCTGGGCGTCGAACTGCGGGTTGCGGTTGGTCCGCTCGTCCAGCGGCGCGTAGCCCGACGACTCGAACGGGTTGGTGTCGTCACCGGTGGTCAGGTACAGGTTGCCGGCGGCGTCGAAGTCCAGGTCACCGCCGACGTGGCAGCACTGCCCACGGTCGTTGGCGACCTGGAGCACGATCTTCTCGCTGCTCAGGTTGAGCGTGTCGTCGCTGTTGAGGGTGAACCGGGACAGCCGCAGGTGCCCCTTCCACCGGTCCCAGTCGGACTGCGAGCCGGTGGTGGGCGCGTCCCCGGACGGGGTGCTCAGCGTGGGCGAGTAGTACAGGTAGATCCACCGGTTGGTGGCGAAGCCGGGGTCGACGGCGACGCCCTGCAACCCCTCCTCGTCGTGGGTGTAGACCGACAGGGTGCCGGAGGTCTTGGTGTTGCCGGCCACGTCGGTCACCCGCAGGACGCCGTTGCGGGCGGTGTGCAGCACCGAGCGGTTGGGCAGGACGGCCAGCGACATGGCCTCGCCCAGCTCGGCGGAGCCGGTGGCGAGTTTGATCTGTTGGTAGTCACTGGCGGGAATCACCACCGCCTGCGCGGCGGGGGAGTTGGCGGCCACGGCCAGGGTCACACTCGCGACGGTGGTGACCGCCGCGACGAGTGCCCGGGACCAGCGCCGGGATTTCGAAAGCATGATCGTCCTTCCTCGACGACCAGGGCCGGGGCGTGCTGGGGCGCACCACGACCAGGTGTGGGTGGCGGGGTGTGGGTCGTGGTGCGGTCAGTTGGTGGTGACGAGGTCGAACTTCTCCCACTGACCGATGGAGGTCCGGTTGGCGATCAGCGGGGAGGAGCCTCCGTTGTCGGCGGCCACGTACCGGCTGTTCACCGTGGCCCGCAGGCTCACCGTGCCGTCGGAGTTGCGGATCAGCTGGAACGTCTCCCACGCGCCGGCGGTGGCCCGGTTGGCGATCAGCGCGGAGGCCCCGGCGTTCTCCGCCGCGACGAACTGCCCGTTGCTCTTGGCCTTCAGCGCGACGTTGCCGTTGGCGAGGTTGACCAGTTCGAACCGCTCACTGGTGCCGACGGACGTCTTGTTGGCGATCAGCGGGGTGCTGGCGTTGGACGCGCTGACGTACTGGTTGTTGGCGCGGGCCCGCAGGGTCGAACCGGCGACGGCGGGCGGCGGGGTGGTCGGCGGAGCCGTCGTGGGCGGCGCGGTGGTCGGCGGCGGGGTGGTCGGCGGGGCCGTGGTCGGCGGCGGGGTGGTCGGGTTCGTCCCCGGCGAGCAGTTGGCGCTCACCGAACCAGCGGCGACCTGCAGGCCACCGAGCAGCATCCGGGTGAAGTTCGGGTCGGTGTACGACGCCTCGGTGTGCCCGAGACCCGTGTACCAGGCCCGTCCGCCGCCGTACGCCTTGCACCAGGTGATCGGGTGGTCGCCGTTCATGTTGCCGCCGCTGTAGGACGACTCGTCGAGGCTGGCGAGGATCCGTGCGGTGGACCGGGGGTTGGTGCGGTAGTTGTACCACTCGTCGGAGCGGACCCAGGTGGCGCCGAGGTGCGCGGTCGAGGGGTTGCTCCGGTCCTCGATCTTCACGGTCGCGGTCTGGATCGCCGGGTGCGAGTCGAACCACGCCCCGACCAACTGCCCGTACCACGGCCAGCTGTACTCGGTGTCCGCGGCCGCGTGCACGCCGACGTATCCGCCGCCAGCGGCGATGTACTGCTCGAAGGCGGTCTGCTGGCTGGAGTTGAGCACATCGCCGGTCGTCGACATGAAGACCACCGCCTGGTACTGGGCCAGGTTGGAGGTGGTGAACTGGTTGGCGTCCTCGGTGGCGGTCACGCTGAAGCCGTTGGCAGCGCCGAGCTGCTGGATGGCCGCGATGCCGTTGGGGATGGCCGAGTGCCGGAAGCCGGCGGTCTTGCTGAACACCAGGACCTTGGTCAGTGGTGCCGCCGAGGCGGTGGTCGGCAGCGCGACCAGACCGGCCATCATCACGGCCAGGCCGGTGACGAGGGCCAACAGGCGGGGACGGGAACGCATGGTGATGCTCCTTAGCTGAGCGTCGACCCCGCACGGCGCGCGTGGGCGCGTCAGGGGCCATGGTGGCGGTGATGCGGAAGCCGGGCCGCCGATGCTCGGCTGAGGTGATGTGGAGCGGTGGTGATGTGGAGCGGTGGTGATGGTGCCGTGTTGCGGTACACGAGCCAGCCGACGACTCCAACCGGCCAGTGTGGACGGACGGATAGTATCGACTGGTGTCGTTGAGGCAGTAAACCTCCGATGTCTGCGCCCGTCAACCCCACGTGCTGCGGCCTGGGACGCGCGCACGAGCCCGGCATTCGCCGGACGCGACGTACACCAGGGCGGTGACCTTGGGCAGAGGTGTCAGCGACCGAGGACCAGGTACGCGAGGCCGAGTACGCCGCGGTAGCCGCCCACGTACTCGCGCAGCCGGTCGTCGAGCTCGGTGCGGACCTGGGCCGCGCGGGGGTCCTCGGGATAGGTCAACAGCCACTCTTGTCGGCCCGCGAGCCAGCTGGACTCGAAGTCGTCCCACTCCCGCTGGTCGGCGGTACTCAGATGCAGCAGCCGCCAGCCTCGCTCACGGGCGGCCTCGACGAGGCCCGCGAGGTCGGTGACGTCCGCACCGAAGATCTCCGCGACCTCCGCGCTGGGATCACGCTGCCAGTACCCCTCGCCGAGCAGCAGCCGCCCACCGGGGCGGACCACGGTGGCGAGGGCGTCGAGGGCCGCTCCGGTGCCCCCGAAGGCGTGCGCCGAGCCGACGCACAGAACCCGGTCGGCCGGCTCCTGCCAGGCGGCGGCCTCGCCCTCCACGAAGGCGACGTGCCGGTTCAGCGATCTCTCGGTGGCGAGCCTGCGGCCCCGGGCGAGGACCGCCTCGTCGGTGTCGACGCCCACGCCCCTCGTCGCGACCGGACCGGCCACACCGCCGGCGGCGACAGCGCGCAGCAGCAGTTCGCCCCACCCACAGCCCAGGTCCAACACACGCGCGCCGGGGCGGACGTCGAGGCGGCGCAGCAGCAGGGCCGCGTGCTCCTCCGACAGGGGCGTGTTCCAGCGCATCCGCGCGTAACGGCTGGCGGTCAGGTGGTCGGTGGATTGCATCGGCTCAGGGTGTCAAAGCATGACCATCGGCGCGCACCGGGTCCGTGCGTCGCCGTCGTCGGCAAGCGGGGACGGGCGTCGGCGCGTACGGCAGGATCGGTGTCATGGACGCGGACGTGTCACCGCCGTGGCGGCCGCCGACCCGCCACGAGGTCGCGGCGGCGGCCGGTCGCGGCCTGGTGGATGTCATCGGCCCTGGCCTGCGGGTGCTGTTCTGTGGGTTCAACCCGGGGCTCTACTCGGCGGCGGTGGGGGAGCACTTCGCCCGGCGGGGCAGCCGCTTCTGGCCGGCCCTGCACGGCGCGGGCTTCACCGACCGGGAACTGCGCCCGTGGGAGCGCGCCGAACTGCTCCGGCAGGGGCTGGGCCTCACCAGCCTCAGCAACCGGGCCACGGCCCGGGCCGACGAGCTGACCGCCGCCGAGCTGGTCGCCGGGGTGACCGGGCTGGCGGTCAAGGTCGAGCGGCACCGGCCGCGGTGGGTGGCGGTGCTCGGCGTGACCGCGTACCGGATCGCGTTCGTCCGGCCGAAGGCCGCGCTGGGCCCGCAGCCGGATCGGATGGGCCCGGCCCGGGTCTGGGTGCTGCCCAACCCCAGCGGCCTGAACGCCCACTTCCCGCTGCCGGCGCTGACGGCCGAGTTCGCCCGACTGCGGCGGGAGGTCGACCCTCAGACCCCGTCGGCCAGCGCCTCGTAGTAGGACCGCATCGCCGGGTGGTACTCGTCGAACTCCGGTCGGGGCGTGCCGTCCCGCGAGGCGACCAGCATGTCGAGGTAGTACTCCCAGCCGGCGCCCACCTCGGCGACGCCGTCGAGGCTGCGCAGGTGCTGGGTGAAGCGCAGCTCGGTCGTGCCGTCGGTCTCGGTCAGCGCGAATCCCAGCAGCCAGTCGCCGTGATCGTCGACCATCGACACGGCCAGGCGACGAGGCGGTTCGCACTCCTCGACGCGTACGTCGCACCAGGGCTGCTGCTCCTCGTACGCCATCTGGACGCGGATGGTGTTGCCGGGCCGGGCGTCGCCCTCCCACGGGCCGAACCAGCGGGCGGTGCGCTCCGGGTCCGTCAGGCTCGCCCACACGTCCGCCGCCGGGGCGCGGAAGGTGCGGGTGAGGACGAGGTCGTGGCCGGTGGCGGTGCGGAACAGGCGGCCAGCGGGGGTCCGGGTCATGCGGTGTGCTCCGTTCGATGGGCGGCCGGGCCGCGGGTGCGGCGTTCCCGGCGGGTCCGATAGACCTCGGTCTCGAGGGCGTCGAGGCGCTGCTCCCACCGGTCCGGCGCGGCGAGCCCGCCGAGCCAGTCGACGAGCGGGGCGAGCGGGGCGGGATCGAGGCGGTAGATCCTGGTGCGGCCGACCAGCTCGTCGCGGACCAGCCCGCTCTCGCGGAGCACCCGCAGATGGCGGCTGACCG
Source organism: Micromonospora sp. NPDC049107 (assembly GCF_040648595.1). Classification (NCBI taxonomy): domain Bacteria; kingdom Bacillati; phylum Actinomycetota; class Actinomycetes; order Micromonosporales; family Micromonosporaceae; genus Micromonospora; species Micromonospora sp. NPDC049107. Next base: position 970,544 of record NZ_JBEZEC010000001.1, read on the forward strand.
CCGGGCGGCTGATGGCGAACCGTTGGGCGATCTCGCCAGCGGTCAGCGGCGCGTCACGCAGCATGCTCAGGATGCGCCGCCGTACCGGGTCCGCGATCGCCGCGGCCACCTCGTCCACGCCGGAAGCGTAACCTATGGGTTACGGATTACGCCACGAGGCGCATCGATGGTGGGCACATGATCATGTGACCTGGCACTCTTGACGCATGCCAGCCCAGCTTCGATCCCGCCTGCTCGATTGGACCGTCGCCGTACCCGTGCTCGCGGTGCTGGTGTTGCTCGTGACGTGGGGGCGAGATCTCCCCGGCCCGGTCGTCGTGGTGGTCGCCGCGCTACTGGGCGGCGCGGTGCTCGCGGCCGTGCACCACGCCGAGGTGGTGGCACACCGGGTGGGGGAGCCGTACGGCTCGCTGGTGCTCGCCGTCGCGGTCACCGTCATCGAGGTGGCCCTCATCGTCACCCTGATGATCAGCGGCCCGGAGAAGACCCAGTCGCTCGCCCGCGACACCGTCTTCGCCGCCGTCATGATCACGTGTAACGGCATCCTGGGCCTGTCCCTGCTGCTCGGGGCGCTGCGCCGGCGGGTGGCCGTGTTCAACCCCGAGGGCACCGGCGGCGCCCTGGCGACGGTGATCACCCTGGCCACGCTGAGCCTGGTCATCCCGACCTTCACCACCGCCCGGCCCGGCCCGGAGTTCAGCCCGGCCCAGCTCACCTTCGCCGCCGTCGCCTCGCTCGCGCTGTACGGGCTGTTCGTGCTGGTGCAGACCGGCCGGCACCGCGACTACTTCCTGCCGGTCGACACCGAGGGTCGGGTCATCGACGCGGAGGAGCACGCCAAGCCGCCCACCACCCGCGCGGCGCTGGTCAGCCTCGCCCTGCTGCTGGTCGCGCTGGTCGCGGTGGTCGGCGACGCCAAGACCGTCTCACCGACCATCGAGGCCGGCGTGGCGGCCGCCAACCTGCCGCACGCGTTCGTCGGTGTGATCATCGCCCTGCTGGTGCTGCTGCCGGAGACCCTCGCCGCCGCCCGCGCCGCCCGCCGCGACCGCGTACAGATCAGTCTCAACCTCGCCCTCGGCTCCGCGATGGCCAGCATCGGTCTGACCATTCCGGTCATCGCCATCGCCTCGATCTGGCTGGACGGCCCGCTGCTGCTCGGCCTCGGCGGCACCCAGCTCGCGCTGCTGGCCCTCACCGCGGTGACGGCGGTGCTGACCGTCGTACCGGGGCGGGCCAACGTGTTGCAGGGCGGCGTCCACCTCGTGTTGCTGGCCGCGTTCGTCTTCCTCGCCGCCAGCCCCTGACGCCACCGTCCGCCCGGCCCGCCTCGGCTGTGGGCGTTCGGCTGGGGTCGACGCCCGGCCGGGTCGCTACCTCAGCCGGCGGGCGGCGGGTCGTCGACCAGCCGGTCCGCGCGGGCGTTGAGGTAGCGCTGCTGCGCCAGGTTCGTCGAGCGTGCGGCCGCCATCCGGTACGCCTCGCGCGCCGCGGCCCGCTCACCGGTCAGTTCCCACAGGTGGGCGCGGGCGGCCGGCAGCCGCGGATCGTCGGCCAACCGGGCGTCGCCGTCCAGGTGGGCGAGCAGCGCCAGGCCGGCCCGAGCCCCCCGGCTCATCGCCACCGCGACGGCGTGGTTGAGCGACACCACCGGGTTGTCGGACAGGCCCAGCAGCACCTCGTAGAGGGCGGTGATCTGTGCCCAGTCGGTGGCCGCCGCGCTCGGCGCCTCGTCGTGCACGGCCGCGATGGCCGCCTGGAGCTGGTACGGCCCGACGGGCCCGCGCGGCAGCGCCTCGCCGACCAACGCGACGCCCTCGGCGATCTGGTCGGCCCGCCACCGGGCGCGGTCCTGTTCGGCCATCGGCACCAACTCGCCGTGTGGACCGATCCGCGCCGGCGCGCGGGCGTCGGTGAGCAGCATCAACGCGAGTAGTCCCGTGACCTCGGGGTCGTCGGGCAGCAGCCTTCGCACCAACCGCGTCAGTCGGATCGCCTCGGCGGTCAGGTCGGCGCGCAGCAGCCCCGGCCCGGCGGTACGCGCGTACCCCTCGGTGAACACCAGGTAGAGCACGTGCAGTACCGCGGCGACCCGATCGGCGCGCTCCGTTGCCGTCGGTGGGGCGAACCGGAGGCCGCTGTCGCGGATCCGCTGCTTTCCCCGGCTGATCCGCCGGGTCATGGTCGCCTCCGGCACCAGGAACGCGCGGGCCACCTCCGCGGTGCTCAACCCGCCGACCGCGCGCAGCGTCAGCGCGATCTGCGACGCCGGGGTGAGCGCCGGATGGCAGCACAGGAACACCAGGATGAGCGTGTCGTCGGCGTCCTGGAGCCGGTCGGCGGCCGGCGCGAGCCACTGCTCCGGCAGCATCCACCGGGCCGCCCTCTCCTCCCGCCGCGCCCGCGCCTGGTCGCGCCGGAGCAGGTCGGTGAGCCGCCGGGACGCGACGGTGATCAACCACGCCCGGGGACTGTCCGGTACGCCGTCGCGCGGCCAGGTGTCCGCCGCCGCGATCAACGACTCCTGCACCGCGTCCTCGGCCGTGTCGAAGTGCCCGAAGCGGCGGACGAGCGCGCCGAGGACCTGCGGCGCCAACTCGCGCAGCAGGTCCTCGGCGGGTGCCTCGGGCACGTGCTCAGCCGGCCAGGTCCTCGACGCCCTCGAGCACCGGCCGCACGTCCACGTACGCCCCCGGGGTGTCCGGGTCGACCAGGCCGGCGGCGATCTCGGTGGCCCGGTCGAAGCTGACGCACTCCACGACCGTGTAACCCGCCAGGACCTCCTGCGTCTCCGCGTACGGGCCGTCGGTGACCACGGGCGTCCCGCCCTGCGCCCGTACGCGACGGGCGTGCACGGGCTCGCTCAGGCCCCGCGCGTCGACGAGTTCCCCGGACTCGGCGAGCGCCTGGTGGAACGTCTCCATGTGCTGGTGCATGGCCGCCACCTGCTCGGCCGACATGGCCGGCCGGTCGGAGGGCCGGCCCGACAACGCGTCGTAGTCCCGCTGCGACCCGTAAAGCATGATCATGTATTTCATGGTGGCCTTCCTGTTCCCGGTGCCGCCCCGGCACCGCTCACCAGAAACGTCGAACCCAACCCCACCCCCCGGACATCCCCCGCCCCTCCCGCCCGCGCTTTCGTTCCGTTGATCATGAAGTTATTGCCATCGATGTCGGCGTGTCGGCGCGATAACTTCATGATCAACGGCGGTAGGTGGGTGGGGGGTTATTGACCGTAGGAGAGGCGGAGGCGGTTGTTGATCAGGTAGTTGAGGCGGTGGCGGAGGTAGCCGAGGGTGCTCTCGCTGGGCAGGTCCGGGTCGGGGGTGGTCAGGGTCCAGCGCACCGCGCAGTCACCGCCGGGATGCCCGGGTGAGATGTCGAAACGGATCTCGTCCAGTGGCCGGTGCGGCCACAGCGACGACCACACCAGCAGCACCGGCGCGTACCCCGCCACCACCCGTGGCGGCACCTCGTCGTCGCGCAACTCCAGCCAGGGCCGACTGCCGGCCTCGTACGGGTCCCGCAGCGACCGCCACACGACATGCGCCGGGGCCGGTTGGCTTCGTCGACGGCTGCCGAGCACGTGCACGTCGCCCTCCCGACCGGACGGCCACCTCCGCCCCGGCCCATTCTGGCCCCCCGACCCCGACCCCCACCAGGTGAACCGTCCCCACCCACCCCCACCCGATGGGCCCGGTGATCAAGAGGTTCGCGTCACGACACGCCGCACGGGCTGACGCAAACTTCTTGATCACCGGGCCCATCGGGAGGGGGTCGGGGTGGGAGGGGGAAGGGGGTCTGTGCGGGGCGTGAACCGTCCGGGGTGGTTGTGCGTGAATCCGGTGACGGGCGTGGTGGTCGTACCGTCGGGGTATGGCGTGGTGCGGGCGCCGAGGTCTGGGGAGGCACAGTGGGGGCATGGTCGGGACGCGTCGCGCGGGGACCTCTCGTGGGCCTGGTGGTCGTCGCGCTGGTGTCGCTCGCCTGCGCGGGAGGTGGCCTGGCCGAGCCGGAGGGTGAACGTCCAGGGGCGAACCCGCCGGCCGCCTCGCCGGAGCCGAACACCACCCGCGCCGACAGCACCACCACCGTGGCCGAGTTCAAACAGGACGTCGCCGACGCGCAGGCGATCGCGGAGCGCTACTGGGCGGCCCAGTTCAAGGCGTCCGGGCAGCGCTTCACGCCGATCCGGCGGGTCACCCCGTACCAGCGGGCCGGTGAGGTCTCCTGCGGCGGTCAGCCACTGCCGCGCAACAACGCGGTCTACTGCTCGCAGGGCGACTTCATCGCGTACGACGTGGCCTGGTCGGTGGCGGCGTTCCGCGAGGTCGGTGACGCGTTCGTGTTCTACCTGCTCGGTCACGAGTACGCCCACGGCATCCAGGTGCGCCTGGGCATCAACTACAGCTTCACCATCCAGCAGGAGTTGCAGGCCGACTGCATGGCCGGGGCGTACCTCGGCGACTCGGTGCGCGCCGGCGACCTGAAACTCGCCAAGGGCGACCTGGACGAGTTCCGCGAGGGCGTGGCGGCGGTCGGCGACGACCCGGACCAGCCGTGGTTCGCCGAGGGCGCGCACGGCACCGCCGAACAGCGTACCGACAGGTTCTTCCGTGGCTACGAACGCTCGCTGAAGGAGTGCGACCTGAGCTGAGCGGGGTTGCCCCGGTCACCCTCGGAGCCGTTGCCGCCACCGGCGGCGGACCCGGCTGGCAGGATCGCCGGTGTCGGTCACGACCCCTGGAGGATCCGCTGAGCAGCCAACACCCCGCCGCCGTGCTCTTCGACATGGACGGCACGCTGGTCGACAGCGAGAAGCTGTGGGACGTCGCGTTGCAGGAGCTGGCCCGCGAGTACGGCGGGGAGCTGTCCGTCGATGCCCGCCGGTCGATCATCGGCACGGCCATGGCCGAGTCGATGCGCATCCTGCACGACGACCTGGGCCAACCCGAGCGCGATCCGGAGATCAGCGCGGCGTGGATCAACGCCCGGATCCTGGAGCTGTTCCGTACCGGTCTGCCCTGGCGGCCGGGCGCGTTCGAGCTGCTGCACGCGGTCCGCGCGGCGGGAGTCCCCACCGCCCTGGTCACCTCCAGCCCCCGGGCGCTGGTCGAGGTCGCCCTGGACACCCTCGGGCGGGACACCTTCGACGTGGTGGTCGCGGGTGACGAGGTGGTGGCGGCCAAGCCGCACCCCGAGCCGTACCTGACCGCCGCCCGGCTGTTGGGCGCGCCGATCGAGCGGTGCGTGGCGATCGAGGACTCACCGACCGGGGTGGCCAGCGCGCTCGCCTCCGGGGCGGCCGTGCTGGCCGTACCCGCCGAGGTGGCGTTGCCCCCCATCCCCGCCGTACACCAGGTGCGAAGCCTGGTCGGCGTGGACCTGGCGGCGCTGGCGGCGCTGCTGACCGACCGCGCCGCGGCCTGAAGGAAAGCCGCGGCCGGAAAGAACGAGGGGGCCCCGCGGTGCGGGACCCCCTCGTTGTCGTACCTGGCGTCAGTCGTGGGCGATCGCGCCCAGGACGTTGATCCGGGCCGCCCGCACGGCGGGGAGCACCGCGGCCACCACCCCGATGATCGCGGCGAGACCGAGGAAGACGACCATCTGCCCCCAGGGGAGGTTCAGGTCGGTGATGCCCTCGTCCTTGAGCGCCTCGACCACCGCGGCGCCGAGGCCGGTGCCGACCGCCACGCCCAGCAGCGCACCGAACACGGAGATCACCACCGCCTCCACGGTGATCATGCCCATCGTCTGGCCGCGCCGCAGGCCGATCGCCCGCAGCAGACCCAGCTCCCGGGTCCGTTCCAGCACCGACAGCGCCAGGGTGTTGATGATGCCGAGCCCGGCGATGATGATGGCCAGCGCCAACAGGATCTTGATCATCGTGAGCAGCCCGTCGAGCGAACTCGTCTGCTGCTTGATGAACGCGTCCCGGTCGGCCACCGACACCTCGGGGCTGTCCGCGAGCAGCGTCTCCACCCGCGGTTGCACGTCAGCCACCCGGGCCCCCGGCGCGAGCTGGATGAAGCCCTGGATGGGCTGCGGGATCGCGAAGTCCTTCGCCGCCGTCGCCGGCAACGTCACCGGGTTGGTCAGCTGCGACGACTCGTAGATGCCGCTGATCGTGTACGTGCGGGCCTCGCCCCGGGTCAGCTGCACGCTGACGGTCGAGCCGACCGACCATCCCCGCGACTTGGCGGTGTCGGAGCTGGCGAGCATCTGCGTCGGCGAGAGCCGGTCGATGTCACCCGCGGCGGCCTTCGCGCCGAAGATCTGCCGCAGTGACGCGATGTCGCTGCTCGCCGCCACCCACGTGCTCTCGCCGTCGATGCGCCCCATGTCGCCGTACTCGCCGTCGACCATCCGCACGCCGGGCAGCGCCTTCGCCTGGTCCAGCACGCTCGGGTCGAAGCTCGGCGGACGCGGGCCGCCCTGCTGACCGGCGATCACCAGCTCGGCCTTGATGGTGTCCTGGGCGAGCGCGCTGATGCTGCTCTTGGCCGAGTCCAGGATCACCGTGATGCCGGTGACCAGCGCGATGCCGACCATCAGCGCGGCGGCCGTGATGGCCGTGCGGCGCGGGTTGCGCCCGGAGTTGAGCCGGCCCAGCTTGCCCGGCACCGACCAGGAGAAGATCGCGCCGAGCAGGTTCACCACCGGCCGGCTGATCAGTGGAGTCAGCAGCGCCACACCGATGAAGGCGAACAGCACGCCGCCGAGGATGGTGGCGAGCGTCTGGCCGCCCGCGTTGCCGCTGAGCCCCAGGAACAGCAGCACCGCGCCGATGCCGGTGACCACCGACCCGGCCACGGTGATCTTGGTCAACGACCGGTCCGGCGTGGCCACGTCCTGCATGGCGGCGATCGGCGGGATCCGGGAGGCCCGCAGCGCCGGCAGCAGCGCCGCCACCACGGTGATCACCAGGCCGACGCCGAACGACCCGATCACGGCCGCCGCCGGCACGCCGATCCCGGCCAGGGTCAGCCCACCGGCCAGCTTGCCGAACAGGAACGCCAGCAGCGCGCCCACCCCGATGCCGGCGGCGAGACCGAGCACCGACGCGAGCAGACCGACCGCGATGGCCTCCAGCACCACCGAGCCGATGATCTGGCGGCTGCTCGCCCCGATGGCGCGCATCAGCGCCAACTCCCGGGTGCGCTGCGCCACGATGATCGAGAAGGTGTTGAGGATCAGGAACGTGGCGACCAGCAGCGCCACCGCGGCGAAGCCCAGCAGGATCTTGTTGAAGAACGACAGGCCCTCCTTCAGGCTCGCCGCGGCGTCCTCGGCCAGTTGCTCGCCGGTCTTCACGTCGAAGTCCGCACCCAGGGTGCGGGCCATGTCGTCGCGCAGCGCCTCGTCGGAGACCCCGCCGGCGGTGCGGACGGTGACGCTGCTGAAGGTGTCCGGCTCGCCCAGCATCAGCCGCTGCGCCACCGGGGTGGTGAAGAAGACCTCGTTGACGCCGCCGATCGAGTCCCGGTCACCGCTGTAACCGGCGATGCCGACGAGGGTGAAGTCCCGCTTCTTCGACTCGAACGCGGTCAGCACGCCGACCTTCTCGCCGACGCGCACCTTCGCGGTCGTGGCCAGCGACTTGTTGATCACGATCTCGTCGTCGGCCTGCGGAGCGCGGCCCTCGCGCAGTTGCAGCAGGTCGCTCTCGCCGACCCAGTTCTCACCGAGCTGCGGCGGACCGAACGACGTGACGACCTTGCCGTTGCTGCCGATCACCCGTGCGCCGTCGGCGTTGACGACACCGGTCGCGGAGGCCACCCCCGGCACCTGCTTGACCCGGTCGACCACGGCGGCCGGCAGCGGAGCGGAGGTCTGCTCGCCCTCCAACTCGCTGACCTCGATCTTCGGCTTCGCCGCGACGTTCACGTCGATCTCGGAGAAGCCGTCGGCGAACACCGAGTCGAAGGAGCGACCCAGCGTGTCGGTCAGCACGAACGCGCCCGAGACGAACATGACCCCGAGCACCACCGCCAGCGCGGACAGGATCAGCCGGACCTTGCGGGCCAGCAGACTCTTGAGTGTCGCCCGGAACATCAGTTGCCCACCTCGGCCGGCGTGTCCAGCTTCTTCATGGTGTCCAGCACGGTGTCGGCGGTCGGCTCGATCAGCTCCGACACGATCTGACCGTCGGCCAGGAAGACCACCCGGTCGGCGTACGCGGCGGCGGTCGGGTCGTGGGTGACCATCACGATGGTCTGACCGTGCTCGCGCACCGAGTCGCGCAGGAAGCCGAGCACCTCCGCGCCGGAGCGCGAGTCCAGGTTGCCGGTCGGCTCGTCCGCGAAGATCACCTCGGGGCGGGCGACCAGCGCCCGCGCGCACGCCACCCGCTGCTGCTGACCGCCGGAGAGCTGCGCCGGCCGGTGGTCCAGCCGGTCCTGCAGGCCCACCGTCTTGATCACCGTGTCGTACCACGCCTGGTCGGGCTTGCGCCCGGCGATCGACATCGGCAGTAGGATGTTCTCCTTCGCGGTGAGCGTCGGCAGCAGGTTGAACTGCTGGAAGATGAAGCCCACCTTCTCCCGGCGCAGCTTCGTCAGCCCCGAGTCGCCCAGCCCGGTGACCGTCGTCTCACCGATCGACACCGTCCCCCGGGTGACCGAGTCCAGACCGGCGAGGCAGTGCATCAGCGTGGACTTGCCGGAACCCGACGGCCCCATGATCGCGGTAAAGCGGCCACGTTCGAACTCCGCGCTTACCCCCCGCAGCGCGATGACCTGGGCCTCGCCGCTGCCGTACACCTTCCACACGTCGTTCGCCCGGGCCGCGGCCTGCGCCTGCCGGCCTACCGTCGCGGTCACGTCATCTACCTCTTCCGTCTGTCCGAATCCCACGCCGCCCCCCGATGGTCCGGCGCGACCGTTCAATCATCGGCGCTGCGAGCGCCCGTCCCGTCCGCCCCTGGGGGGACGCGCAGCGGATTTCCCGCTGCGGGTGCACCCCCATGCCGCATCAGGGTTGCCCCTGACCCGACGGCCGATCGACCGGTTTCGCACACTTCCCCCGCACGTCACAGGAGGGTCAACCGCGCGACGCCGCCTCCGGTCACGGTAGGTGACGACGGCAAGCCGGGCCGTCCCTCCCCGGGGGGATCTTCGGGTACGCCGGGTGAGGTAGTCGCCGCGTGGCGACTACGCCCGTGGGCGGACCAGACCCGACTCGTACGCCAGCACGACGGCCTGCACGCGGTCGCGCAGCCGCAGCTTGGTCAGCAGGTGCCCGACGTGGGTCTTGACGGTGGTCTCGCTGACCGACAACACCGCCGCGATCTCGGCGTTGGACAGTCCTCGGGCCACCTGCACCAGCACCTCACGTTCCCGGTCGGTGAGCGCGTTGAGGGCCGCCGACGGCGTCGCCGCCGGGTCGGGCAACAGGTCGGCGAAGCGGTCGAGCAGTCGCCGCAGGATCCGCGGCGCGACCACCGCGTCCCCGCCGGCCACCGTGCGGATCGCCGCGATCAGCTCCTCGGCGGGTACGTCCTTGGCCAGGAATCCGCTCGCGCCCGCGCGCAGCGCCCCCACCACGTACTCGTCGAGATCGAACGTCGTCAGCACCAGCACCCGCACCGGCAGGCGGGAGTCGACGATGGCCCGGGTCGCCGCCACCCCGTCCATCCGGGGCATCCGGATGTCCATCAGCACGACGTCGGGCAGGAGCCGTCGGGACAGCTCCACGGCCTCCACGCCGTCACCGGCCTCCGCCACCACGTCCAGGTCGCCCTCGGCGCCCAGCACCATCCGGAAGCCCGTGCGCAGCAGCGGCTGGTCGTCGGCGAGCAGGATCCGTACCGGCCGCGCCGGGGCCACCCGATCGCTCATCTCGTCTCCCGTCCCCGCTCCACCGGCCTGTGCGTCGCGGACCACGGTAGAGGTCGGCCGGGCGCCCTGTCCCGACCCGGACCGCACCGCTCCGGTCGGGCGGTGCCGGGGCTGGGCCCTCCTGACGCCGTCGATCTTGCACTTTCTGTGGGGACAAAAGGTGCGACTCCGATGAGGTCGACATCCGAAAGTGCAAGATCGGCGGGGCGGGGCGGGGCGGGGCGGGGCGGGGCGGGGTGCGGGTGGGCGGTGGGGTTACTCGTCGGCGCCGGGGGGTGTGGGGGTGGTGCGGGCGTCGCGGAGGGGGTCGGCGGTTGTCGCCGTTACGGGGAACGGGGGTGGGGTGCCGCCGAACGTGGGGCACAGCGCCTGGTGACTGCACCAGTCGCACAGCTTGCTCGGCCGGGGTCGGAAGTCCTGCCGGGCGGTGGCCTGCTCGATCGCCCGCCACAGCGCCACCACGGTGCGCTCGAAGCGGAGCAGCTCGTCGGCGTCGGGCGTGTAGTCCAACACCTCGGCGTCGCGCAGGTAGAGCAGGCGCAGCACCCGGGGCACCACCCCACGGGTGCGCCACAGCACCAACGCGTAGAACTTCAGTTGGAACAGCGCCCGCGCCTCGAACGCCTCCCGGGGCGCGCCGCCGGTCTTGTAGTCGACCACCCGCAGCGCGCCGTCCGGGGCCACGTCGAGCCGGTCGAGGTAGCCCCGGATCAGCAGCTCCTCGTCGACGACCGCCGAGATCAGGCTCTCGCGCTCGGCCGGTTCCAGGCGGGTCGGATCCTCCACCGCGAAGTAGCCCTCGAGTAGCCCCGCCGCGGAGCGCAGGAACTCCACCGGACCGGCCGGCTCGGCATCGTCGAAGATCGCGGCCAGCTCCGGCTGCTCGGTGACCAGTCGGTCCCACTGGGGGGCCACCAGGTCACCGGCCGCGGCCGGTGTGCGGCTCGACGCGGGCAGGTCGAAGAGCCGCTCCAGCACCGCGTGCACCAGCGTGCCCCGGGCCTGCTCAAGGGTCGTCCGCTCGGGCAACCGGTCGATGCTGCGGAACCGGTAGAGCAGCGGGCAGGTCTTGAAATCCGCCGCCCGCGACGGCGACAGCGAGGCCCGCACCGTCGGCGGCGTCTGCGCCGGGGGAGAGGACTGGGGGGTGGTGACCGGTTCCGCCGTCATGTGCGCAAAGGTTAGGGCACCGGTGTGACACCGCCCGCCGCCCGCCCCGCAGGTGACCGGTCCGTAGCATCGGTGCGATGGAGCAGACCTCCCGGCCGCCGCGCCGGTCCGACCGGCGACCCGGTCTGAGCGTGGGCCGGGTGTTCGGGGTGCCCCTGCACCTCAACGCGTCGATGCTCCTGCTCGCCGTGCTGGTCGCCGTGCTCTACGCCGAGTTCGCCCGCCGACAACTGGACCTGCCGCAGATCAGCGGCTACCTCATCGGCTTCGGATTCGTGGTCTCCCTGCTCGGCTCGGTGCTGCTGCACGAGCTGGGCCACGCGCTCACCGCCCGCCGCTACGGCATCGGTGTGCGGGGAATCACCCTCGAACTGCTCGGCGGGTACACCGAGATGGAGCGGGACGCCCCGACGCCCCGGATCGACCTGCTGGTCTCGCTGGCCGGCCCGGCGGTCTCCGCGGTGCTCGGCGCCCTCGCGGTCGCCGCCACCCTCGCCCTGCCGGCGGGCACCGTCGGCCACCAGCTCGCCTTCCAGCTCGCGCTGAGCAACGTCATCGTCGCGGTGTTCAACATCCTGCCCGGGCTGCCGCTGGACGGCGGCCGGGCGCTACGCGCCGCCGTGTGGGGTCTCACCCGCGACCGGCACCGTGGCACCGAGGTCGCCGGCTGGGCCGGCCGGGTCGTCGCCGTCGGCACCGCCGCGCTGGTCGGGATACTGACCGCCACCGACCACCTGGCCCCGGTGGCGCTGCCGCTGATGCTGCTGGTCGCCGTCACCCTCTGGCGCGGCGCCGGGCAGTCGATCCGCGCCGCGCGGGTCAGTCGTCGGTTCCCGCTGATCGACCTGGCCCAACTGGCTCGGCCGATCTGGCCGGTGACCACCGGCACGCCGCTGGCCGAGGCCCAGCGCCGCCGCGCCGAGGGCGGGCAGCCCGCCGCCGCGCTGCTGGTCACCGACTCCACCGGCCGCCCGGTGGCGTTGGTCGACCCGGCCGCCGCCGCGGCCGTACCCGTCGAGCGTCGCGCCTGGCTGGCGGTGGACTCCGTCGCCCGGCCGCTCACCGCGCTCCCCACCCTGACGCTGGGACTCGACGGCGAACGGGTGATGGAGGCCGTGCAGACCCACCCGGGCGCGCAGTACGTGGTGACGTCAGGCGAAGATGTCGTCGGCATTCTGCACATCGGGGACCTGGCACAGCTCCTCGAACCCAACCGGAAGATGACACCGTGACCGCAACTCCCTCCACCGTCGCAGCCGACGACGCCCCCCGGACGCTGACACCCGTGCACCGAGGCCCGTTCCGGCCCGGCGACCGGGTGCAGCTGACCGACCCCAAGGGGCGGATGCACACCGTCACGCTGGAGCACGGCAAGGAGTTCCACACCCACCGCGGCATTCTGGCGCACGACGCGCTGATCGGGCTGCCCGACGGCAGCGTGGTGACCACCTCCGGCGGCGGCACCGCGTTCCTGGCGCTGCGTCCGCTGCTGTCTGACTACGTGCTCTCGATGCCGCGCGGCGCCCAGGTGATCTACCCGAAGGACTCGGCGCAGATCGTCGCGATGGGCGACATCTTCCCCGGCGCCAAGGTCCTCGAGGCCGGCGCCGGCTCCGGCGCGCTGAGTTGCTCCCTGTTGCGCGCCGTCGGCACCGAGGGCGAGCTGCACTCGTTCGAGGTACGCGACGACTTCGCCCAGATCGCCAAGCGCAACGTCGAGGCGTTCTTCAACGGGCCGCACCCGTCGTGGCACCTGCACGTCGGCGACGTCGCGCAGTGCCAGGAGACCGGCTTCGACCGGATCATCCTGGACATGCTCACCCCCTGGGAGACCCTCGACATGGTCGAGCGGGCGTTGGTGCCCGGCGGCGTGTTCATCGGCTACGTGGCCACCACCCCGCAGCTCTCCGAGCTGGTCGAGGCGCTGCGTGAGCGCGGCGGCTGGACCGAGCCGCGCGCCTGGGAGTCGATGGTGCGCGACTGGCACGCCGAGGGCCTCGCCGTCCGCCCCGACCACCGGATGATCGCGCACACGGCGTTCCTGGTCTCGGCGCGCAAGCTCGCCCCGGGCGTCACCGCGCCGCCGCGTCGCCGCAAACCCAGCAAGGGCACCGAGGCGTACGTGCAGCGCCGCGAGGACCTGCGCGCGGCCGAGGCGGCCCGTCAGGCAGCCGCCGCCCAGGCCGCCGACGGGCAGCCCGACGCGACGGGGGAGATGGACAGGCCGTGACCATCGGTGAGCGGGGGGAGGCGGCCCGATGAGCCGACCGGGTTACGGCGGCGGCGACCTGCCCGCCGTGTTTCCGGACTGGTCGCCCTACCAGGACCTGGAGTCGGCGGCGCGCGCCTATCTGCGGGACCCGGACGTCGCGCTGGAAGCGCTCGGCGGGGTGCTGCGCGGCGCCTCGGTGCTCGGCTTCACCCTGGAACGCTTCGTCAACGAGGTCAACGGGGTGTGGCAGGAGGTCGTCGTCTGCGACGGCAGCCGGCTGATCCTCTGGCACGGCGAGGACGTGCCGCCGGGGGAGGGGCCGCCCGGTTCGATGACGTCGTCGCTGCGGGTGGTGCCCGTCTCCACGGTCACCGAGGTGGGCTGCCGGCGGCGACTGAACCGCTCCGACAGCGGCGAGATCCGGGTCGACAGCATCGACGTCTACCTGCTGCTCACCTCGCTGGACGAGGCGCCGCCGAGCGAGGAGATGGCCGGTACGCCCCGGCACGACGCGCTGCGGTTCGGCAAGACCCTCGACGACGGTGGGGCCGGGCAGATCGCCCGGCTGGAGGAGTTCGCACGGCTGGTCGCCTCGGTGGTCGGCCGCCCGATGCTCTGAGGCGTACCCCGTTGGGGCCGGCGTCGCGCGGACCGCGCGGCGTCGGTTCAGTCGTCCTCGGCGTCCGGGCCGGCGACCTCGACGCCGTCGCCGCGCACCACGTGGATGCAGTCGCCCGGGCACTCCTTCGCGGAGTCGATCACTTCGAGTCGCAGGTGCTCGGGCACGTCGACCCGGCTGCCCGGGGCCAACCTCAGCTCACCGTCGGCGCCCTTGACGTACGCCAGGCCGTCGATGTCGAACTCGAACACCTCTGGCGCGTACTGCACGCAGAGCCCATCGCCCGTGCAGAGATCCTGGTCCACCCAGACCTGCAACTGGTCGGTCGCGACCTCGGCCACCGGTGCACCCCCCATGTTCTCCCGTACCAGCCTCCGACGGTACCCGAACGCCGTTAACGACCCCGCAGACCACCCCTTGGCGATCAAGGTTCAGTGACGAGGGTGTTGCGTGGGACCGAATCGGGCTCATAGCGGCTAGTGTTAGCTCAGAACGTTCAAGCCCCCCGGGGAGGTGGGACGTGGCAGCACGCAGCGACGACGCGGACTCGCGCGCCGCACGGTGGGAGAAGGAAGCCCACGATCTCTCCACGCAGGTCGCGTTCCTTCAGGAGGAACTCGCCCTGGTGCGGCGCAAGTTGACCGAAAGCCCCCGACACGTCCGGCAGCTCGAAGAGCGGCTGGCGGCCACCCAGGCACAGTTGGCGCGGCTGACCGAGAACAACGACCGGCTGGTGAGCACCCTCAAGGAAGCTCGCACGCAGATCGTCACGCTCAAGGAGGAGATCGACCGGCTCGCACAGCCGCCAAGTGGCTACGGAGTCTTCCTGGCCAAGCACGACGACGGCACCGTGGACGTGTTCACCGGCGGCCGCAAACTGCGGGTCGCCGTCTCGCCCTCGCTGGACGTGGCCGAGCTGCGGCGCGGCCAGGAGGTCCTGCTCAACGACGCGCTCAACATCGTCGACGCGTTCGGGTACGAGCGGGTCGGCGAGGTGGTGATGCTCAAGGAGATCCTGGAGGGGCCGAACGGCGGTCCGGGCGACCGGGCGCTGGTGGTCTCCCACTCCGACGAGGAGCGCATCGTGCACCTCGCCGAGACGCTCATCGGCTCGGCGATCCGGGCCGGCGACTCGCTCATGATCGAGCCCCGCTCGGCGTACGCGTACGAGCGGATTCCGAAGAGCGAGGTCGAGGAGCTGGTCCTGGAGGAGGTGCCGGACGTCGACTACTCCGACATCGGTGGCCTCCAGTCCCAGATCGAGCAGATCCGCGACGCGGTGGAGCTGCCGTTCCTGCACGCGGACCTGTTCCGTGAGCACCAGCTCCGCCCGCCCAAGGGCATCCTGCTCTATGGACCGCCCGGCTGCGGCAAGACGCTGATCGCCAAGGCGGTGGCCAACTCCCTGGCCAAGAAGATCGCCGAGCGGCAGGGCAAGGAGAAGCACACCAGCTTCTTCCTGAACATCAAGGGCCCGGAGCTGCTCAACAAGTACGTCGGCGAGACCGAGCGGCACATCCGGCTGATCTTCCAGCGGGCTCGGGAGAAGGCCGGTGAGGGCACGCCGGTGATCGTGTTCTTCGACGAGATGGACTCGATCTTCCGGACCCGTGGCTCCGGCGTCTCGTCCGACGTGGAGAACACCATCGTCCCGCAGCTGCTCAGCGAGATCGACGGCGTGGAGGGGCTGGAGAACGTCATCGTCATCGGCGCCTCCAACCGGGAAGACATGATCGACCCGGCGATCCTGCGCCCGGGCCGGCTCGACGTGAAGATCAAGATCGAGCGGCCGGACGCCGAGGCGGCCAAGGACATCTTCTCCAAGTACATCCTCTCCGGGCTGCCACTGCACCCGGACGACCTCGCCGAACACGGCACCGACGCGCAGGCCACGGTGGCCGCGATGATCGACGCCGTCGTTCTGCGGATGTACTCGGAGACCGAGGAGAACCGCTTCCTCGAGGTCACCTACGCCAACGGTGACAAGGAAGTCCTCTACTTCAAGGACTTCAACTCCGGCGCGATGATCCAGAACATCGTCGACCGGAGCAAGAAGATGGCCATCAAGGAATTCCTCACCTCCGGTCGCAAGGGCCTACGCCTGCAGCACCTCCTCGACGCCTGCGTCGACGAGTTCCGCGAGAACGAGGACCTGCCCAACACCACCAACCCCGACGACTGGGCCCGCATCTCCGGCAAGAAGGGCGAACGGATCGTCTACATCCGTACGCTCGTCTCCGGCGGCAAGGGCACCGAGGCCGGCCGGTCCATCGAGACCGCCAGCAACACCGGCCAGTACCTGTAGGCAGGCGCTGACACCAGCGGGGCCCGGGACGCGACGCGCCCCGGGCCCCGCTCGTCACACCGGCCCACGCCCGCCCACCCGAACCGGTACGCTGTGGCGCTTCCAACCCTGCGAAACGTCGAGGATCCGCGTGCCGTCCGAACTCACCGTCACCGACCCGCCGGCACGCCCTGCGGTCGACCAGCGGACCCCGCCCCCCGCCCGCCCGTACCGCGCGCTGCTCGTCGCGCTGGCGGTCGCCTGGCTGGTACCCGCGGTGGCGTACCCCCTGCACCTGGCCTGGCTGCTGCCCCCGCTGGTGCTGCTGGCCACGGCCAGCCTGCTCCGCGGCGGCCGCACCCTGCTCGACCGGCTCGTGCTCGCCATGCTGCTGCTCGTCGGCGTCACCACCGCCGCCGGGCTGCTCTTCACCCTCTGGCCCTGGGGGCTGCACCCCGTCGCGGTCAGCGGTACCGCGCTCACCGTCCTCGCCCTCATCGCCGCGGCGACCGGCCGACGCCCCACCCTGCCCCGGCCCGGCTGGACCGACCTGCTGCCCGTCGTCGCCACCGTCGCCATCGTCGGCTATTTCGCGTCGCCCTGGCTGCGGGCCGGCCGCCTCGCCGGCCGTCTCAGCCTGCTCGCCCTCGGCGAGGACAACTTCCGCCACGTCGCCCTCGTCGACGCCATCGGACGGCTCGGCGGGTACGTCTTCCTCGACCCCGCCGCCGCCCGCGAGGACATCGTCTCCCTGCTCGTCCGCTACCCGCAGGGCTGGCACCTCAACGCCGCCGTGCTCGACGCGCACCTGCGCTCCGCCACCGGCACCCCGAGCGGCGCGAGCAGCCTCAGCCACTACGGGTGGTGGTGTCTCGCCACCTTCGGCCTGCTCGCGCTCACCCTCTTCTGGGCCGCCCAACGGCTTCCCGGCCCCCTGCACCCGCTGCACCGGGTCGTCCTGACCGTCGTCGTGGGCGCCCTCGTCCTCGGCAGCCAGCTGCCCCGGCTGCTGATCGCCGGCTACCCCAGCGAGGCGCTGGGGCTCGCGCTCGCCGTCGCGGTGACCGCACTCGTCGTACGCCCGCTCGCCGGCAACCGGGAACAACTCGTTCTGCTCGGCGCCCTGCTCATCGGTATCGGCTTCACCTACTACCTGTTCCTCCCCCCGGCCGGGCTGCTGGTGCTCGGTTGGCTGATCGCGCACCGCCGGGAGTTGCTCCGCATCCGCCGGACCGTGCTCGCCGTCGGCCTGGTCACCGCCCTGCTCGCGCCGCTGCCCATGCTGCTGGGGATCTTCGCCGCAGGCCAGACCGAGGCCCTCGACGCCAAGGCCGGCCCGGAGATCGCCGAGGCGTGGCGGGCGCTGCTCGGCCTCACCCCGATCGTCCTGATCGGCCTCGTGATCCAGGCCCGCCGCGCCGACCGGGCCTGGCGCCGACACCTCGCCGCCATCGCGGTAGCCGTCGCCTTCGCCCTCGCCATCGCCCTGGCCAACGTCCTCACCGGCATCCAGCCCGCCTACTACTTCATGAAGGGCGTGCACCTCGCCACCGTCGGCCTGTTCGTCGGCGTCGCCGCCCTCGTCGTGCTGCTGCCCGTCCCGTCCGGCGGCGCGGTCCGCCGCCGTGCCCGCGGCGCCGCCGTCTCCGCCCTTGCCGCCGCCCTGGCCGTGCTCACCGTGGTGGTCCTCTGCGGGCTCACCGGCTGGCGGCACAGCCTGCTCGTGGTCGACAAGCAGAACTGGGCGCAGAGCTGGATCGACCACGACGTCGACAACCCGGTGCGGTTCGCCCAGGTGTGCGCCGCGGCCTACCGCCGCTACCCCGAGCAGCCGGGCACCGTCACCGTGGTGCTCGACCGGACCGGCTACCGCGGTTACGTCGAGTCGATCTGTCTCTCCGCCCTGCAGGGCACCAGCGGGCGGACCGAAAAGGCGATCTATGTGCCGACGTTGTTCGAGGAGCCCGAGCGCACCCGGATGATGCTGCGTACGACCCGAGGCCCACTCCGTCTGCTGATCAGCGACCCGGTCGCGCAACGACGCGTCGACAAGCTGCTGACCAAGTACCCGGATCTACGCGGCCGGGTCACCACCGTTCCAATGACCATCAAGTACTGAACGCGGCGGGCGGGACGCGGGGCGACACCCGTGACCCGCCCGCACCGGCGCGCCCCCGACCCCGAACAGTCGGACTACGCTCGACATGACGGGGACCGGGTCGGGCGAGCGAAGCGGGTAGGTCGATGAGCGTAAGACGGATCATGGGCACCGAGGTCGAGTACGGCATCTCCGTGCCCGGCCAGGCCGGAGCCAACCCGATGGTCACCTCGTCCCAGGTGGTCAACGCCTACGGGGCCCGGCCCGAACTCAACCGGGGCGGTCGCGCCCGCTGGGACTACGAAGAGGAGTCGCCGCTGCGCGACGCCCGCGGCTTCACCTACTCCGGTGCCGCCTACGACCCCGCCGAGGCCCTCGCCGACGAGGACCTGGGCCTGGCCAACGTGATACTCACCAATGGCGCACGCCTCTACGTGGACCACGCGCACCCCGAATACTCCACCCCCGAGGTCACCACCCCCCGCGACATCGTGCGCTGGGACAAGGCCGGCGAGCGGGTGATGGCCGAGGCGTCCCGCCGCGCCGCCACCATCCCCGGCAGCCAGCCCATCCACCTCTACAAGAACAACACCGACAACAAGGGCGCGAGCTACGGCGCCCACGAGAACTACCTGATGCGCCGGCAGACCCCGTTCGCCGACATCGTGGCGTACCTGACGCCCTTCTTCGTGACCCGCCAGATCGTCTGCGGCGCCGGCCGCGTCGGCATCGGACAGGACGGCGGGCAGAGCGGCTTCCAGATCTCCCAGCGCGCCGACTTCTTCGAGGTCGAGGTCGGCCTCGAGACCACCCTCAAACGCCCGATCATCAACACCCGCGACGAGCCGCACGCCGACGCCGACAAGTACCGCCGGCTGCACGTCATCATCGGCGACGCCAACCTCTCCGAGATCTCCACCTACCTCAAGGTGGGCACCACCGCGCTGATCCTCACCATGATCGAGGAGAAGGCGCTCGGCGCCGACCTCGGCATCGCCGACCCGGTCAGCGAACTGCGCGCGGTCAGCCACGACCCGTCCCTCACGCACCTCATGCGGTTGCGCGACGGCCGCCGGCTGACCGCCCTGGACGTGCAGTGGGCGTACCTCGAACGGGTCCGGTCCTTTGTCGACGACCGCTACGGCGCCGACGTCGACGAGCAGACCGCCGACGTGCTGGACCGGTGGGAGGGCGTCCTGGACCGGCTCGGTCGCGACCCGATGCTCTGCGTGGACGAGTTGGACTGGGTGGCCAAGCTGCGGCTGCTGGAGGGCTACCGGGAGCGGGAGAAGCT
This sequence comes from Micromonospora sp. NPDC049107, assembly GCF_040648595.1. Classification (NCBI taxonomy): domain Bacteria; kingdom Bacillati; phylum Actinomycetota; class Actinomycetes; order Micromonosporales; family Micromonosporaceae; genus Micromonospora; species Micromonospora sp. NPDC049107. Next base: position 990,060 of record NZ_JBEZEC010000001.1, read on the forward strand.
CGGCTGGGGCTCCCACAAGCTCCAGCTCGTCGACCTGCAGTACTCCGACGTACGCCCGGAGAAGGGCCTCTACAACCGGCTCGTCTCCCGTGGGGCGATGAAGACGCTGCTCACCGACGAGGAGGTCCGCAGCGCGATGACCGAGCCACCGGAGGACACCCGGGCCTACTTCCGGGGCCGCTGCCTCGCGCAGTACGCCTCCGAGGTGGTCGCCGCGAGCTGGGACTCGGTGATCTTCGACGTGGGCCGGGAGTCGCTGGTCCGGGTACCGATGATGGAGCCGGAGCGGGGCACCCGCGCCCACGTCGGAGCCCTGTTCGACCGCTGCGCCAGCGCCAAGGACCTGCTGGAGACGCTGACCGGCGGCTGAACGCGCCAACCGAATGCCCGCCGTGTGCCGCAAGCCGGCGCGCGGCGGGCTTTTCGTCGTCCTGGCGAGGTAAGTTCATCGCAGACGATCGTGGAGGAGGCAGCAATGGCCACTCATGACAGCGGCGGCCAGTCGCAGTCCGGCAAGTCCCGCCAGGGCGAGGAAATCGAGGACGTCACCACCGAGGCCAACCCCGAGGTGGCCGAGCGGCACGCCGAGATCACCGAGGACGTCGACGACCTGCTCGACGAGATCGACTCCGTCCTGGAGGAAAACGCAGAAGAATTTGTGAGGGGCTATGTACAGAAAGGGGGCGAATAGGGCATAGCCGGGCAAAACGGATATGCCTCTGAATGACCAAGATGGCCACCGCCGCTGCCGCGACTGCGGTGAGTGGCTCCCCCTTGATCAATTCTGCGCGAACAGCAAGCGGCCGGAGGGTCGGGGTAGCTACTGCAAGCCCTGCTTCAACGCTCGATCCAAGGCGAGCTATGCCAAGCGCGTGAAGGAGCAGCAGGGCAGGGATGTGCGGCAGTTGCCCGCGGTGCCGGAAGGGCATCGAAGGTGCCCTGACTGCGATGTCACAAAGCCCCTGGATGACTTTCCGCGTAACCGCTCCGCCCGCAGCGGCTACGGCCGATACTGCAAGCCCTGCCACAACGAGAAGGGCAAGGAGAGCAGGCTCCGACTGCATGGCGGCAGTCGCGAGTACCACCTCCAGCGGCGCTACGGCATCGGGGAGAAGGAGTTTCAGGAGCTCCTGGCCGAGCAGGACGGGGTCTGCGCGATCTGTGGCGGCGCGGACCCGCAACATCTGGACCACGATCATCGCACCGGATGGGTGCGCGGGATACTCTGCTTCAACTGCAACGGTGGTCTTGGCCAGTTCCGTGACAGTCCTACGAGGCTGGCCAGGGCGATCACGTACCTGAGAGGAACCACGTGGCAGCGGGCTTTGATCCATCCGGGCGTCTACCAGATGTGTTCACCAACGCGGGGACGTCCTCCTTCACCACGTTTCTGAGCCGGGTGGCCCCCGAGATGCTGCCCGGTCGTCGGCCGCTCCCACCGGGCATGGCCGCCGACCTGGCGCCGCACGCGACCACCATCGTGGCCATCTCGGCCGCCGGTGGCGTGGTGATGGCCGGCGACCGACGGGCCACCATGGGCAACCTGATCGCCCAGCGCGACATCGAGAAGGTGCACCCCGCCGACGCGTACTCGCTGGTCGGGATCGCGGGCACGGCGGGCATCGGCATCGAGCTGATGCGACTGTTCCAGGTGGAACTGGAGCACTACGAGAAGATCGAGGGCGCGATGCTCTCGCTCGACGGCAAGGCCAACCGGTTGGCGTCGATGATCCGGGGCAACCTGGGCGCGGCCATGCAGGGCCTCGCCGTGGTCCCGCTGTTCGCGGGCTTCGACCTGGCCGCCAGCGACCCGGCGCGCGCCGGGCGGATCTTCAGCTTCGACGTGACCGGTGGCCCGTACGAGGAGACCGGGTACGACGCCATCGGCTCCGGCTCGCTCTTCGCCAAGTCGGCGCTCAAGAAGCGTTTCCGGACCGGCGTGTCTCTCGAGGACGCGACCCGGCTCGCGGTCGAGGCGCTCTACGACGCGGCCGACGACGACACCGCGACCGGCGGACCGGACCTGACCCGCCGGATCTATCCGGTGGTGATGACCGCTACCGCCGAGGGCACCCGCCGGTTGACCGACACCGAGACGGCGGCGATCGCCGAGGGTGTGGTCGCCGGTCGGATGGAGAATCCGGGCGGCTGAGCGCCGTCCACCCCCACCAGTCAGCAGTCGTCAGCAAGCGCCGTAAGGAGAACCGCCGCCGTGGCCATGCAGTTCTACGCCTCGCCCGAACAGATCATGCGCGACCGCTCCGAGCTGGCCCGCAAGGGCATCGCCCGGGGTCGCAGCGCGGTGGTCCTGAGCTACTCCGGCGGGGTGCTCTTCGTCGCGGAGAACCTCTCCAGCGCCCTGCACAAGGTCAGTGAGATCTATGACCGGATCGGCTTCGCCGCGGTCGGCCGGTACAACGAGTTCGAGAACCTGCGCCGCGCGGGTGTGCGGATGGCCGACCTGAACGGCCTCAGCTACGACCGGCGTGACGTGACCGGACGCGCCCTCGCCAACGCGTTCGCGCAGACGCTCGGCGCGATCTTCACCGAGCAGTCGAAGCCCTTCGAGGTGGAGATCTGTGTGGCGGAGGTCGGGGCGACCCCGGACGACGACGAGCTGTACCGGCTCACGTACGACGGGTCGGTCAACGACGAGCCGGGCCGGATGGCGATGGGCGGCCAGGCCGAGGCGATCACCGGTGTGTTGAAGTCGCAGCACCGGGCGGACATGTCCCTCGGTGAGGCCGTCCGGGTGGCGGTGCAGGCGTTGAGCACCGTCGGCGGTGAGGGTGGCGCGGCCCGTACGATCGCCGCGAACCAGCTCGAGGTGGCGGTGCTGGACCGTCAGCGGGTGGGGCGTACGTTCCGGCGGATCACGGGGGCGGCGCTGACGGCGCTGCTCGACGGTGATGTCGCGGCGGCGGAGGAGCCGGCCGAGGCGGGTGGGCCGGACACGCCGGCGCAGCCGACCACGGAGGCGCACAAGCCGACGACGTCGGCGGGCTCGGCCGACCTGGAGGACAAGCCGGCGGACGGCAAGTAGTTCCGTACGCGCACACGGCGGGCGGCCCGGTTTCCGGGCCGCCCGCCGTACGCGTTCCCCGCCCCGCTCCAGCCCGCCGATCTTGCACTTTCGGTTGACGAAAAGTCAGTTTGATGACGATTGGTCGCGACAGAAACTGCAAGATCGCCGGGCCGGAGTGGGCCGGGCTGGGCTGGGGTGGTGGGTCAGGGGGCGGTGGTTACTTCGGGTGCGGCGGCTTCGTGGGTGGGGGTGGGGGCCGGCGCGGGGGATCGGGTGCCGCGCAGCAGGGCGGCCATGGTGGCGGCGACCACGACGGAGCCGATGGCGTAGCCGAGTTCGACCCGCAGCGCGGTGGCCACCGGCGCGAGGGTGGCGGCGACCAGCGCGGCCACGCCCACGGCCCAGGCGACGGCCTGGGCCCGGTGCCGGTCGAGGGCGAGCAGCGCCTGACCGAGGACCATCGCCCAGAGGTAGGCGAGGGTGGCCACGGCGAGCCAGGCGAAGTCACCGTGGCCGAGCACGTCGGGCGCGTCGAAGAGGGTCCGCACCAGCCACGGGCCGAGCAGGACGGCGAGCACAGCCCCGGTGAGGCCGAGCGCGGTGACGATGCCCAGGGCCCGCCGCAGGAGGCTGTTGAAGGCCGTACGGTCGCCGGTCGCGGCGGAGGTGGCGAGGCCGGGTAGCAGGGACGCCTGGAGCGAGGCGAAGACGAACAGTGGGATCCGGACGAGCACCAGCGCGGAGAGCAGCGCGCCGGCGGTGGCCACGTCGGAGGGGTCCAGCACCTTCACGTTGATCACGCCGATGTTGACGACGACCTGGGAGAGCAGGCTGGACGTGATGAGCAGGCCGAGGCCGCGCAGGAACGCGGCCCAGGCGACGGGGACGCCGCCGCCGACGGCCCGGAGCACGGGTGGGGCGGTGATCGCCACGCCGATCAGCGGGGCGGCGATCAGCACCGCGCCGAACCAGACGGGGGAGGTGACGCCGGTCAGGCCGAGCAGGGCGACGAGGGCGATGCGCAGGCCGCCGTCAACGCCGAGTTGGGTGCCGTACCAGGGGAACAGTTGCAGGCCGGAGAGCACGCCGCGAGTGGTGTGCGCGACGGCGAGCGCGGCGAGGGACCCGATCAGGACGGCGACCATGGTGCCGTCGCCAGCGAAGAACCGGTCGGTGAGCGGCCCGCGGGCGGCGATGATCAGCGCGACCACGGCGGCGAGCAGACCGGCGGCCAGGGCCGCCCCTCGGGCCAGTACCGGTCCTGGGGGTAGGCCCTGGCTGCGCCGGCCGGCGACGAGCCGGGCGACCTCCTGTTCGACGGGCATGAACAGGCCGATGCCGAAGGTGAAGACGATCGTCCAGAGCGCCGCGAGCGACGAGTAGTCGGCCGCGGTGAGGCTGTGCCCGGCGACGGCCAGGTGGACGTAGGAGGCGAGCCCCAGCAGGGCCAGGCCGGCGCCGACGGCGACGGTGCCCGGTGGGACCAGACTCAGCAGTCGCCGGATCACCGGCGAATGAGCGCCAACGTGAGGACGGCGAAGGCCCGACCGAGGTAGATCATGGCCTTGGCCGGGGAGTGGCTGGGGGTGCCGGCCATCCGCTTGCGCATCGCCACCGGCACCTGGCGGATGGTGTAGCCCCGCCGGGCGGTGTGCACGAGCGTCTCGACCGTGTCACCCAGGTATTCCACGGGGTACCAGGTGGCGAACATGTCGATCACCCGGCGGTTGGCGGCCCGGAACCCGGAGGTGGTGTCGGTGAGCTTGGTGCGGGCGACGCGGGACAGCACGCCGGAGAGCATGACCATGGCCCAGCGGCGGGGGCCGCGGACGTTGTAGTCGCCCTCGCCGGCGAACCGGGCGCCGATCACCAGGTCGGTCTCGTCGAGCAGGTCGACGAGCTTGGGCACGTACCGCGGGTCGTGCTGGCCGTCCGCGTCGATCTGGATGGCCACGTCGTAGTCGTGATCGCGGGCGTACCGGTACCCCACCCGCATGGCGCCGCCGACACCGAGGTTGTACGGGAGTTTCGCGACCCGGGCGCCGGCGGCGGAGGCGACGGCGGCGGTGCGGTCGGTGGAGCCGTCGTCGACCACGAGCACGTCGACGCCGGGCAGTTCGCCGCGGACCTCGCCGACGACGTCGGCGATGGAGCCGGACTCGTTGAGCGCGGGGATGATGATCAGGACCCGCTTGCCGTTAACCATCGTGCGACACCAGTTCGTCTCGGGCCGCCCGGTCCGCGTCGATCTCGGCGCGGAGCAGGGCGAAGTCTTCTGCCAGGGTCCGGGTCTCTTCCTCCAGGGCGCTGACCTCCCAGCTGAGGTGCACGCAGACCAGCAGCAGGAAGACGATGCCGAGGAAGAGCACGAGGCTCACGCCGGACTGGACGCCGAGCAGCTCGGCGACGTTGTCCAGCAGGCGGGGGAAGAGCGACAGGGGAATGACGATCACCAGGACGCAGAGCCAGAGCATGCCGTACTTCTCGCGGAGCTGCCGGCGACGCAGCAGCTCGACGATCGTGGCCAGCAGTATCAGGCCGGTCAGGCCGGTGACGAGGGTGAGCTTCATGCGACCTTCCACGGGGCGGGTGGAGCGGGGGAGTGGAACGCGTCAACCAGGGTGGAATGCCAATCCGGAAGCGGCGGCAGACCCGCGGCCGCCCAGCGGCTGTGCCCTAGCACACTGTACGCCGGACGGGGGGCGGGACGAGGATACCTGTCGCTCGTGGTGGGTCGGATCCGGTCCGGGTCCAGACCGGCCAGGGTGAACGCGGCACGGGCCAGCCCGTACCAGGTGGTCTGGCCGGCGCAGGTGCCGTGGTAGACGCCGGGAGCGGCGCGACCGTCCAGGGCGGCGTCGGCGAGCGCGACCAGTCGCTCGGCGAGACGGTACGACCAGGTGGGCTGCCCGTGCTGGTCGTCGACCACGTCGAGGTGCTCGCGTTGGCCGGCCAGCCGCAGCATGGTCGCCACGAAGTTCGGCCCGTGCGCGCCGTACAGCCACGCGGTGCGGACGACGTACCCGGTGTCCGGCAGCAGGCGGGCGACGGCCTGCTCGCCGACCAGCTTGCCGCGCCCGTACGCGTTGACGGGCGCGGTCGGCGCGTCCTCCGGGTAGGGGGAGTCGGCGTCGCCGGCGAGGACGTAGTCGGTGGAGACCTGAACTAACCGGGTGCCGCTGGTGGCGCACGCCGCCGCGAGGTTCGCCACGCCGTGGCCGTTGACGGCGGTGGCCGCCGTCTCGTCGGCTTCCGCGCCGTCGACGTTGGTCCACGCGGCGGCGTTGATCACGACGTCGTGTCCGGCGACGGCGGTGCGGACCGCAGCGGGGTCGGTGATGTCCAGGTCGGTACGGGCGGCGGCGGTGACCTTCAGGTCGGGCCGGGTCTCCAGGACGGTGACCAGGTCCCGGCCGAGCATCCCTCCGGCGCCGGTGACGAGTAGTCGGGTCATGCGGTGGGGGCCGACTTCAGCGGCTCCCACCAGGCCCGGTTCTCCTGGTACCAGCGCACGGTTTCGGCGAGGCCGTCGTCGAGGGTGACGCTGGGCTGGTAGCCCAGCTCTTCGCTGATCTTGCTGATGTCGAGGGAGTACCGGCGGTCGTGGCCCTTGCGGTCGGCGACGGGCACGACGCGGTCCCAGTCAGCGCCGCAGGCGTCCAGCAGCCGGCCGGTCAGCTCCTTGTTGGTCAGCTCGGTGCCGCCGCCGATGTTGTAGACCTCGCCGGCGCGACCCTTCTGCTGGACCAGCGCGATGCCCCGGCAGTGGTCGTGCACGTGCAGCCAGTCGCGGATGTTGCCGCCGTCGCCGTACAGCGGAACCGTCCCGCCGTCGAGCAGGTTGGTCACGAACAGCGGGATGACCTTCTCCGGGAACTGGTACGGACCGTAGTTGTTGGAGCAGCGGGTGACGACCACGTCCATGCCGTGGGTGCGGTGGTAGGCCAGGGCGAGCAGGTCGGAGCCGGCCTTGGACGCCGAGTACGGGGAGTTCGGGGCGAGGGGCCAGGTCTCGGTCCAGGAACCCTCGTCGATGGAGCCGTACACCTCGTCGGTGGAGACGTGCACGAACCGGCCGGTGCCGTGGCGTAGCGCCGCGTCGAGCAGCGTCTGGGTGCCCAGCACGTTGGTGGTGACGAACGGCGCGGCGCCGGCGATCGAGCGGTCGACGTGCGACTCGGCGGCGAAGTGCACGATCACGTCGTGGTCGGCGACGACCTCGTCGACCACGACCGGGTCGCAGATGTCACCCTGCACGAACCGCAGGCGAGGGTCGTCGCGGACCGGGTCGAGGTTGGCCCGGTTGCCCGAGTAGGTCAACTTGTCGAGCACGGTCACGACCGCCGGTTCGAGCGGGGGTACGCCCTCAGCGTTGCCCAGGGGCTTGCCCAGCAACAGTCGAACGTACTCCGACCCGATGAATCCGGCTCCGCCGGTGACGAGGATCCTCACGGGTTCGGAAGTGTACGCGACGTTCGTCGGCGGACGTGGGACGCGACCCCCACGCACGTTCCGTAGCCGTGCCGGTAGGCTTCGCCGGTGCGTGGAATCCTCCTTGCCGGCGGTACCGGATCCCGACTGTGGCCGATCACCCGCGCGGTGTCCAAGCAACTGATGCCGGTCTTCGACAAACCGATGATCTACTATCCGCTCTCTACTCTGGTGATGTCCGGGGTCCGGGAGATCCTGGTGATCACGACACCGGAGGACCAGGACCAGTTCCGCCGGCTGCTCGGCGACGGCAGCCAGTTCGGGCTGCGGCTGGAGTACGCCGCCCAGGCGCGCCCGGAGGGCATCGCGCAGGCGTTCATCCTCGGCGCGGACTTCATCGGCGACGAGTCGGTGGCGCTGATCCTCGGCGACAACATCTTCCACGGCGTGGGGCTGGGACGGCAGCTCGCCGACCACGGTGACCCTGTCGGCGGCCGGGTCTTCGCCTACCAGGTCGCCAACCCCCAGGAGTACGGCGTGGTCGACTTCGACGCCGACGGCCGGGTGCTCTCGATCGAGGAGAAGCCGGCGCGGCCGAAGTCCCGCTACGCGGTACCCGGCCTGTACTTCTACGACAATCGGGTGGTCGACATCGCCCGCAAGCTCACCCCGAGCGCTCGCGGCGAGCTGGAGATCACCGCCGTCAACGAGGTGTACCGGGAGACCGGCGAGCTGTCGGTGACGGTGCTCGATCGCGGCACCGCGTGGCTGGACACCGGCACGTTCACCTCAATGATGCAGGCCGCCGAGTTCGTCCGGGTGGTCGAGGAGCGGCAGGGCCTCAAGATCGGTTGTGTCGAGGAGGTGGCCTGGCGGGCCGGCCTGATCGACGACGACCAGCTGCGTGCGCTGGCCGCGCCGCTGACCAAGAGCGGGTACGGCGACTACCTGCTCGGCCTGCTGGACGGCAACGGGGTGTCCTGGTGAAGATCCGCGAGCTGAGCATCGAGGGCGCCTGGGAGATCAGCCCCCAGCAGCACGGCGACCCGCGCGGCATGTTCATGGAGTGGTACCGCTTCGACAAGCTCGCCGAGGCGGTGGGGCACCCGCTGCGCCTCGCCCAGGCCAACCTGTCGGTCTCCGCGCGCGGCGTGGTGCGCGGCATCCACTTCGCCGACGTACCTCCTGGGCAGGCGAAGTACGTGACCTGCGTGCGCGGAGCGGTCCTCGACGTGATCGTCGACCTGCGGGTCGGCTCACCGACCTTCGGCCGTTGGGAGGGCGTCCGGTTGGACGACACCGACCGGCGGGCCGTCTACCTCAGCGAGGGCCTGGGGCACGGGTTCTGCGCGCTGACCGACGACGCGACACTGAGCTACCTCTGCTCGGCCACGTACAACCCGACCGGCGAGCACGCGGTGCACCCGCTCGACGAGGAACTGGGCATCGAGTGGCCCGCCGACACGGCGCTGCTGTCCGCGCGCGACGACGCCGCGCCGACCCTCGCGCAGGCCCGCGAGAGCGGCCTGCTTCCGGAGTACGACGCCTGCCGGCGGTTCGTGGCCAGCCTCGGACCGGACGGAATGTCGCACTCAGCCGCTATGTGACCATCCCTCGGGCACGACCTGTGGTGTGACAGTGACGAACCGGGCCTCCGGGCGGCTAATGTCTCATCATGGAGCGGCGAATCTTCGGCCTCGAGACCGAGTACGGCGTCACCTGCACCTATCGCGGGCAGCGGAGGCTGTCCCCGGACGAGGTCGCGCGGTATCTGTTCCGGCGCGTCGTGTCCTGGGGTCGGTCGAGCAACGTGTTCCTGCGCAATGGGGCCCGTCTCTACCTGGACGTCGGGTCGCACCCGGAGTACGCGACACCGGAGTGCGACTCGGTGACCGACCTGGTGGCCCACGACCGGGCCGGCGAGCGGATCCTGGAAGGGCTGCTCGTCGACGCGGAGAAGCGGCTGCACGACGAGGGCATCGCAGGTGAGATCTACCTGTTCAAGAACAACACCGACTCGGCCGGCAACTCGTACGGCTGCCACGAGAACTACCTGGTCTCCCGGCACGGGGAGTTCGGCCGGCTCGCCGACGTGCTCATCCCGTTCCTGGTGACCCGGCAGTTGATCTGTGGGGCCGGCAAGGTGCTGCAGACCCCGCGCGGCGCGGTCTACTGCCTCTCGCAGCGGGCCGAGCACATCTGGGAGGGCGTCTCGTCGGCGACCACCCGCAGTCGCCCGATCATCAACACGCGCGACGAGCCGCACGCCGACGCCGAGCGCTACCGGCGCCTGCACGTCATCGTCGGTGACTCGAACATGAACGAGGTCACCACGCTGCTCAAGGTCGGCACGGCCGACATCGTGCTGCGGATGATCGAGGCCGGCGTGGTCATGCGGGACCTGTCGCTGGAGAACCCGATCCGGGCGATCCGCGAGGTGTCGCACGACATCACCGGCCGCCGCAAGGTGCGCCTGGCCTCCGGCAAGGAGGTGAGCGCGCTGGACATCCAGCAGGAGTACCTGGCCAAGGCCACCGAGTTCGTCGAGCGGCGCGGCGGCGACCAGGCCGCCAAGCGGGTGGTCGAGTTGTGGGGCCGGGTGCTCAACGCGGTGGAGAGCGGTGACCTGGAGCCGGTCTCGCGGGAGATCGACTGGGTCAGCAAGCTGCGGCTGATCGAGCGGTACCAGCGCAAGCACGACCTGCCGTTGTCGCACCCCCGGGTGGCGCAGATGGACCTGGCGTACCACGACGTGCGCCGTGGCCGGGGCCTCTACGGGCTGTTGGAGCGCCGCGGCGAGGTGGACCGGGTGGCCACCGACCCGGAGATCTTCGAGGCGAAGGAGACTCCGCCGCAGACCACCCGGGCGCGGCTGCGCGGCGAGTTCATCCGGCACGCCCAGGAGAAGCGGCGCGACTTCACCGTCGACTGGGTGCACCTGAAGCTCAACGACCAGGCGCAACGCACCGTGCTCTGCAAGGACCCGTTCCGGGCGTACGACGAGCGGGTGGAGCGGCTGATCGCCAGCATGTGACGGGTCCGCCGGCCCCGACGGTGGTGTACGCCGACGGGGCCGGCACGACCGGTAGGCTGGGCGCGCCATGACGACTTCTGGACCATCCGACCCCTCCGAGCGCGGCGACGCGCGGCAGAACTGGGTCGAGCGCCGGCGGGAGAAGATCCGCGCCGAGATCGACCGCAACCGGCGCGGCGAGTACACCGTGCCGACCTGGGTGCTGGCCGTGGCGCTGGCGCTCATCGTGGGCGGCTGGCTCGCCCTGATCTTCCTCTCCTGATCCCGCCCCGCGCGGTCGCGCGTGGTGTGCCGGTGATCCCCGCCCCGCGCGGTCGCGCACGGTGTCCGGTGATCGCTGCCCCGCGCGGTGTCGGACGTGCTGACCCGTCGGGGCCAGGGGTTGGCCCGGCCGGGTCGCCCCACCGGGTATCCGCTGGCCGTCGCCGTCGCGGGCCGTCCTGCCGCCCAGTGGGCCGGCGGCGCGAGGACGCGACGACGCGGGAGGCGATCATGAACGACCCGACGGTGCCCCAGCCCGAACGCGACGGTGGGGGCTGGGTGGACCCCGGGCCACGCGACGTGGTCCGCGACCGGCAGAACCCCGATCTGTTGACTCCACCGAGCACGGACGCGGGCACGCTGCCGAACCTGCGGTTCTCCTTCTCGGACGCGCACACCCGGGTGCAGCGCGGCGGATGGACCCGGGAGGTGACCGTACGGGAGTTGCCCATCGCCACCGAGCTCAGTGGCGTGGACATGGCGCTGGAACCGGGCGGGTACCGGGAGCTGCACTGGCACAAGCAGTCCGAGTGGGCGTACGTGTCGCGTGGCAGCGCCCGGATCAGCGCCGTCGACCAGGAGGGCCGCAACTTCCTCGACGACGTACGCGCCGGCGACCTGTGGTTCTTCCCGCAGGGGGTGCCGCACCACATCCAGGCGCTCGACGAGGGTGTGGAGTTCCTGCTGGTCTTCGACGACGGCGCGTTCACCGAGAACGGCACGTTCCTGATCAGCGACTTCTTCGCGCACACCCCGAAGGAGGTGCTGGCCAAGAACTTCGGGTGGCGGCTCGATCAGCTCGACTCGATCCCCGAGCGGGAAAAGTACATCTTCGCCGGGCAGGTGCCGCCGCCGCTGGACCAGGACCGGGTCGTCAGCCCGACCGGGGACGTGCCCCGCAGCCTCAGTCACCGGCTGCTCGCCCAGCAGCCGCAGCGGTTCCCGGGCGGGCAGGTCCGCATCGCCGACGTCACCCAGTTCGCCGCGGCCACCACGATCTGCGCCGCGCTGGTCGAGGTGGATCCGGGCGGGATGCGGGAACTGCACTGGCACCCCACCGACGACGAGTGGCAGTACTACCTGTCTGGCCACGGTCGGATGGGCGTGTTCGCCAGTCAGGGCGTGGCCGGCACCTTCGACATGCGCGCCGGTGACGTCGGGTACGTGCCGTTCGCCTACGGCCACTACATCGAGAACCTCGGCACCGAGCCGCTGGTGTTCCTGGAGATGTTCCGCAAGCCCCGGTTCGAGTCCGTCTCGCTGACCCAGTGGATGGCGAACACCCCGCCCGAGGTCAGCGCCGACACCCTCAATCTGCCCCGAGAACTCATCGAGGCCCTACCCCGAGACCAACGCCCCGTGATCCGCTAACCCCACCGATTGCCCCCGGTGATCAAGAGGTTCGCGTCAATATCGCGCCGGATTCTGACGCAAACCTCTTGATCACCGGGGCTGGGGGGTGGGGGTGGGGTGGGGTGGGGTTGGGGTTAGGGGAGGTGGGTGGTGGCTTGGCGGCCGGCGGCTGCTGCTGCCAGGAAGTAGGCGTGGTCGGCGTCCAGGGGGCGGCCCATGGTGGACAGGGGGACGGGGCTGGCGCGCAGCGCGGCGTCGAGGCCGGCGGTGGGCACCTGCACGATCCGGTGCCGGGCCGCCAGCGGCGCCAGGGCGGCGTCGACCTCGGCGGCCAGGGCCGGGTCCAGGCCGTCGGGCACCACCAACTCCGCCGGGGCGAGCGCCACCCGGCCGTACGCGGTGAGGCTGTGGTGCGACACCCCGTTGTGCCGGGGGCGGGGGTCGGCGTCGGAGATGCGCAGCGAGCCGACCGGCCGCCCGCCGAGCGTGGCGATCGCGTTGACCGCCTCACCGACGGCGACACCGGAGAAGCCCCACCGGGTGCCGGTGCCCAGGTTGCCGGGGCCCTGCGCCACGATCGCCACGTCGGCGCGCAGCACGTGGTGGGCGGCGAGCAGACCGCCGTGCAGGGTGGTGGCCTCGAGGTCACCGCCGAACGCCTGCCCGACGGTGATCGTCCCGACCAGCTCGTCGCGCAGCCCGGCCAGGGTGCGGGAGAACCAGGCCGGCAGCGCGCCACCGTCGGTGAGCAGGTACGCGACCCGCGCCCGAGGGGCGTCGGCCCGGATGCCGGCCAGGATCGCCGGCAACGCCGAGTGCAGGTCGGCGGTGACCACGGGCAGGCCGCCCAGGTCGTCGGCGTCGGCCAGCACGGCCCGGTGCGGGGACGCCTCCTCGTCGACACCGAGCAGGATCGGCTGCAACGGCGTGTAGCGGGCCTTGACCAGGTGCCCGGCGTCGCGGGTGTCGCCGGCGTCCGGCGGGTCCGGGGGCAGCCGGTCCGGCACCGCCACCACGAGGGCGTACCCGCCGGTGCCCAGCCCCATCAGCAGCGCGCCGGCGTTGAGCAGCACCCGGTCGCCGGGCTCGGGCGTGCCGACCAGCTCGGGATAGGCCAGCGCCCGCATGCGCGTGCCGTCGGGCAGGTCGACGTCGAGTTCCACCGCCCCGGTCCACTGCCGTCGCAGCGCCGCCACCGTCCCCGTACGCCATCGCACCATGACGGGCACGCTAGCCGCGCGGGCGCGGCGGACCGCGACCGGGTGCGACGCCGCTCGGGTTCAGGTCCGCTCGTCGCCGGGGGAGGCGGGCGGCGCGGCCTGGGTGTGGCGGGCGGTGCCGGTGGCGCCCGGCAGCGAGCGGGTCGGGTCGAGGAAGACGAACCGGATCTCCGGGTAGCGCTCGGTGAGCCGCCGCTCGGCCTCGTCGGCGGTGGTCTCGATCTGCGCGCCGGTGGCCTCGTCGCGGAAGTCGACCTTCGCGGCGACGAGGATGTCGTCCGGGCCGAGCTGCATGGTCAGCAGGGTGTCGATGCGTTCCACCTCGGGCAGGCCGGCCAGTTCCTGCTCGATCTCGCGACGCAGCCGCTCCGGGACGGCCCGGCCGACCAGCAGCGACAGGTTGTTGCTGGCGAGGATCCCGGCGACGGTCAGCAGCAGCAGGCCGATGAGGATCGACGCGACGCCGTCCCACACCTCGTCGCCGGTGGCGTGCGACAGGCCGACGCCGAGCCCCGCGAGCACCAGGCCGATCAGGGCCGCGCTGTCCTCCAGGAAGACGGCCTTGACGGTGGTGTCGGCGGTGAGCCGCAGGAACCGTCGCGGGGTGGTCTGCCAGCGCTCGGACTCGCGCCGGACCTGCCGCACGGCCCGGGCCAGCGAGATCGACTCGATGACGAACGAGACCGCCAGCACGATGTACGACACGAGGTAGTCGCCGCTGTGCTCGTGCACGAGGATCGTGGTGACGCCGTGGGTGACGGCGAAACCGGCGCCGGCCACGAAGGTGAACATCGCGGCGAAGAACGCCCAGACGTAGCTCTCCTTGCCGTACCCGAAGGGGTGCCGTTTGTCGGCCGGCCGGGCGCCCCGGCGCAGCGCCTGAAACAGCAGCACCTCGGTGGTGGTGTCGGCGACCGAGTGCGCCGCCTCGGACAGCATCGCGGCCGACCCCGAGATCAGCCCGGCGACCAGCTTGGCGACCGCGATGGCGAGGTTGGCGACGCCCGCGACGACCACGGTGCCGACGCTCTCGCTCTCGGTCTTCATCCCGGCTTGCGACATGAGGGAAACCCTATGGCGGTGAGCGGCGGCGCGCCGGGGGAGGACCCGATCCGAACAAGTGTGCGGCACGCCCCGCGTGGGTGCACGATGTGGGCGCGTCGGCTGCTAGCGTCTACCGCGTGTCGCGGACCCGCACCGAACGCCTGGTCAACCTGGTGATCTGCCTGCTGTCCACGCGACGGTTCCTGACCGCCGCGCAGATCGCCGCGACCGTGCCCGGCTACGAGCACGATCCCGACGACGCGCGCGACCACGAGGCGTTCCAGCGCAAGTTCGAGCGGGACAAGGCCGAGCTGCGCGAGTTGGGCGTCCCCCTGGAGACCGGCACGGCCAGCGTCTTCGACGCCGAGCCCGGCTACCGCATCGCCCACCGCGAGTACGCGCTGCCCGACATCCCCCTCGAACCGGACGAGGCCGCCGCCGTCGGCATCGCCGCCCGGCTGTGGCAGCACGCCGGGCTGGCCGCCGCCGCGTCCTCCGGGCTGGCCAAGCTGCGCGCCGCCGGGGTGGACGTCGACCCGCAGGCCACCCTCGGCCTGGAGCCGATGGTCACCGTCGACCCGGCGTTCGCGCCGCTGACCGCCGCCGCCCGGGACCGCCGGGAGGTGGGCTTCGACTACCGGGTACCCGACCGGGACGCCCCCAGCCGCCGCCGGCTCCAACCGTGGGGCGTGGTCTGCTGGCGGGGCCGGTGGTACGTGGTCGGCCACGACCTGGACCGGGACGCCACCCGCTGCTTCCGCCTCTCCCGGGTGGTCGGCGCCGTCCGGGTGACCGGCGCGTCCGGCGCCTACGAGCCGCCGCTGGGAGAAGACCTGATCAGTCACGTGGCCCGCTGGTCCGGGCCGGTGGAGCGCACCGGCCGGGCGACCGTGCTGGCCGCGCCCGGCCGGGCCGCCGGGCTGCGTCGGTGGGCGGTCGAGGTGACCGCCGGGCCGGACGGCGACCGCCTGGTCCTGCCGTACGCCGACCCGGACGGTCTGGCCGGCCACCTTGTCGGGTACGGGCCGGACGTCCGCGTGCTCGACCCGCCGGAGGTCCGCGAGGCGGTCATCCAGCGGCTCAAGGAGATCGCGGTCCGCCACGACGAGCTGGCGGTTTCCGGGGGTGCCCGGTGACCCGCCCGGCCGCCCGCGGCGGTTCCAAGACCTCCGCCGACCGGTTGGCGCGCCTGCTCAACCTGGTGCCCTACCTGCTGGCCCGACCGGGCATCGAGGTCGCCGAGGCGGCCGGTGACCTGGGTGTCACCGAACGACAGCTCCGGGAGGACCTGGAGCTGCTGTGGGTGTGCGGGCTGCCCGGTTACGGCCCCGGTGATCTGATCGACATGGCGTTCGACGGCGACCGGGTGACCATCACCTACGACGCCGGCATCGACCGGCCGCTGCGGCTCACCCCCGACGAGGCCCTCGCGCTCGTGGTGGCGCTGCGGATGCTCGCCGAGACCCCCGGCGTCGCCAACCGGGACGCCATCGAACGGGCCCTCGCCAAGATCGAGGACGCCGCCGGTGACCTGGTGGGCGCGCCGGTCGCGGTCCGGCTCCCCGGGGACACCCGGCGGGTCGAGGCGCTGCGCGCCGCCGTGGAGGGCGGCCGAGCGCTGCGGATCACCTACTACACGGCGGCCCGGGACGAGACCACCGAGCGGGTGATCGACCCGCTGCGGATGCTGATGGTCGGCGGTCGGGCGTACGTGGAGGCGTGGTGCCGGCGCGCGGAGGCGGTGCGGCTGTTCCGCGCCGACCGGATCGACGCGATAACCGAGCTGGACGAGCCGGCCGCCGTTCCGCCGCAGGCCGTCCCGCACGATCGCACCGAGGGGGTCTTCCGGCCGTCGCCCGACCTGCCGCTGATCACCCTGCGGATCGGGCGCGGCGAACGGTGGATCACCGAGTACTACCCGTGCGAGCGGGTCGAGGCCGGCGACGGTGACCAGTGGCTCGTCTCGCTGCGCGTGACCGACCTGGGGTGGGCGCGACGGTTCGTGCTCGGCCTCGGCCCGGACGTCACCGTGGTCGCCCCCGTCGAGCTGGCCGAGCAGGTCCGGGCGACCGCGTCCGCCGCGCTCGACGCGTACGCGGTGCCCGCGCCGGTGACGCGGCTGCCCGACGACGACCGCACGGCCGCGGCCCCCGGAGCGCCGTCGGGCGATCCGGCGGTGGCCGGCCGCACCCAGTAGGCTGGCCGGCGTGCTGATCTGGATCGTGCTCGCGCTGGTGCTGCTCCCGCTCGTGGCGCTCGCGCTGGCCGTACGCCCGGTGCTGGCCCGGCTGTCCAAGCTGCGCCGCGCCGCCGAGGCGTTGCAGCGCCGGGCCGGTGAGGCGGAGGCGCTGCGGGAGACCGCCGAGGCGTTGCAGCAGCGCGCCGAGGGCGTCCAACGTCAGCTCGACACCGCCCAGCAGCGCCTTGAGCTGATCAAGGCCAAGCGCGGCTGACCGCGCCGTCGGCCCAGGTGGTTGACGGATCATCGCGCGTTGGTCAAGACTTCACCGGCCGGGCCGATCCATCACCACCCGGCGGGTGGCATCGCACCGATCCGCACGTACGATGGGCTGCGTACCACCCCCCGGACACAGAGCGACTGGAGCTTCTCATGGGTGCCCTCAAGCCGTGGCACATCGCCGTTCTCGTGGTTGTGCTGATCCTGCTCTTCGGTGCGAAGCGGCTTCCGGACGCGGCCCGTTCGCTGGGTCGCTCGCTGCGGATCATCAAGGCCGAGACCAAGAGCCTGCAGGACGACGACCGCGACCTGGCCGAGAAGGCCGACGCGCAGGCCGGCTACCAGCCGCTGCCGCCGCACGCCGGGCAGCAGCCGCCGTACGCCGGGCAGCCGCAGCAGCCGCCGTACCAGCAGGCGCCGGCGCAGCAGCCGGTCGTCGACCCGGTGCACCGCGTCCGCGACAACTGACCGAAGGGCCTTCGCACCGTGGCCTTCGCCCTGCGTAAGCGCGGCCCGAGCACGTTCGAGCGGGCCGCCGACGGCTCGATGACGCTCATCGAGCACGTCCGTGAGCTGCGCAACCGTCTGTTCCGCGCCTCGCTGGCGATCCTGGTCGGTTTCGGCTTCGGCATCTGGCTGGCCGAGCCGGTGCGGCATTTGCTGTCGCAGCCGTACTGCGACCTGCCGGGGTCGAAGGACGCGTCCGGCAAGTGCCTGTTCGTCCAGCTCGGCCCGGCGGACCTCTTCCTGCTGAACCTGAAGATCGGCCTCTGGGTGGGCCTGATCATCGCGGCGCCGATCTGGCTCTACCAGCTCTGGGCGTTCATCGCGCCGGGGCTGCACCGGCACGAGCGGCGCTACGCGTACGCGTTCACGGCCCTGGCGGCGCCGCTGTTCGCCGCCGGCGCGGTGTTGGCCTTCTTCGTCACCGCCAAGGGCCTCGAGTTCCTGATGAACGTGTCCGGCGATGACATCTCGACCACGCTGGAAGTCACCCGGTACATCTCCTTCGTCACCAACCTGATCCTGCTGTTCGGGGTGGCGTTCGAGTTCCCGCTGATCGTGCTGATGCTCAACTTCGTCGGCCTGGCCAGCGCGAAGCGGCTGCTGAGCTGGTGGCGGGTGGCGATCTTCGTGTTCTTCGCGTTCTCCGCCGTGGTCACCCCCACCCCCGACCCGTTCGGGATGACCGCCCTGGCGGTCTGCCTCTCCGCGCTCTACTTCGGCGCGGTGGGCATCGCGTTCATCAACGACCGGCGGCGGGGTCGCGGCAAGGAGGTCTACGCCGGTCTCGACGACGACGAGGTCTCGCCGCTGGAGTTCGACCCGGACCCGGTCGTGGCCGGGCAGCGGGTCGACGCGACCGCGCCGATCGGCGCTCCGGAGCCGATCGCGAAGCCGGCGCCGATCGAACGCCGTTACGACGACATGACCTGACGGCCCCGCGCCGCCAGAGCCAGCCGACGCCGTCCCCGCCAGGTGGGGGCGGCGTCGCTGTGTCCGCCGTCGACCGATTCGAGCCGCCCGGTGGGTTGGGAGCGCTACCTCCGCACGATGAACATCAGATGTACGACGAGTACGGTGCTGGCCGTGACCGTGAAAGAGTTTCGGCCCGGACCGGCGGAGGACGCCGCGTCGGCCGCCGGCCCGGTGGCCGTGCTCGCCAACCCGACGGCCGGCCGGGGACGGCGGCGGGCCCTGCTGCCCCGACTGCTGGACGGGCTGTCCGCCGCCGGCCGGCCGGTGACGGTGCTGTCGGCGTCCACCCCCGATGAGGCGGAGGTGGCCTGCCGGACGGCGGTCGCCGAGGGCGCGGGCGCGCTGGTCGCGATCGGCGGAGACGGCACCGTGCACCGGGCGCTGCAGGCCGTGGCCGGCACCGACATCCCGTTCGGACCGGTGCCCGCCGGCACCGGCAACGACTTCGCGATCGACACCGGTTTTCCCGCCGATCCGGTCGCCGCCGTGGAGGTGATCGCCGAGGCGCTGCGTACCGGCCGGAGCCGCGAGGTCGACCTGGCCCGGATGACGGGCGTCGATGGCGCGCAACGCTGGTACGGCGCGGTCCTCGCGGCGGGCTTCGACGCGATCGTCAACGAGCGGGCCAACCGGATGCGGTGGCCGCGCGGCCCCCGCCGGTACGACCTGGCGATCCTGATCGAGATGGCCCGCCTGAAGCCGCGGCGCTACACGATGCGCCTCGACGGGGTGGTGCACGACATGGACGCGGTGCTGGTGGCGGTGGGCAACTGCCCGTCGTATGGCGGTGGGATGCGGATCTGCCCCGACGCCGACCCGACCGACGGGCTGCTGGACGTGGTGGTGGCCGGTCGAGCGGACCGGCGCACGATGATCCGGGTGAAGCCGCACATCTACCAGGGCACCCACGTCGAGCACCCGGTGGTGAGCAGCTACCGGGCCCGTACGGTGGAGTTGGCCGCCGACGGGATCGTCACGTACGCCGACGGGGAACGCTCGCTCGGCCTCCCGGTGACGATCACCGCAGTGCCCGGGGCCCTGCGACTGCTGCGCTGACCCGTACCGCGCCGATGCTGGCGGCGATGACCAACACGATGGCGACGCACTCCGACACGGTCAGCGCCTGGCGCAGCACCAGCCAGCCGGCGAGGGTGGCGACGGCTGGGCCGAGACTCATCAGCACCGCGAAGGTGGCGGTGGGCATCCGGCGCAGCGCCAGCAGTTCCAGGGTGTACGGCAGGCCGGAGGCGAGCACCGCGAGGGCCGCGCCGAACGCGAGCACCTGCGGGTCGAGCAGGACCGCGCCGCCGTCGACGATGCCCAGCGGCAGGGTGACCAGCGCGGCCAGGGTGAGCGCGAGGGCGAGCCCGTCCGCGCCGGGGAACCGGCCGCCGACGCGGGCGCTGAGCACGATGTACGCGGCCCACATCGTGCCCGCGCCGAACGCGAACGCCACGCCGGCCGGATTGAGCCGGTCGAAGCCGCCCTGCCCGAGCAGCGCCACCCCGGCCAGCGCGAGTCCCGCCCAGCACCAGCTCGCCAGCCGGCGGGCGGTGAACACCGACAGGGCGAGGGGACCGAGCACCTCAAGCGTCACCGTCGGTCCGAGCGGGATGCGTTCGATGGCCTGGTAGAACAGCGAGTTCATGCCGGCCAGGGCCAGCCCGAACGCGCCGACGGCGAGCCAGGCCGAGCGGTCGTGTCCGCGCAGTCGCGGCCGGCACACGACGAGCAGCAACACCGCCGAGATCGTCAGCCGCAGGGTGACCGCCCCGGCCACGCCGGTACGCGGAAAGAGCAGCGCGGCGACGGCGGAGCCGAACTGGACCGACAGCGCCCCGCCGAGCACCAGCCCCACGGCGAGGACACCACCGTGCCGCTGTGGGGGCGCGTCGGTCGGTGTCGACGCAGGCAGGAGGGTGTCCGTCACGGCCCTGACGCTAGGCGGTGGGCTCCGGGGACGCGCGGGCGGCCTCGACGCGGATCAGCCCGGGGTCAGGCGGGCAGGGCCAGGTCCAGGACCGCGCCCAGCCCGTTCTCCCGGCCCGGCTCGGCGGCCGGCAGCACCAGCACCGCGCAGCCGGCGGCCACCGCGCCCGCGTCGGCCGGGCTGTCGCCGACCATCAGCGTCTGCTCCGGGTCGACGCCCAGCATCCCGCAGGCGCGCCAGAAGATCGCCGGGTCGGGCTTGCAGCGCCCCACCTCGTACGACAGCACGAACGCGTCGACGAGGTCGGTCAACCCCCAGGCGTCGAAGTGCGGGCGCAGGTCGAAACCGATGTTGCTGACCACCGCGACGCGTACGCCGGCGTCGCGCAGCGCGGCCAGCGTGGGGGCCGTGTCCGGGTAGGGCACCCAGCCCTCGGCGATCAGCAGCCGCTCGTAGAGCGCGTCGGGCAAGCCCTCGATGCCGGCGTCCACGGTCTCGGCCAGCCCGGTGTACGCCCCCCGGTGGGCGTGCGGGTAGAGGTCCCGGTCGGCCCACAGCTCGGCCAGCCGGGGCGGCACCCGGGCCGGTAGCGGGCCGCCCGCGCGGCCGGCGGTCAGCAGGCGGTCGGCCAGCGAGGTGGCGCGGACCCGGTCCAGGGTGACCCCGCACGCCGCCGCGGCCTCCAGCACCCACTGCCGAGGCTCCTCCACCTGGGCCAGGGTGCCGTGGAAGTCGAAGAGCACCGCCTTCACGGGCCGTCGGGACGTCCGGCGGGCGGTGGCGCTGCCCGGCGGAGTGGTCTGGGGCGGTTCGGCATGGTCCGGCACGCCGTGCACCCTACCGACCCTCGCCGACAGCCCTGCCGGACGGCCTTGTGGGGTGCACTGTGCCGGCACGCACTAATCTTGGTGCCATGTCGAGCCCCGCCGAGCGGTACGCCGCGGCGCGCCGCCGGACCGCGCAGGCCTCCGAGTTTCCGGCGCTGGACGAGTTCGCCCTGGACCTGGGGTTCGACCTCGACGACTTCCAGCGCGAGGCGTGTCAGTCGTTGGAGCGGGGCAGCGGTGTGCTGGTGTGCGCCCCGACCGGCGCCGGCAAGACCGTGGTCGGCGAGTTCGCCGTACACCTGGCTCTGCGGGGGTGGCCCGACGACCCGGCGGCGGCCGGCGGCGCGACGCCGCCGACGACCCGGCGCAAGTGCTTCTACACGACGCCGATCAAGGCGCTGTCCAACCAGAAGTACCACGACCTCGTCGACCGGTACGGCGCCGAGCAGGTTGGCCTGTTGACCGGCGACAACGCGATCAACGGCGACGCGCCCGTGGTGGTGATGACCACCGAGGTGCTGCGCAACATGCTCTACGCGGGCTCCAGCACGTTGCAGGGGCTCGCCTACGTGGTGATGGACGAGGTGCACTACCTCGCCGACCGGTTCCGCGGCGGCGTGTGGGAAGAGGTGATCATCCACCTGCCGGAGTCGGTCACCCTGGTCTCGTTGTCGGCGACCGTGTCGAACGCCGAGGAGTTCGCCGACTGGCTGGTCACCGTGCGCGGCGAGACCGCCGTGGTGGTCAGCGAGCACCGGCCGGTGCCGCTGTGGCAGCACATGCTGGTCGGCAAGCGGATGTTCGACCTGTTCCACGACGCCGACGCCGCCCGCAAGCACGACGTGCACCCGGAGCTGCTGCGCTACACCCGCGACACGATGCGCCGGCTGGAGCTGGGCGAGGGGCGCAGCGCCGGGCCGGGCTCCGGACGCCGAGGTCCGCGCTGGCGCGGCCCGATCCGCCCGGACATCGTGGACCGGCTGGACCGGGAGGGTCTGCTGCCGGCCATCCTGTTCATCTTCAGCCGCGCGGGCTGCGCCGCCGCCGTGCAGCAGTGCCTGGCCGCCGGGCTGCGGCTCACCTCGCCCGAGGAGCGCGCCGAGATCCGCCGGGTGGTCGAGTCCCGGGTCACCGCCATCCCCGGCGAGGACCTGACGGTGCTGGGCTACTGGGAGTGGCTGGACGGCCTGGAGCGCGGCCTCGCCGCCCACCACGCCGGCATGCTGCCGGTGTTCAAGGAGGTCGTCGAGGAGCTGTTCGTCCGGGGCCTGGTCAAGGCGGTCTTCGCCACCGAGACCCTTGCGCTGGGCATCAACATGCCGGCGCGCTGTGTGGTGCTGGAACGCCTCGTCAAGTACAACGGCGAGGCGCACGTCGACCTGACCCCGGGGGAGTACACGCAGCTCACCGGCCGCGCCGGCCGGCGGGGCATCGACGTCGAGGGGCACGCCGTGGTGGTGTGGTCCCCGGAGACCGACCCGCGGCACGTGGCCGGGCTCGCCTCCACCCGCACCTATCCGCTGCGGTCCAGCTTCCGCCCGTCGTACAACATGGCGGTGAACCTGGTCGGCTCGGTCGGCGCGGAGCCCGCCCGGGCGCTGCTGGAGTCGTCGTTCGCCCAGTTCCAGGCCGACCGGTCGGTGGTCGGTCTGGCGCGGCAGGTGCAGCGCAACACCGAGACCATCGAGGCGTACGGCGCGGAGGCCGCCTGCCACCACGGCGACTTCGACGAGTACTTCGCGCTGCGGGTGGCGATCGCCGACCGGGAGAAGGCCATCGCCCGGCAGGGGCAGACCCAGCGCAAGGCCGCGGCCGTGGCGTCGCTGGAGCGGCTGCGTATCGGCGACGTGATCCGTGTTCCGTCGGGCCGGCGGGCCGGTCTGGCCGTCGTGCTGGACCCGGCGACCGGCGGGTTCGGCGAACCTCGTCCGCTGGTACTCACCCAGGACCGCTGGGCGGGGCGGGTCAGCCCGGGGGACTTCACCACGCCCGCCGAGGTGTTGGCCCGGATCCGGGTGCCCAAGCACTTCAACCACCGCTCGCCGGGGGCCCGGCGGGACCTCGCCGCCGAGGTCAGCGGCACCGGCCTGGACCGGCACGGTGGCCGCCGAGGTGGCCGCTCCCGGCAGACGCCCGGCGAGGACCACCGGCTCAGCCAGCTCCGCACCGAGCTGCGTAACCACCCCTGTCACGCCTGCCCGGAGCGGGAGGAGCACGCCCGCTGGGCGGAGCGCCGCCGTCGTCTCGAACGGGACACCGACGAGCTGCGTGAGCGGGTGTCCGGGCGTACCGGGTCCCTCGCCCGGACGTTCGACCGGATCGTCGCGCTGCTGACCGAGCGTGGATACCTCGGCCGCGACGGCGCGGTCACCGACGCCGGTCGGATGCTTGGCCGGATCTGGACCGAGGCGGATCTGCTGGTCGCCGAGTGTCTGCGTCGACGCGTGTGGGACGGGCTCTCCCCGGCCGAGCTGGCCGCCGCGGTGTCCGTGGTGGTCTTCGAGGCGCGCCGCGACGTCGACGAGCGGGCCTCCCTGCCGCGCGGCCCGGTCTCCGACGCCGTGGACGAGACGCTGAAGCTGTGGGGCGAGATCGAGGCCGACGAGGCCGCCCGTGGGCTGGCCGCTACCCGCGAGCCGGATCTGGGCTTCGCCTGGCCGGTCTACCGGTGGGCCCGGGGCGAGGCCCTGGCGAAGGTGCTCGGCAGCGGGCACGAGATTGACGGCGAGATGCCGGCCGGCGACTTCGTCCGGTGGGCGCGGCAGGTGGTCGACCTTCTTGGTCAACTTTCCGACTCGGGCGGCGCGTCGCCGGAGCTGCGTGCCACGGCCCGGCAGGCCATAGCGGCCATCAACCGGGGAGTGCTCGCGTACCACACCTCCGCCTGATGATCACTTTCGGTCAACCGGGTCGGTGAATCGACGCATCGGACGGTCACCGTGACGGCACCCCACGAATAGCCCGGGGGTGCTATTGCGCCTGCTCGGAGCACCCCTGATCATTGCCCGGGCGCTGTGCATACGCGCCGGTAACGAGTGGGGAGAAACATCGCCGTGGCGGACATCAATCACTTTGAGTACGGGTGGATCACGCCCGCGCTGAGCTACGCGCTGTCGGTGCTCGGGTCGGTCCTGGGGCTCGTCTGCGCCGGCCGCATCCGCACGGCCCGTACCGCCCGCCAGCGCGCCTGGTGGGGCCTGCTGGCCGCCTGGGCGCTCGGCGGCACCGCCATCTGGGCCATGCACTTCATGGCCATGCTCGGCTTCGCCGTCGACGGCACCCGCATCCGGTATGACGTGCCACTGACCGCCGCCAGCACCGCCATCGCGGTGGTCGCCGTCGGCATCGGCCTGGCGATCGTCGGCACCGGCCGGCTGAACCCGGTACGCCTCATCGCCGGCGGCGTGTTCACCGGCGCCGGGGTCGCCGCCATGCACTACACCGGCATGGCGGCGATGCGCCTCAATGGCAGCCTCGGCTACGACACCATCCGGGTCGTCCTCTCCGTGGTCATCGCGGTCGTCGCCGCGACCGTGGCCCTGTGGCTCGCGATGACCGTCCGGCGCGGCCTGGCGATCTTCGCCTCCGCTCTGGTCATGGGCGTCGCGGTGAACGGCATGCACTTCACCGGCATGAGCGCCCTCTCGGTGCACCTGCACGAGCGCTCGGGCGGAGTGACCGGCGCCGGGGTGAGCGCCCTGCTGGTGCCGATCGTCGTGGCGGTGATCTTCGGCGTGGTCGGGCTGCTCTACGCCCTGCTCGCCGCCCCCACCGACGACGACCTGGCCGCCGCCGCGTACCTGGACGCGCGCCGGACCCCGGAGCCCACCCCGGCCGCGCCGGCAGCCGCCCCGGACCCGGTCGGGCTGCGCGCCCGCTCCACCCTCGGGCAGCCCGGCACCCCGTTCCCCTCCCGCCGGGACACCCCGCCGCGCTGACGCCGGCCGGTGCCGTCCGGCGCTGAGGCGACCCGGACCACATGATCCACACGACATCGGCGATGTGGGGGTGACCTGTTCTTGGGTCACCCCCACATCGGCGATCCGGTGTCGATCGTCGCGCCACCCGGCCGACGCGGCGCGTGCGGCGCGGTGGCCGCGTCCCAGTCCGCCGACCGAGGTGATCCCGCTGTGCGGGCGGCGAGGCGTGTCGGTGTTGAATGCGGTGGTGTCCGCCACCCCCCGCGATTCAGCCGGACACAGAGGAGGGTGAGATGAACTTCCAGCGCCTCGGCCCGAGCGGCCAGGAGATCCCGGTCGTCCAGCACGACGGTACGGCCTTCGACCTGCGGCCACTCACCGCCGACCTGGACGGGGCGTTCTGGGCGTCGGACGGGATCGCCCGGACGCGCGGCGCGCTCGACCGGGGCGAGCTGACCGAGCTGCCCGGGGCCGCGTCGCTGCGGGTGGGCGCTCCGGTGGCGCGTCCAGCGAAGATCGTCTGCATCGGACTCAACTACCGCGACCACGCCGCGGAGACCGGCGCGGCGCTGCCCGCCGAGCCGGTGGTCTTCATGAAGGACCCGATGACCATCGTCGGGCCGTACGACGACGTGCTCGTTCCCCGTGGCTCGACCAAGACCGACTGGGAGGTCGAACTCGCGGTCGTCGTCGGGACGACCATCCGCTACGCCGACACTCCGGAGCAGGCGTTGCGGCACGTCGCCGGGTACGCGGTGTCGCACGACGTCTCCGAGCGCGCCTTCCAGTTGGAGCGCGGCGGCCAGTGGGACAAGGGCAAGAGCTGCGAGACCTTCAACCCGCTGGGGCCGGGTCTCGTGCCGGCCGACGAGGTCGAGGACCCGCAGTCGCTCGCGCTGCGTCTGTGGGTCAACGGCGTGCTCCGCCAGGACGGGTCCACCGCCAACATGATCTTCCCGGTGGCGCACGTGCTCTGGTACCTGAGCCAGTTCATGGTCCTGTACCCGGGCGACGTCATCAACACGGGAACGCCGGCCGGGGTGGCGCTGGGTCTTCCGGATCACCCGTACCTGCGCGCCGGTGACGTCGTGGAGCTGGAGGTCGCCGGCCTGGGCCGGGCACGCCAGACGCTGGTGGCGGCATGACCGCGGAGTTCGCCGGGCTGGCCGCGATCGTCACGGGCGGCTCGTCCGGCATCGGACGCGCCACCGCCGTGGAGTTGCGCGCTCGGGGCGCCCGGGTGGCGGTTCTCGACCTCGACCCGAGCGGGCTTGACGACGGCATCGCGGGCATCACCGCCGACGTGTCGAGCCGGCCATCGGTGGACGCGGCGGTCGCCGAGGCGGCCACCGTGCTCGGCGGCCTCGACGTGGTGGTCAACAACGCCGGCATCGGCGCGACCGGCACCGTCGCCGACCAGGGCGACGACGAGTGGCACCGGGTGCTCGACGTCAACGTGGTCGGCATGGCCCGGGTGGTCAGCGCCGCGCTGCCCTGGCTGCGCCGCTCGGAGCACGCGTCGGTCGTCAACATCTCGTCCATCGCGGCGCTCAACGGGCTGCCGGGCCGCGCGCTCTACTCGGCCAGCAAGGGCGCCGTGCTGTCGCTGACCCTCGCCATGGCCACCGACCATGTCCGCGAGGGCATCCGGTTCAACTGCGTCTGCCCCGGCACGGCCGACACGCCGTGGGTGGGACGACTGCTCGCGCAGGCGGGCGACCCGGCGGCCGAGCGCGCGGCGCTGCGGGCCCGCCAACCCATCGGACGGCTGGTCACCCCGGAGGAGGTCGCCAACGCGATCCTCTACCTCGCGTCACCCCGATCGGCGTCGACCACGGGTACGGTGTTGGACGTCGACGGTGGGGTCACCCACCTGCGGGTCCGACCGTGACGACGGGCGGGGGTGTGCCGTGCGGATCGCGCTCTTCGTGACCTGCCTGGCCGACACCATGTTCCCGCAGGCGGCCACGGCGACCGTACGGCTGCTGGAACGGCTCGGCCACGAGGTCGTCTTCCCGACCGAGCAGACCTGCTGCGGGCAGATGCACGTCAACACCGGCTACCGGCGCGAGGCCGTGCCGCTGGTGCGCCGCCACGTGCGTACCTTCGATCCGTACGACGTGATCGTCGCGCCGTCGGGCTCCTGCGTCGGGTCGGTCCGGCACCAGCACGCGATGGTGGCCCGGCACGCGGGCGACGAGGGCCTGGCCGACCGGGCCGAGTCGGTGGCCGCGCGGACGTACGAGTTGTCGGAGCTGCTCGTGGACGTGCTCGGGGTGACCGACGTGGGCGCGTATTACCCGCACCGGGTCACCTACCATCCGACCTGCCACTCACTGCGGATGCTGCGGGTCGGCGACCGGCCGCGACAGTTGCTGCGTGAGGTGCGCGGCCTCGACCTGGTCGAGTTGCCGGCGGCGGAGCAGTGCTGCGGCTTCGGCGGCACGTTCGCCGTGAAGAACCCGGAGACGTCCACGGCGATGCTGGCGGACAAGATGCGCCACGTGCTGGACACCGGCGCCGACGTGTGCGCCGCCGGTGACGTGTCCTGCCTCATGCACATCGGCGGTGGACTGTCCCGGCTGCGCACCGGGGTGCGCACCGTGCACCTGGCCGAGATCCTGGCGTCGACGGAGACCAGCGGCGCAGCGGCGGCCCGGTCGTGACCCGCCGCACGTTCCTCGGCATGCCGACGACCGCGCCGAGCGGCGTGGGGCACCTGCGCGGCGACGAGTCGTTCCCGACCGCCGCGCGGCGCAGCCTGGCCGACCCGCAACTGCGGCGGAACCTGCGGCACGCGACGACGACGATCCGGACCAAGTCCGGATCGGTGATCGCCGAGCAGACCGACTGGGAGCAGTTGCGCGCGGCCGGCGCGGCCATCAAGACCGACACCCTGCACCGCCTGCCCGAGCTGCTGGAACAGCTCGAAGCGAAGGTCGTCGAGGCGGGCGGCGTGGTGCACTGGGCGGCGGACGCGATCGAGGCGAACCGCATCGTCACCGACCTCGTCCAGGCGACCGGCGCGGACCGCGTCATCAAGGTCAAGTCGATGGCGACCCAGGAGATCGGGCTCAACGAGGCCCTGGAGGCGGCGGGGATCACCGCCGTCGAGACCGACCTCGCGGAGCTGATCGTGCAGCTCGGCGACGACCGGCCGAGCCACATCCTGGTACCCGCGATCCACCGCAACCGGGCCGAGATCCGGGAGATCTTCCTGCGCGAGATGCCCGGCGTCGACCCCGCGCTCACCGACGACCCGGCGGCCCTGGCGGCCGCCGCGCGCCGGTTCCTGCGCCAGACCTTCCTGAGTACGCCGGTGGCGGTGTCCGGCGCGAACTTCGCCGTCGCCGAGACCGGCACCCTCGCGGTGGTGGAGTCCGAGGGCAACGGCCGGATGTGCCTGACGCTGCCGGAAACCCTCATCACCGTGATGGGCGTGGAGAAGGTGGTGCCCACCTGGCGTGACCTGGAGGTCTTCCTCCAACTCCTGCCGCGCGCGTCGACGGGGGAGCGGATGAACCCGTACACCTCGATGTGGACGGGCGTCACCCCGGGCGACGGGCCGCAGGCGTTCCACCTGGTCCTGCTGGACAACGGGCGCAGCGCGGTGCTCGCCGACGAGGTGGGCCGGCAGGCGTTGCGGTGCATCCGCTGCTCGGCGTGCCTCAACGTGTGCCCGGTGTACGAGCGCGCGGGCGGGCACGCGTACGGGTCGGTGTATCCCGGTCCGATCGGGGCGGTGCTGTCTCCCCAGCTCACCGGCATCGAGGACAATGCGTCCCTGCCGTACGCGTCGACGCTCTGCGGCGCCTGCTACGACGCCTGCCCCGTGAAGATCAACATTCCGGAGGTGCTGGTGCACCTGCGGGCCGAGGCCGTCGAGGCGCGACAGCGACCCACCGCCGAGTCGATCGCGATGGCCGCCGCCGCGTACACGATGGACCGACCCCGGTTGTACGCGGCCGGGCAGCGCGCGGCCCGGCTGAGCCGGCTCGCCGGTCGGCGGGGTCGGGGCCTGCCCCCGCCGCTGAACGGCTGGACCGCCAGCCGCGACCTGCCCGAGCCGCCGGAGCAGACCTTCCGCGAGTGGTGGGATGCCCGGTGACCTCCCGCGACCTCGTCCTCGGCCGGCTGCGTGCCGCGCTCGCCGGCAGTCCCGCCGATCCGGTGTCGGTGCCGCGCGACTACCGCCGGACCGCCGACGCGGACCTCGACCAGTTGGCGCAGCGCCTGACCGACTACCGGGCGCAGGTGCACCGGGTTCCCGAGGCCGCCGTCGCCGACACGATCGCCGACATCCTGCCGGCGGGCGGTACGGTCGTCGTACCCCCGGGTCTGGCCCCCGCCTGGCTGCCGCCGACGGTGACCGCGCTGCCCGACGACGGTCTCGACCACGCGCGGATCGGCGCGGCGGACGCCGTCGTCACCGCCGCCGCCGTCGCCGTCGCCCAGACCGGCACGGTCGTCCTCGACGGCTCGCCCGACCAGGGACGCCGCGTGCTCAGCCTGCTGCCGGACCTGCACGTCTGCGTGGTCCGCGCCGACCAGGTGGTGGCCACCGTGCCCGAGGCCCTGGCCCGGCTGAGGCCACAGCGCCCGCTGACCTGGATCAGCGGTCCGTCGGCCACCAGCGACATCGAGTTGATCCGCGTGGAGGGCGTGCACGGTCCACGCCGCCTGCACATCCTCCTGCTGCCCTGACCCACGACTGTCACGGTGTGTGACGGCACTCATGTGGGCTCCCTTAATCGAACGGACTAGTCTGTTCGATTAAGGGAGGGGTCATGGCTACGAAGATCAGGAAGACCACCACCGAGGAGCGGATCCTCAACACCGCCGCCGAGCTGTTCTACGCCCACGGACTGCGGGGTGTCGGCATCGAGCAGGTCATCGCCGAGAGCGGGGTGGCCAAGTCGACCCTGTACGTCCACTTCCGTACCAAGAACGACCTTGTGGCCGCCTACCTGCGCCGCACCGACGACTCGTGGATGGCGCAGTTGCAGCGGGCCGCCGAGCGCGCCGGCGCTCGGCCGGCGGACCAACTCGTCGGTCTCTTCGACGCCCTCCTGGACGCGTTCGACCGACACGGCTTTTTCGGATGCCCCTTCGTCAGCGCTGCCGTGGAGGCATCGTTGGACTCGGAAGCCCGCGCCATCACCATCCGGCACACCGAGCGGCGCCAGACGTGGCTCACCGAGTTGACCAGGCAGGCCGGTGCGAGCGATCCGGCCGGCCTCGCCCGCCAGATCGGGCTCCTGATCGACGGCGCGTTGGCCTCGGGTCGCCTCCTGCAGGACCGGGTGGTCGTGCACGAGGCGAAGAACGCCGCCCGGTCGCTGGTCGCTCACCAGACGACATGACAAAGACCAACAATGTGCTCATCAGCAGTGGAAAGGGTGAGGTAGCGCCATGCGCGCGGTAGTGCTCAACGAGTTCGGCGGCCCGCTCGTCGTCGAGGCGGTCGACACGCCGGTCCCCGGCGCGGGGCAGGTGCTCGTCCGAATCGCGGCCAGTGGCGTCAACCCCCTGGACGCCAAGATCCGGGAGGGCAAGGCGCCGCACGCCCGGAACCATCCGCCCGTCGTCCTCGGCCTGGACCTGGCCGGAGTCGTGGCGGAGGTCGGTCCGGGCGTCGTCGGCTTCGCCGAGGGTGACGAGGTGTACGGCCTCACCGGCGGAGTCGGTGATGTTCAGGGGTCGCTCGCCGAGTACGCGGCCGTCGACGCCCGGCTGCTGGCCCGCACCGCGAAGGCATGGAGCCTGCGCGAGGCGGCGGCGCTGCCGCTGGCCGTCATCACCAGTTGGGAGGCGCTGGTGCACCGGGCGCAGGTGCGCGCCGGCCAGCGGGTCCTGGTGCACGGCGGCGCGGGTGGCGTCGGACAGGCCGCCATCCAGATCGCCCGCGCCCGGGGCGCGGAGGTCTTCGCCACCGGTTCACCCCGGAACCTGGAGACCATCGCACGGCTCGGCGCGACGCCGATCGACTACAACGCCACCGAGGTCGCGGACTACGTGGCCGCGCACACCGGCGGCGAGGGCTTCGACGTCGTCTTCGACACCGTCGGCGGCGCCACCCTGGACAAGTCCTTCACCGCCGTGCGCACCTACACCGGCCGCGTGGTGAGCGCGCTCGGTTGGGGTACGCACAGCCTGGCACCGTTGTCGTTCCGGGGTGCCACCTACTCCGGCGTCTTCACCCTGCTGCCACTGCTGACCGGTCAGGGGCGCGACGCGCACGGCGAGATCCTGCGCGAGGCCAGCGCCCTCGGCGACGCGGGCGCGCTGCGGCCGATCGTCGACCCCCGACGGTTCACGCTGGACACCGTCGCGGACGCCCACGCTCTCGTGGAAGCCGGCGCCAGCACCGGCAAGATCGTCATCGACGTGCCCTGAGCAGGCGGGGCCTGTTAATCGGATTGCTCCGCTTCAGCCACGTAGAGACCCTTACCGGGATGTCCCTCGACCAACCCGCGATCCTTCAGGATCGTCGTGACCCGGTTGATCGTGGAGATGTGCACGCCGTGCTGTCCGGCCAGTTCCCGCGTGGACGGTAGCTTCTCGCCCGGCGCAAGCTCGCCGGACTTGATCCTTCCTGCTATCTCGTTCGCTATGCGCCGGTAGTCCACTCGCTCGGTCGGCATCAACCGCTCACCGTGGGTCGGAGTTGGCTCAGGACGGTGGGGTCGGTGATGCGGTCGTCGGCGGCCAGCATGATCGCCTTGGACAGGATCGTGGCGAGCATGGGGTCGTCGTCGAACGGCAGGTGCAGGCGACCGGTCTGGGTGCGCGCGGCGACGATGCAGAGGTACCTGTCATCGGGCTCCATCATGATGTTGCCCGACCCGAGGTGGATGCGGTACGCGCGCAGGTTGCCCCGCACCCGCAGGTACCGCTCCGTGAGGTCCACCCGGTCCGCGATGGCCATCCGGGGCAGCAGCCGGGCGAGCGCGTCCCGACGTACCTGCGCGGACGGAGTCAGCTCGGCCACCGCTGTCCGGTGCCAGTAGACGGAGAAGCGGTCCTCACCACGGTCGGCCCACTGCGGGTCGGTGGCGATCGAGGTGACGCCGACGAACAGGTCCACGTCGCGCATGGCTTCGGTGAACACCAGCGGTGGCACGTCGATGATCCGCGCGGGTTGCCACGTCTTCCCGTCGTGCCGGGCGAAGCGCACCTGGTCGGTCGAGCAGTACTCGACGTCGTGGCGGCGCTCGTGCGGGTCGTCGACGAGCGCGTGGTGGAAGGACGCTTGCCACGCGCCGCCGCCGAAGACCTTGGTGGCCTCGCTGTCGTACCCGCCGTCCCAGGTGCCCAGGTAGCCCGCCTGCCAGCCGCGGGCGCGCAGCAGGGCGTTGGCCTGCCGGTAGCGCAGGATGTGCGCGGCGAAGCGGTTGGAGTAGGTCTCCGTCTTCTCCTCCGCCGGCGTGCGCAGGTAGACCTCCCGGAACGCCTGTTTGAACGGCTGCGTCAGGCCGGCGGCGACGAGGTGCGCGCGCCAGGCCAGCACCTCGGCCGTGTCCGCGCGGGCCGGATGCCACAACCGGACCGATCCCTGGGCGAGGGCGTGGCCGTCCCGGTCGACGATCGTCCACCCGTCGCCGTTGCGCCGGGGCAGACCGGCCGTCCAGCGCCGGCCGTCGGCGCTGGTCTCCCACAGCAGACGCCGCCCGTAGGTCGCGGTCACCGGGTGGTCGAGCAAGCGCGACGACCAGTCGGGGTACGACCAGACGCGCTCCTCGGACAGCAGCCCCTCCACGCGTTGCCGCTCGCTGACCAGCGTCGCGCCGATCCGCTTGACCAGGCCCCGCAGCTCGGCGAGATCGTCCTCGTGGGACTGCTTCACCTGCGCCGGAACGCCCTTCAGGTCGACCCCGTCGCGGGCGAAGACCAGGCGCGCCCGTTCGCCCACGATCTCGACCGTCGCCTCGTACGGGCCGACCGTCCTGCGCAGCCGCCCGTCCGGTCCGAGCCCGTGGTCGTCGACGGCCAGCTCCATGACCTCGCTGAGCGACCAGCCACGCCGGGCCCCGAGCTGGGTCAGCGCGCTCTGGACCCGGCTCCGTACGGCCTTGTTGCGGACCGTCACCGCGAGGCGGGCCAGCGTGCGCAGCGGCACGTCACCGTCCCGGTCGGCCAGCAGCCGTACTGCCGCGATGGCCGTCCGCGAGGCGTACGGGAATCCGGCGGCCTGGCGTGGCGCGGACGCCGCGCTCGTGGTGGCCCGAGCCAGCAGCTCCGTCGACCGCTCGTCGCGCTCGCGGGACAGCGCCCAGACCAGCCCGCGCAGGAGGCGGTCCGTGTCGTCGTGCACGCTCCGCCCGTGGGCGGCGAACGCGTCGAGGAGCCGGCGGACGACCTGCCGGCCGCCGTGCGCGGCCACGAGCAGTTCGTCGAGGCGACGCAGCCACTTCGCGGTCGCCGCCGGTTTCTCCAACGCGGCGCAGTGTTGCAGCAGCTCCGGCACGCCGGGTGCGGCGAGGTCGGCGTCCAGGTCGGCGCGGACGGCGGGCCCGAAGCTGTCCCCGTGGTGCAGCAACCACGCCGGCAGGCGGCTGCCGGTGGCGCGGTCGATGGCCTGGCCGAGCAGCGTGACGGTACGCCGTCGGGTCGCCGCCGTGACGAAGTAGTCGTCGAGCAGCTCGCTGTTCAGGGCGGACAGCGCCGGCACCAGGTCGGCCAGCTCGGCGGCCGTCAGGCGCGGCGCGATCAGGGCGGGTAGTTCCAGGTCGGTGCCGTCGTCGACGCCGCCTCGGCGAGCGACCACGTCCAGGCACCACAGCAGGTCCGCCCGCGTGAAGGGGACATCCTCGGTGGCGAGATCGGGCATCACCCCGCTCATCCCGGACGCCGACTCCCGGTGCAGGGCCAGGGCAGCGCGGCGGCGCTCCCCGGCCGACCACGACTCCACCGTGGACCACTCGGGCACGTTCGTCACCGAGGATCCCCAGTAGTAGGTGCTGGCGATGCGCAGCACCGCGCGGATCCGTTCGTCGGCCTCGGCGAGACCGGTCTCCACCTGCCGCCGGTCCGCGTCGCTCAGGTGGGGGAGCAGTGCCGTCCAGTCACCCATGTCAGCCGCCCACCAGCGCGACGAGCCGGACGAACGCCACGTCGAGGTCGGATCGCAGGTCGATCTCCTCGTCGAGGTCGTCGACCTGGTGGTCGCCGACCAGCAGCAGGAAACCGTTGTGCGAGAACGCGACACAGGCCCGGTCCGCCTGCGCCTCCCAGTCGAGTCGCCGGCCCGGGGCGACCCGGTAGCCGTTCAGGGTGGCCTCCGTGTCGGTCGGCTGCACCAGGCCCCGGAAGTGCCGCGGCCGCGCGGCGTTGAACCGCGCCACCTCCTCGCGGACCCGCAGCCGGACCAACTCCCGCGCGGAGATGCGCTCCGGCAGGCCCGTCAACGGCCAACTGTCGACGGCTCTGCCGGTCGCCGTCTCGTCCCGAACCATCACCGTGACCATGCGTTGCGCTCCTCGCCCTGAAGGTGAGCGGCAGCATGGCACGACCGTCCGACGAAAACGCGCCCCCCAGCGCGTCGGGCCAGCCGCTAGGGTGCAGCCGATCGGATCACGGGAGAGGGCGGTTGTGAGCTACACCTTCCACGTCGACCTGCGCGGCATCGTCGACCTGCTCAGTCACCACCTGTACGCCAGCCCACGCGTCTACGTCCGCGAGCTGATGCAGAACGCCGTCGACGCGATCACCGCCCGTCGGGCGGGCGAGCCCGGCGCGCCGGGCGCGATCCGGATCTACCCACCGGAGTCCACCGGGGACGGCACACTGCGCGTGGAGGACACCGGCGTCGGTCTGACCGAGGCGCAGGTGCACGAACTGCTCGCCACGATCGGCCGCAGCTCCAAGCGGGACGAGCTGGGATTCGCCCGACACGAGTTCCTCGGCCAGTTCGGCATCGGGCTGCTCTCCTGCTTCCTGGTCGCCGACGAGATCCGGGTGTCCACCCGTGCGGCCGACTCGCCGACCGTCGAGTGGATCGGCTACGGCGACGGGCGCTACGAGCTGCACATCGCCCCGGCCGAGCGGGAACGCCCCGCGCAGGGCACCACGGTGACCCTGGTGCCCCGGCGCGGCGCCGAGCACTGGCTGCGCAGGGACACCGTCGTCGAGATCGCCGCGCTGTACGGGTCACTGCTGCCGATCGACGTCCACGTCGAGCACGAGGCCATCACCACCGGCCTCGCCCCCTGGGAGAACGACCCGGCCGAGCCGGCGGCGGCACGGCGGGAGCGTCTCGACGCGTACGCCCAGGAGGTCTTCGGTTTTCCGCCCTTCGACGTGATCGACCTGGCGGTGCCCGCGGCGGGCCTGCGCGGGGTGGCGTTCGTGCTGCCCATGCCGGCCAACCCGACGTCGCGGGTGGCCCACCGGGTCTACCTCAAACAGATGCTCCTCTCCGAGGACATCGAACGGCTGCTGCCGGCGTGGGCCTTCTTCGTCCGGTGCGTGGTCGACACCACCGAGTTGCGCCCGACCGCGAGTCGGGAGGCGCTCTACGAGGACGCGCTGCTCGACGAGGTCCGCGACGCGCTGGGCGACACCCTGCGCGGCTGGATGACCCGGCTCGGACGCACCGACCCGCGTCGCCTCCAGGCCTTCCTGCGGGTGCACCACCTGGGCGTCAAGGCCCTGGCGGTGCACGACGACGAGATGCTGCGCCTGGTCGAGCAGTGGTGGCCGTTCGAGACGAACATGGGCCCACTGACGCTCGCCGAGTTCCGGGATCGGCACGGCGTGGTGCGGTACACGCCGTCGGTGGACGAGTTCCGGCAGCTCGCTGCGGTCGCCGCCGCCCAGGGGATCGCCGTGGTCAACGCGGGCTACGTGTACGACGCCGAGTTGCTGCGTCGGCTGCCCGACGTGGACAGCGGCGTCGTCACCGAGATCCTCACGGCGAGTGACCTGGCGACCCGGCTGGAACCGCTCGACCCGGACGTCGAGCTGGCCGTGCGGCCCTTCCTCGTCCTGGCGCAGCGGACCCTCGACCGGCTCGGCGTGCAGGTGCTGGTGCGTGCCTTCGAACCGGCCAGCATGCCGGCGCTGCACCTGCTCGACGGCGACACCGCCCTGGCGGTGGACCTGCGTCAGGGGCAGGAGCAGGCCGACGAACTGTGGTCGTCGATCCTCGGCACCTTCACGCAGGGCCGCGACGAGCGACCGCAGCTCGTGTTCAACCACCGCAACCCCCTCGTCCGGCAGGCCATCGCCGCCGGCGACGACGAGCTGACGACGCTGGCGATCGAGGGCCTGTACGTGCAGGCGCTGCTGCTGGGCCACCAGCCGCTGCGGCCCGCCGACACGGCCGCGTTGAACCAGTCGTTCCTCGGTCTGCTCGCCCGCGCCATGGAGGGAACCCGATGACCACCTCCGAGCAGGAGCTGCGGGACCGCCTGGCGCAGGCGTACGCGCTGCCACGTGGTCCGGCCCGCTTCGCCGCGCTGGACGCGGTCTTCCGGCACGCGGACGCGGCCGGCGACGTGCCGTTCGCCTTCTCGGCCCGGATGAACGCCATCAGCGACTTCCACCACGGCGGCGACCCGACCCGGGCGTTCCTCGCCTTCTCCTGGTGCCTGGCGACGGCCGACCGGCAGCCCGAGGTGGTCGAGGCCTACCACACCCGCACGTTGCTGTGGGACTTCAAGTGGATCGTGTGGGCGCTGCCCCAGTTCCCGGACATCCCGCTGGAGCGCACCAGGGCGGTGCTCGACGACATGCAGCGCCGCTACCGGCTCGCCGGGCACAGCCTGCACGCGGTCCACCAGCACCGCTGGCTCGTGGCGCACCACGTGGGGGACATGGATGCCGCCCAGGAGGCGTACGACCGGATGGTCACCGCCAAGCGCGACTCGATGTCCGACTGCCAGGCGTGTGTTCCGTCGGGGCAGGTCCGGCACCTCACGTCGCTCGGCAGGTTCGACGAGGCCATCACCATCGGGGAGCCGTACAAGCGCGGCGGCTGCACCGAACAGCCACAGTGGATGCTCAGCGAGCTGCTCACGCCGTACCTGCGGACGGGCCGTTTCGACGAGGCCGTCGAGGCGCACCGGGACGGCTACCGCCGCATCCGCGACGACCGTCACCACCTCGACAACCTCGCCCAGCACGTGCTGTTCTGCGGGCTGACCGGCAACGAGGCGCGGGGCCTGGAGCTGGTGGAGCGGCACCTGAGCTGGCTGGAGCGCCCCTCGTCGCCGTACGCGGCGATGGAGTTCGCCGCGTCCGCCGCGCTGGTGCTCGGCCGGCTGCGCGCGGCGGGCCACGCCGACCTGGTGGTGTCCCGCCGCTCGGACGACGGCACCCGCCGCTGGGAGGCGACGGTCGCCGAGGTCCACGACGAGGTGGCCGCGCAGGCCCGCGCGATCGCCGCCCGGTTCGACGTTCGCAACGGCAACCGGCACCAGAGCGAGCGGGTCGAGGCGCGGATGGCGGCGACGCCGGTGGCGCGGCACGTGCCGCTCACCGTCCTCGCCGGGCGGGTCACCACGTCCGAGCGGGCAGCCGACCCGGCGCTGGCCGCGCTCGTCGAACGGGTCGCCGCGCTCACCGCGGCCGGCGACCAGGCCGGCGCCGCGCGGACCCGGCTCGACGTGGCGCACACCCTGCGCAACGCGGGCCGGCAGGAGGACGCGATCGAGGCCGCCGAGGAGGCGGTCCGCAGCCTCGACCGGGTCGGTCTGCGCGACGACGCGCTGCGCTGCCGCCACCTGCTGTGGGAGCTGTACCGCCGGGGCTACCACCACCGCGATGCCGCGCGGGTGGTGCTGGCCGAGCTGATCCGGGCCGGGGACCTGCCCGACGGGCTGCCGCCGCTGGCGGCTGTCCTGGAGGACGCCGCCGACCTGCTCCACGGTACGGAGGGGTTCACGCACCTGGTCACGGCCGCCGACCGGCACCGGGCCAACGGTGACGCCGACGCCGAGCTGCGGGTGCTGCGCAAGGCGCTGGGCCGGCTCGCCAACCGGCCGCCGGACGACGTCGCCTGGGCGGTGCTGGCGCGCGTCGACGCCCTCGGCGCGGCAGCGCGGCCCACCTCCGCCGAGCTGTCGGGCCGGGACCAGGTGGCCGCCGCGCAGTTGCTGGACCGCGCCGGCCGTACCGGCGAGGCGCTCGACCGGCTCGACAGGGCCGTCACCCTGTTCGACGGCGACGAGCTGGCGGACGGTCGTCGCTCGGCCCGGCTGCACCGGGCGCGGTTGCGGCTGCGCCTCGGCGAGCCGGCCCGCGCCGAGGCGGAGGCCCGGGAGGTGCTGGCCGAGGACCCCGACGAGTACGGCTACGAGGCCACCGCGGTGCTGACCCTCGCGCTGCGGGCGCAGGGTCGCGCCGACGAGGCCGAGAAGACGCTGGCCGCGCAGGACATGGACGAGGAGGACCTCGACTACTACGAGCAGGACCTCGAACCGGACGACGACGAGGACTGACGGGCCGGGCGGGCGCAGCCGACGACGAGGGTGGCCAACAGGGCGGGGTGGTCGGTCGCCCCGTCCAGGTCCACCGACCGGGCGCAGCACATGCTGATGTCGTCGCTGGCCACGATGTGCTGCACCGCCCCGTCACCGACGCGGGGATGACCGGGCGGCACGCAGGACCCGACGTCGCCGGGGCGCAGGTTGAAATCGCCGCTCAGCACCGTTGGGGCGTACCCGGCGCTGCGGGCGATGGCGGGCAGGATCCCGTCGATCAGGTGGCCGCACTGGGTGAGCGCGACGCTGCGGCTGGTGGCCGCCAGGTGGGTGGTGCAGGCGTTGAACCCGCCCTCGACGTGCACGCACAGCCAGGGTCGTTCCTCGGGGTCGGCGAGGTCCTGCGCCGGGTGGATCCCACCGTGCACCGTGTACCGGCTGACCGTCGTCGGCAGTCGGGCCAGCAGACCGATGCCGTACGCCCGACCGTTGCGGCACCGGGTGTCGGCGCCGCTGGGCCGGTCGCCGGCAGCCTGGAAGGCGGACGTGACTCTCGCGCGGCCGTGGACCGTCGCGAACACCGCCTCCAGCGTGGGCACGTCGTCCTGGCAGATCTCGTTGAGGGTGACCAGATCGGGCCGCTCGGTCCTGATCAGTTCGGCGGCCCTGGGCACCGCCCGGCCGGTGTAGCAGGCGGCGCGACCGCTGTCACACAGGTTCATCTGCGCCACCCACAGGGTCGTGGGCCCGGGGGAGGCGGGGACGGGCCGGGCCGGCACAGCGGCGACGACGA
This sequence comes from Micromonospora sp. NPDC049107, assembly GCF_040648595.1. Lineage (NCBI taxonomy): Bacteria > Bacillati > Actinomycetota > Actinomycetes > Micromonosporales > Micromonosporaceae > Micromonospora > Micromonospora sp. NPDC049107. Next base: position 1,029,259 of record NZ_JBEZEC010000001.1, read on the forward strand.
CGAGACAGCCGACGGCGAGGGCCCGGCGAATCGCGCGGAACGGGCCGTTCGCGCGCCGACCAGGGACGGTCGTGCCCCGGCGGCGGTCGGTGTCGCCGGGCGGATCGTCGGACATGCGGACTCCGGCAGCAGGGCGGCACTCTTCGCCGAGGTGTCCGCGATCCTACTGCCGGCCGCCCGGAGCTCTATGGTGGACCGATGATCACCTGCGTCGTGCACTACACCATCGACCCCGCGCAGATCGAGGCGTTCGAACGGTTCGCCCGCGCGTGGATGCGGCTCGTGGCCCGGCACGGCGGCGTGCACCACGGCTACTTTCTGCCCGCCGAGGGCGCCAGCGACCGGGCCGAGGCGTTGTTCAGCTTCGACAGCCTCGCGGCGTACGAGCGGTACCGCGCACGGTTCGGCCAGGACCCGGAGTTCGTCGCGGCCGAGGCGATCCGTGACGAGTCGGGTTGCGTGGTGCGCTACGAGCGGACGTTCATGCGTCCGCTCCTGCCCGATGACGACATGACGGTGGCCCGCTGACACGGGCCGTGCGGGGAGGGTGGACCCCGCACGACCCGTGCCGGTTCAGCGGTGCGGCCGGGGCGCGACGCGCGGCAGGACGTACGGCGGGCCGGCGAAGATCAGATCCGACTTCAGCTCCTGGTACGCCCGTTTGGGCTGGTAGTTCTCGTCGTAGATGGTGGCCAGGCCCTCGGGCGGGTCGTTGAACCAGTCCGGCACCCACGAGTACTTGTCGCTGAAACCCCAGACGGTGTACGACAGGCAGTCGCGTACGGCGAGGCACGCCTTCATCAGCACGCTGAAGTTGGCGGCCGACGCCTGCAACCGGGGATTGATCTCCTCGGAGTTGCCGGCCCGGACGCCCTCGGTCAGCTGGCTCCGGACGTCGACCTCGGTGAACGCGGTGGCCAGGCCGAGCGCGGAGAAGCGCTTCAGGGCGGCGGTCACCTGCAGGGTGTCGAAGTTGCCGTACTGGGTGCCCAGGTGGCCCTGCGAGCCGACGCCGTCGATCGGGACGCCCTTGGCGCGCAGGCCCTTGGCCATGTCGTAGACGAACTGCGTCTTGTCGTCGGCCGGGTTGCCCGAGCCGAACGCCTCGATGTTGTAGTCGTTGTAGAACAGCAGCGCCTTCGGGTCGGAGGCGCGGGCCCAGCGGAACGCGTCGGCGATGTAGTCCGGGCCCAGGTTCTGCGCCCAGAAACCCTTGTAGTGCAGCGTCGACGGGGTGTCCCAGGGGTCGCTGACCGCCTCGTTGACGACGTCCCACTGCCAGATCTTGCCCTTGAAGTGGTCGACGACGGTGGTGATGTGCTTGCGCAGCAGCTCGCGCAGCTCCTGCTTGCTGATGGTGCCGTCGGCGACGCCGCTGGTGAGCCAGGCGGGCAGTTGGTTGTGCCAGACCAGCACGTGGCCCCGGACGCTCTGGTGGTTGCGCTGGGCGAACTGGATGAGCTGGTCGGCGGCCGTCCAGTCGTAGGTGCCCCGGGTGGGCTCCAGGCTCTCCCACTTCATCGCGTTCTCGGCGGTGACCGAGGAGAACTCCGAGGCGGCGAGCTGGCGGTAGCGCGGGTCGTTGGCGTCGTTGAGCGCCTCTGCGTTGACCGCGGTGCCGATTTTCAGGCCGTGGCGCTGGCCGAGGGCCGCGAGCGTCTGGCTGGTCGGGTCGTACGGCCGGCTCGCGGTGGCCGGAACCGCGTTCAACGCCGCAGCGGTCGCGACGGCGACGACGCCGGCGCTGATCCACCGTCTTGGCTTCATCTGCCTACCTCTCGATAATGATCGACAAGTGTCGATCTTTGAAGGAAGGGTGCGGCCCGGGATGAAAGGGCGCGGGGAGTGGCTTCGAAGGACCGGAAACTCGTTCGAAACATTATGGCCGTCGATGGGCCCCGTCAACTCTGAAAACTTCCGGAAAACAGTCGGGTGAGCTGCGCGACTGTGGATAGTCATCGGATGAAAGTTTCGCCGCTGCGCCGAGCGGCAGGGCGTCAACGACAGCGGGGACGGCACCGACCCGGATGGGTCGGCGCCGTCCCCACTCAGCGGGACCGGCGGCGGATCAAGCGTTCAGCCGCGCCTCGATCGCCTCGATGACGCGCGGACGCAGCTCCGCGGCGCGGATGACGGCGTCCACCGAGCCGACCTCGACGGCCCGTTGGATGTTGTGCACCCGGTCGAACTCGGTAGCCACCTCGCCGAGCTTCTCCGCCCGCACCGAGGACCGCAGCTCGTCGAGCTCGGCCGTCAACGCGGCGCGCTCGGTGCCGGACGCGGCGGCGACACGGGCCTCCAGGGCGCGTACCCGCTCGTCGGCGGCCGTCCGGGCGTTGACGTCGGCGGAGAACACCACCGCGGCGGCGGGAGCGCCACCGAGCACCGAGGCGAACGACCCTTCCAACGCGAGCACCGTCATGCTCGGGTTCAGCGCCTTCGAGAACACCACGAACGCGCCGCCGTGGTACCGCGAGATCACGCAGAACACGATCGGGCCCTGGAAGTTGACGATCGCCCGGCCGATCTCCGCGCCGTACTCCAGTTGCAGCTTGCGCATCGACTCGGGCGAGCCGTCGAAGCCCGACAGGTTGGCCAGCACGACCAGCGGCCGGTTGCCGCTGGCCGCGTTGATGGCCCGCGCGGCCTTCTTCGACGAGCGGGGGAAGAGCGTGCCCGCCGTGTAGGTGTCCGGGCCGTCGGTGGGCGGGAACCCCCGACGCGGCACCGACCGGGACTCGATACCGAGCAGGCACACCGGGATGCCGCCCAGGTGGGCGTCCTGCACGACCGCCGTGTCGGCGTCGGCCATGCCCGCCCACCGCTCCAGCACCGGGCGGTCCTGGTCGGCGATGGCCCGCAGCACCGTCCGGATGTCGAACGGCTTCTTGCGGTCCGGGTTGGCCTCGGCGGAGAAGATCTCGCCGACCGTACGGAACGGGCTGCCCGCCACGTCGTGCGGGAACTCCGAGATGTCCCGGTCCACCGGGTCGGTGGTGGTCGCGCGACGCGGGGCGTCCTCGCCGGGCGCGACGTACGTGTGGTCGTAGTGGGCCATCAGCACGTCCCGCGCGGCGGTCAGGTTCGGCGCCCAGTACTGCGCCTGCCCGTTCGGACCCATCACCCGGTCGTACCCGCCGATGCCGAAGTTGTCCTCGGCGGAGACGCCGCCGGAGAAGTCCAACGACTGCTTGCCGGTGAGCACCATCGCCGAGTCCGGGGTCATCACCAGGACACCCTTGGTGTGCATGAGCATCGTGGCCTCGGCGTTCCAGTACGGCTGCGCGCCCACGTTGATGCCCGCGACCACGATGTTGATCTCACCGCCGGCCTGGGTGAACTCGACGATGCGCTTGAGCGCCGCCGCCACCCAGTCCATGTTCTCGGTACCCGAGGTCATCGAGATCCTGGCCCCGGCCGACAGCGCCCACCACTCCAGCGGCACCCGCATCCGCTCCGCCAGGTCCAGGGCGGCGATCACCCGCCGGCACTCCGGCTCGGACAGCGCGCCCAACGACTTCGTCGGGTCGCCGAGCAGCACGACCCGGGTCACGCCCTGCGGGTGTCGCTCGGTGGGCGCGGTGACGACACCGGCGACGATCGCGGCGCGGTTGCGCCCCTTGGGCCGGTCCACCGGGACCAGCGCGTACGCGTCGTCGAGGTCGTGCTCGACGAACTCACCGAGCCGACCGGTCAGCTCGTACGGGTACACCGTGTTGCGGCTGCTGGCCCGCAGCACCTTCAGTCGGTACTCGTCGAGCGGCTCGACGGGCTCGGCCGGCGGCTCGCCGACGGTCAGCTCCGCGCCGCCCTGGGCGTCGAACGAGATCCGTACGGCGATCTTGGTCAGCTCGCCGGTGCGGCGGTCGCGCTGACGCGCGATGAACAGGATCTCCTCCAGGCCGGCGCCCACCGTCGTCGGGCGCACCCGCCCGGCGATCATCTCCATCTCCTCGCGGGTCAGCTCGCTCGGCGGCCACACGTAGACGACGATCCGGTTGGTGGTGAAGCGCGTCTTCGACGGCCGGCGCGACTGGGCCCGGCGGATCGAGTCGAGGCAGGCCGCCACCGCGTCCTCGGCGGTGGGCAGCGCCACCAGCCGGCCGTCCTGCTCGCGCAGCTCGGTCAGGTCACGCACCTGGGCGAACGCCACCAGGCGCTCGTCGGCCGGGTTCTCCCGCGCCACGCACTGGAAGAGGTAGACCTCCTCGTCCGACGACGGCAGCCGGGTCAGGTCGAACTTGTGCAGCCGCTCCAACTGCATCCGCTGCGCGATGTACGGGTGCAGACCGCGGATCAGCCGGTCCTCGACCATCCCGGCGTCCGACGGGCGGAAGGTGAAGTGGTGGTGCATGACCGCCCCGCCGCGACCCGCGACGGTGGCGGTGAGCCGACGGACCCGCGCCGGCAACGGATGGGCGGCGAGCACGTCGCGCAGCGCGGCGGCCATCGCGTCGAAGTCCTCCGGCTGGTTCTCCCAGCCGAGGTAGATGTCGGCGTCGACGGAATCCTCGGCGCCGGCCAGCTCGGCGAGCCCGCGCAACGCGTCGCCCAGCCCGTCGAAGCGGACGGCCGCGGAGACCACGGTGGAGTCCGCGCGCTCGGCGACCACGAAGGAGCAGTCGGCGACCTCGCGGGTCCGCACCCGGTTGAGCGCCTTGTTGCCGTAGTAGCGGCGGGTGAGCACCTCCAGCATGACCGTGTTGTCCAGGTGGTGCCGCACGAGGCGCTGGCCCAGCAGTCGGACCAGTGGCTCGGTGCTGCGGACCATCTCGGCGACGCGCTCGGCGCGGTCGGGCGAATCCGGGTGGGCGTCCAGGTGTCGCAGGTGGGCCCGTACCTGCGCGTAGACGCGGGCGCGGTTGCGGCGCAGCAGCGGCTGCGCGAACCAGGCGAACACCACGCCCCGGGCCAGGTCGGCGATCGCGGGGAAGCGGACCTGCGTCGCGGCCACCAGCCGCTCCAACGCCAGACCGGCGGGCTCGCGCAGCGACTCGTCCGGCGGCGTCTCGCGCAGCCACTCCCGCAGCAGCGACGCCACGACGGTGGCGTCGACGGACGCGCGCTGCTGGGCCAGGAAGATCCGGAACACCGCGGCTTCCAGGCCGGGGGAGCGCTCCAGGTCGGTCACGCCGTAGTGGCTGAGCGCCTTGGCGAGCTTGGCCTGGAAGGCGTCCGGCAGACCGGCCCGCTCCACGTCGAGGCTCTGCAGGTAGGTGTGCAGGTACTCCCGGTCGCTGCGCGCGTGCGCGCCGCCGTCCTCGCCGGTCGGCCGGTTGCGGCTCAGCTCGGCCAGGTCGGCGAACGCGTCGACGAGGTCCAGCTCGGCGGCCAGCGGCCGGTGCCCGTCCTCGGCCGCCAACCGGCGTACGACGAGATAGTCGTCGAGCACCCGCCGGTCGTCGTGCGGGTCGACGTCGAAGCCGAGCAGCAGGCCGCGCAGGTCCTCCTGACCGCGCCGGCTGCGCTCGTACGCCGACAGGCCGGCGTCGGCGGCGGGCAGGTCCAGCTCGACGGTGGGGCCGCTCGGGGCGGCCACGGTGTCGGCGGCCTCGTCGGCGACCGGCTCCAGCCGCAGCAGCGGCGCACCGGCCTCCACCTGGCTGCCCACCGAGACGGCGCACTCCTTGAGTCGGGCCCGGAACGGCGCGCGCAGCACCGTCTCCATCTTCATGGCCTCCAGCACCAGCACCGGCGCGCCCGCCTCGACCTCGGCGCCCACCTCCAGCGGGGTGGCGACGACGAGCGCGGGCATGGGGGAGCGCAGGACGCCGCCCTCGTCCCGGCTGACCCGGTGCGTCACGCCGTCCACCTCGACGAGGTGGGTCGGGCCGTGCGTGCCGGTGAGCAGCCGGTACCGGATGCCGTTGACGGCGATCTGGCCGGTGTGCCGGTCGAAGCGGTCCAGCTCGACGTCGGCCGTGCGGACGTCGCCGCCCGCCTCGATGCCGACACGGAACCGGTGCGCGCCGATCCGGGCCACCCGCAGCCGGTAGGTGACGCCGCGCAGCTTGAGGTCCAGCGGTCGGCCGCTGGCGTGCTGCACCTGCGGACGCCCACCGGCGGCGGTCGACAGGAGCCGCTGCCGCTCGGCGTGCTCCTCCTCCTCGTACGACTCGATCGCGGCGGCGGCCAGGGCGACCGCGGAGTGCCGGTGCGTGACGAGCCGGCCCTCGCCCCGGACCCGGTCGATCCAGCCGGTGTCGGCGCTGGCGTCGATGACCTCCGGCTGGTCGAGCAGGTCGAGCACGAAGCTCTTGTTCGTCGCGCCACCGTCGATGATGACGGTGGTGTCGGCCATCGCCCGCCGTAGCTTGCCCAGCGCCTCGTCCCGGTTCCGCCCGTACGCGATGATCTTCGCGATCATCGAGTCGAAGTCGGCCGGGATGGTGTCGCCCTCGCTGACGCCGGTGTCCACCCGGATGCCCGGCCCGGCGGGCAGGTCGAGCCGCGCGATCCGCCCCGGCGACGGCGCGAAGTCACGGTCGGGGTCCTCGGCATTGAGTCGGGCCTCGATGGCGTGCCCGCGCTCCACCGGCGGGTCACCCACGAGCCGGCCGCCCGACGCGACGTGCAGCTGCGCCTTGACCAGGTCGAATCCGGTGGTCAGCTCGGTGATCGGGTGCTCGACCTGCAGGCGGGTGTTGACCTCCAGGAACGCGAACAGCCGGTCGCCGGGGTGGTAGAGGAACTCGACGGTCGCCGCGCCCCGGTAGCCGACCGCCACGGCGAGCCGCTCCGCCGACGTCTTCAGCTCGGCGGCCTGCGCCTTGTCGAGCACCGGCGAGGCCGACTCCTCGATGACCTTCTGGTTGCGCCGCTGCACCGAGCAGTCCCGCACGCCCAGCGCCCACGCGGTGCCCTGACCGTCGGCGATCACCTGGACCTCGACGTGCCGGGCACCGGTGACCAGGCGCTCCAGGAACACGATGCCGCTGCCGAACGCCCGCGCCGCCTCCTGGCTGGTGCGCTCGTACGCGTCGGCGAGTTCGGCGTCGCTGGTGACCACGCGGATGCCGCGCCCGCCGCCGCCGGCCGTCGCCTTGAGCATCAGCGGGTAGCCGATCTCGGCCGCTGCCGCCGTCGCGGCCTCCAGGCTCTCGACGGCGCCGCGGCTCCACGGCGCGACCGGCACGCCGACCTGCTCGGCGATCAGCTTTGCGCCGATCTTGTCGCCGAGCTGGCGCATGGCCTCCGGGCTCGGTCCGACGAAGGTGATCCCGATCTTCTCGCACAGCTCGGCGAAGGCGGGATCCTCGGCGACGAAGCCCCAGCCGACCCACGCGGCGTCGGCGCCGGTCTCGGTCAGGGCGCGCTCGAGCGTCGCGAGATTCAGGTACGGGCGCGCCGACGCGGGCCCGAGGTCGTAGGCGATGTCGGCCTCGCGCACGAAGGTGGCCGTGCGGTCGACGTCGGTGTGGAGGGCGACCGTCTCGATCCGGCTGCCCGTCTCCGCGGCCAGCTCCCGGACCGCGTGGATGAGCCGCATGGCGGCCTCACCACGGTTGACGATGGCGACGCGGTTGAACACCCGACTGACCCCTTTGGTAGACCATCTGTACGTGCCGAGACACGACGGCTCCCGGCAGTGATCACTTTTCCGGCTCGGAGCGGACGGCGCCATGGTGCAACGGCCGAACCAACCGCCGCTGAGTTGTAGAGACCCCACAAAACTTTTTGGCTGTCAGCGGCCAGGTGCCGGATAGATGTCCCCTCTTCGCGATGAACGCCCCGACATCACCTTTCGGCTTCTTCGCCCCATTGCGCCCGCCCTGGGCACCGCCCTCACCATCACCCGACCGCCGACCGCCGACCGCCGACCGCCGACCGCCGACCGCCGACCGCCGACCGCCGACCGCCGACCGCCGACCGCCGACCGCCGACCGCCCGCCCGACCCTGGGACGGAAAACGGCCCGCGCCCTACGCGGGCGCGGGCCGGGCGAACCGCCTTCGTCCTACTTGGACGGCTCGGGCAGCTTGCAGTCGATCTTGGGATTGGCCCCGATGTAGTTCAACGGTCCGGCCACGATCGTGACCAGGATCGTGCCCGCCTCGGCGCAGTTGGTGTCGTCGCCGCTGTAGTAGCCCCGCTGGCCGGCGGCGACCGCGCCGATCACCAGCCAGATAACGACGATGACTCCGAGTATCGAGGTGCCGCGCATCGCTGCCTCCTGAAGGAATGTGGTGGAGCTGAGGTGCACGCGTTGTACCCAATCGGGTCGCGCCGCTAACGGTGGACGCGTCGTACCCCCGCCGCATCGTCCGTCCGGCCGATGCCGGCATCGGCCGCCCGCACGAGGTCTCCGCGCGCGGCTATCGGATCGCCGACCGACCCGGCCGCCGCGCGGGGCATCGGACGTAGAACTGCCTCACGGCCCGCCGAGGAGGACCCATGGACGTCCCGACACCATCGCTCTACGTCGACCGCCCCCACGACGTCGCGGTCGCTGCCCGCGCGCTCGCCGGAGGCGCGGTCGTCGCGGTGGCGTTCGCCAACGTCTACGCCCTCGTCGCCCGCCCGGACCCGGCCACCGTCCGTCGGGTGAACCTGGCCAAGGGCCGGGCCGTCGACCAGGTCGGCAGCATCACCACCGCGATCGGACGTATCCCGGGGATGTTCGACTGGTCCCGTATCTCACCCCGGTTGCCGGTCGGCCGGGTGCGGGCCCTGATGGACGCCCTCTACGGTGCCGGGCCGTTCGGCTTCCGGGGTCCGGCCGCCGACCGGTTGCCCGACCACCTCACCCAGGTCGACTGCGGACTGCGGACCGCCCAGGTCATCGCTCCCGGCCTCACCTGTCCGTCCAACACGTTCTTCGAGCGGGCGCTCGCCGAGACCGGCACCGACCACCTCTACATCACGTCGGCGAACCGGTCCCGGCACCACACCGGCGCCGCCGACGAGCCGGCCCACTGGAAGGCCGGCGCGCTCGCGGCCGACTTCGCTCACCTGCGCGACCTGGTGGTGCTCGCCCACCCGGACGAGGCGGTGGCCCGCGCCGCCTACCCGGGCTACCTCACCACCTCGGTGACCCTGCTCTCCTTCCACGCGCCGGTTGGCGAGCTGGAGGAGCCGCCGGTGCTGACCGTTGACCGGCACGGCTCGCTGCACGTGGACGACGTCCGCCGGGCCGCCGTGCCGCTGGGCCTCCAGGTGCGCCTCGGCAACACCGCCGGGCAGCGGCTACAGGCCCGGGGGTACGCGGGCGCGCTGGTGTGACCGCCCGCCGGCCGGCGGCTGGTTCAGTGCGGCGGTGCGGGGGGCTCCGGCGGTTTGCCGTGGCTGCGGAGGTGGTCCGCGTAGGCGACCCCGGCCAGCACCAGCAGCGCGCCGAACGAGGCGGCCAGCGGTGGCAGGTACATCACCACGGGCGCGATCGTGAGCAACGCGAGGAGCCCACCGGGGCGGGACGGCGACACCCGACTGAACACCTCGTACTCGAACGAGGACCGGCCGACCAGGAACAGCGCCGGGCCGCCGAGGATCACCGCCACCCAGGCCGGCGGCGTACGTCCCGGGTGGTCGTGCAGCACCAGGTCGAACCCGGCGGCCGTGGTCACCACTCCGGCGATCATCAGCAGGTGGGTGTACGGGGCGGTGAACAGAAACTTGGCCGGCGCGCCGGACATCTTGATGGCCGTCGGCAGCAGCTGGCCGGACTTGTGGACGTAGATCCGCCAGAGCAGCAGGGTGGTCCCGAACGCCACCGCGAACGAGGCGATGTTCTGGGCCTCGGTGTGCGCCAGGTTGAACATGGTGCCGATGGTCAGGATGGCGTCGCCGAGCGCGATGATGAAGAACTGCTGGTACCGCTCGGACAGGTGCTCGGCCGTGACGTTGCGCTGCGGCTCCGGCACCACCCCCAGCCCCGGCACCGGGTACGCGAGCCGGAAGCCGGTGTAGTCGATGGCCAGCGCGATGGCCCAGCACGCCAGCCGGGCGTCACCGGCGACGAACGCGCCGATGATCCAGGGGATCGCCGACACGACGAACCAGGTGAAGATGCGCAACGCCCGGCGCTGGGTCTGTGGTTGGCGACGCACGGCCGGCATCAGGAACAGCCCGCGCCCCAGGTGGATGGCCACGTACGTGCCGGCGAAGACGATGCCGCGCGCGTTGAACGCCTCGGGGATCGCGGTGGTCATCAGCAGCGCGCCGAACATGACCGAGGCGATCAGCAGCTTGATCTCGGTCCGTTCCGGGTCGTACAGGTCGGTGACGAGGGTGGTGATCGCCCACGTCCACCAGACGGCGGCCAGCAGGATCAACGCCTGTCCGGCGCGGTGCCAGTCGAGCTGGTCGACCATGCCGCGTGAGATGAGCGCGAGCGCGACCACGAACACCAGGTCGAAGAAGAGTTCGAGCAGAGTCACCCGGCGGGGGGAATCCGGGTCGCGTACCGGTGGTCGCGTCCTGCCAGGCCCGGGCTCCGGCGCGGAGAACTGCACGCTCGCTCCTGCGGTGCCGGTCGACGTGGCGGACCGTCCGGCCCACCCCGACCGACGCTAGCCAGCGGCCCACCCCGCCACCTCGGGATTCGTCCCACCGTCCCCCGACCGGGCGGTTGGTCGACCCGCGTCCCGGCCTCCGTCGGGCGCGCTCGGAACGAGCGAACCCCCGGACGTCCGCGCGGACGTCCGGGGGTTCACGGTGGTGCGTCAGCCCTGGTCGCCGCCGGGCAGGACGGCGCTCGCCGCGTCGCCGGCGCCGGCCAGCACCCGAGCCTGCTGGGGCCAGGTGGCCAGCGCGGGCGCGGCGCGCAGGCCGGCGGTCCGGATCAGGTCGCGCAGCGCCGGCTCGTCCAGCTCGCCGAGCTGGCGGTAGGTGCGCACGCCGGCCGCCTGCAACGCGGCCGCCATCTTCGGCCCCACACCCTGGATCCGACGGAAGTCGTCCGCCGGGCCCGTCGGGTCGGTGTCCGCCGTGGTCGCCGGGATCGGCGGGGCGTCGGCCGCGCGGACCGGCGGCGTGGCCCGCGCCGGCTCGGCCTCGTCGACGTCCACCGCCGGCAGACCGGCCGCGACCGCCGGGGTCGTGTCGGCCGGCGTCGTCCCGGTGTACGCGCTCTCGGCGGGAGCGGCCTCGGCCTGCTCGTCCGGCGCGGCCGGGACGGTCTCGGCCGGGGTGGCGTCGATCGGCTCGGCCGGGGTGGCATCGGCCGGCGTCGTGTCGGCCGGGGTGGCGTCGATCGGCTCGGCCGGGGTGGCGTCGACCGGCTCGGCCGGCGTGGTGTCGACCGGCGTGGCGTCGATCGGCTCGTCGGACGGAGTGTCGGTGCGGTCGTCCAGCGGCTGGCGCGGGGCGACCACCGTCGCCGGGGCGGGCTGCTCGTCGACCGTGCCCGGCTCGTCGACCGCGTCGGTCCGGTCATCGGCCGGAACGGTCGGCGGGGCTTCGGTGAGGGCCATGTCGCCGGGGTCGACGGCGTCCGGCGCGGAATCGTCCGACGTGGTCACGGTGGCCGGCGCGCTGACCGTGTCGACCGGGGCCGGCTCGTCGGCGACCGCCGCGGGCGGGGAGTCGATGCTCGCCGCCGGCCGGGCCTCGTCGGTCATGGCCGGTGGCTCCGGGCTGGTGACCACGGCCAGACCGGCGACGGGATCGCCGTCCACGATGGGCCGTGCGGCGGCCCCCGCGCCCTGCCGGCCGCGCAGCAACCATCCGGCGGCCAGGCCCAGCAACACCGCCACGACCACTATCAGCGAGTGTCCGATAGACCACTCCACGGCGAACCTCCCTCTCACCTCGTCGAGAAAGTCACGAGAAAAACTCGCCGCAGCTTCGCACACGCGATCGGACGACGACAGACAGGACCGGTCGTACGGCGCGCGCCGACGCCCACCACCTCGCGGGGTGCCCGACGGGTGACGCAGCGTCGCGCCCACCAGCGCCGACGTCGCGACCGGCGCCCGCCGGGCACGAGGCGACCCGGGTACGACGCTCGCACGTCGTACCCGGGTCGGTGGGTGCCGCGGTCAGTCCTCGTCGCCCTCGTAGGTGTGGAAGTCGTCGACGAAACGGCGTCGCAGTGGGGGCACCCGACTGGTCACTCCGAAGTAGCCGCGCGCGCCGAGCAGGGCGAGACGGCCCACCACCGGGCGGTACATCCGGTCCTCGCCGTTGGTGCCGCTGCGGTTCAGTGATTCGGCGACCCGTGCGAAGCCGTACGGCACCATGGCGGCTTCGTAGTCCGCCACGGCCTGCACGAGCGTCTTGTCCCCGGCGACGGCGCTGGTGAGGTGCTGACAGAGCAGGCGGGCGTCGCGCAGCGCGGTGTTCGCCCCCACCCCGCGCCCGGGGGTCATCGTGTGGATGGCGTCCCCGAGCAGGGTGACGGTGCTGCTCTTCCAGGGTGGCGTCGGCTCGGACGTGCTCACCCTGATCGGCAGGACACTGCCCGGATCGCTGGTCCGCAACAGTTCCCGCAGGTCTGGGTGCCAGTTCGGGGTCAGGTCCAGCGCGACCCGCTTCAGGTCCTCGCCCCGGCGCTCCAGGACGTCGGACGGGAACCGACGGGCGGTGCTCCAGATGATGAGGTTGATGTAGTCGGCGCTGGTCTGTTCGGACAGGCCGGACCAGGCCCGCAGCAGGGCGGCGTCGTCGTCGCCGACGCCGGGCTTGATCGTCCGGTTCGCGTCCCACTTGAACTCCATCACGTGCAGCACGCCCATCGTGCCGCCGACGCCGAAGATCAGCGAGATGCCCTTGGCGACGCGCTCGGGCACGAGACCGCGGGTCTGCGCGGTCAGCGGGATGCGCGTGGCGATGTTGATCGTCCCGGCGTCCCGGATGACCGCGTGCGGCAGGTACTGGTGGCGGACCGCCGAGTGCGTGCCGTCCGCCGCCACCAGCAGGTCGCCGGTGGCGGTGGTCCCGTCGGCGAAGTGGGCGGTGACCGTGCCGTCGTCGTGCTGCTCGTACCGGACGAAGGTCTTGTCGAAGTGCACCACGTCGGCCAGGCCGGTCAACAGCACCTGGCGCAGCACCATCCGGGCCACCGAGTGTTCCGTCCGCACGGGATCGACGGCCGGCCGCAGCTCGAACGACGCGGTCTCGCGCAGCCGCTGGGTGACGACGTTGAAGTAGCTCGGTGGCCGGGCGCAGGTTGCCAGGAACGTGGCGAACAGTTGAGGTGGCAGGCAGTCGCGCAGTGCCCGGCTGCCGGTCGGACCGATGCCCACGCGGTATCCGAGCAGCCCTTCTCCGCTGTGCCGATGCCGCTCGTAGACGGCGACGCTGATGCCGGCGCGGCGCAGCCCGTGCGCCAGGCACAGGCCGCCGGTGCCGGCGCCGATGACCAGGACGTGCGGTCCCGTGGTGGACATGTCAGCCGGCCGGGTGAGGCGCCGCCGCGTCGGCCGCGTCCCAGCGGTAGAAGCACTCGGCGATGGCGTCCTTCGGGGAGCGCCAGGTCGACAGGTACGGCGAGGTGTGCGCCGCGAGCCTTTCGTTGACCTGCTGGAACAGCGGATGGTTACGGGCGGCGGCGAGGGCGCCCGGATTGACGTCCGAGGTCTCGATGACGTGCACGAACACGTCGTGCAGGCCGTACAGGGACCGGTGCGTGACGCCGGTGAGGCCGGGCAGTTCGGTGGCGTCGGACTCGGCGAAGATCTGGGCGACCCGCCCCTCCGCGCCTGGGATGATCCGGCTGACGATCAGTAGACGACTCATGGGACCCCTTCCGCCGGTGGCCGATCCCGACCCGCAGGCCGGTGGTCACGTGCTTGATGCGGTCACCGTGCCGCAGGCCGTGTCACGTCACCGTCACGTGTGCCGACCGGCCGGTGACGGCCGTACGGCGGGGTCCCGGCCGGCGGCGGGGCGGGTGGCCGCCCGGATCGGGGCGAGCGTGTCGTCGAGCAGGGCGTTCATCGCCGGGCTGGGTTCGAGGCGCAGCTCGCGGCGCAGCAGGTCCCGGTAGACGTAGAAGGCGTGCACGGCCTCGAACGCGTTGCCCTCCGCGAGGTGGATGCGGACCACCAGCCGGTGCGGTGTCTCGCGCAGCGGTTCGGCGGCCATCGCTTCCAACGCTGCCTCCAACGCCTCGCCGTGCCGCCCCGCGGCGAGGTGCTGGGCGGACACCTGCTCCAGCATGTGCAGACGCAGTTGCCGCAGCCGTTCCCGGTCCAGCAACACCCAGTCGTCGTACCAGCCGGGCAGCAGGTCGTGCCGGCCGGCGGCGAGCGCCCCGGCGGTGGTCCGCGGGTCGTCGCCGTTGCGGACGCGCTCGGCCGTCCCGACGAGGTCGTCGACGTCGAGGCGGACGGCCGGGGCCAGCCGGACGGTGTCGCCGGCCACGACCATCGGGCAGCACGGGTCCTGCCGCAGCCGCCACAGCGCGGTCCGTAGCGACGACAGCGCCCGCTCCTCGGACACGTCGGGCCAGAGCAGCCCGGCGAGTTGGCTGCGGGTGGCGCCGGGGCGCAGCCCGATCAGGGCGATCACCCGTTGCAGTCCGCGCGGCACCACGATGTGCGCGGTGGCGTGCAGGAGGCGGAAGCCGCCGAGCAGGTGCAGCGCGAGGTCACCCTCGCCGGGTCCTTCGGCGGTCGGCACGGACGGATCAGCGGCCACGGCGGCACCCCTCTGTGGAACGCTCGTCCCGACTGTCTGCTGTGTCCCGGATCGGCTGCCCGCGTCGCCACCGTCGGCTCCGTCGATGGAATCCGACCACGGCTGTCCACGCGCGGCGTCACCCGCCGGAGCCGCCGGGCTGACCACCGTGAAGATTATCAATTACGGTCACGGTGAGTCAACGCCCATGTTGGCCCAATCTCGCCCATGAAATCGGTTCTGAACTGCAAAAACATCGATCATTCGAGGCGGGCTGCACATGGGACGCATAGCTCATACACAGGTTGCGTCAACGCAGCGTCACCGTTTGGCGTCGCCGGTCGATCCGTCGCGGTGACGCCGCCGTGACGACGACTGCCGCATCGTGGCGGCAGTCGTCCAGCGCGTCCCCGGGGCTCATCCGGCCGACCCGGACGCCGTGGGGGGAGGCCCAGCCATGGACCGATCGCTGATCATCGCGAAGGTCGTACCGACCGCGCAGGAGCAGGTCGCCGAAATCTTCGCCGAGTCGGACGCGACCGAGCTACCGCGCCTGGTCGGCGTCCGGCACCGCGCGCTGTACCGGCTGCACGACCTCTACGTGCACCTGCTCGAGACCGAGCAGCCGGCGCAGCCGGCGGTCGAGGCCGCCCGGGGCCACCCCGAGTTCATCCGGGTCAGCGACCGGCTCCGGCCGTACGTCTCGCCGTACCTGCCGACCTGGCGCTCCCCGCGCGACGCGATGGCGCGCTGCTTCTACCGGTTCGACGCCGGAGGGCGCTCGTGACCGCCGCCGCGGGGCAGGAGGAGCAGCTCTGGTCCCGCTGCGCCGGCTGCGCGAGCCTGCTCTACCGCAAGCGGCTACGCCGCAACCTGGACGTGTGCCCGGAGTGCGGGGAGCACTCCCGCCTCGGCGCGCCGGAGCGGCTGCGGCAGCTCGTCGACCCGGGCTCGCTGCGCCTGCTGCCCGACCGGATACCCGAGGCGGACCCGCTGAACTTCGTCGACGTGCTCCCGTACCCGCACCGGCTCACCGCGGCGCGGGCCGCCACCGGCCTGCCCGAGGCTGTTCTCTGTGGCACCGCCACCATCGGCGGGCACCCGGCCGCCCTGGCGGTGATGGACTTCCGCTTCCTCGGCGGCAGCCTCGGCGCCGCGGTGGGCGAGCTAATCACCCGCACCGCCGAGCGGGCGCTCGACGACCGGGTGCCGCTCATCCTGGTCACCGCGTCCGGCGGCGCCCGGATGCAGGAGGGCGCCCTGTCGCTGATGCAGATGGCCACGGTCAGCCAGGCGATCGCCGCCCTGCGCGAGGCGGGCCTGCTCACCGTCAGCGTGCTCACCGACCCGACCTACGGCGGCGTGGCGGCGTCCTTCGCCACCAACACCGACCTGGTGCTCGCCGAGAGCGGCGCCCGGATGGGCTTCGCCGGTCCACGGGTGATCCGTCAGATCACCGGTCGCGCCCTGCCGGAGGGGTTCCAGACCGCTGACTTCCTGCTGCGTCACGGGCAGGTCGACATGGTGGTGCAGCGCCGGTCGTTGCGCGGTCGGCTGGCGGCGCTGCTGGCCGCGGCCCGCACCGGCCGTCCGGCGCGGGCGTCCGTACCCCGTCAGGAGCCGGCGCGACACCACGAGCGTCTGGTGGACGCGGTCCCGCCGGCGGTGGCCGACGGGCAGCGACCGCCCACGGCGGCGGCCGACGACGGCACGCAGCCGGCGGTACGCGACGCGTGGGACACCGTGCGCACGGCCCGCCACCCCGGCCGACCCACCACCCTGGACTACCTGGACTCGGTCTTCGACGGGTTCGTCGAGTTGCACGGCGACCGGCTCGGCGGGGACTGCCCGGCCATCGTGGGCGGGATCGCCCGCCTGGCCGGGCGGCACGTGATGGTGATCGGCCACCAGAAGGGGCACACCACCGCCGACCTGGTCGCCCGCAACTTCGGCATGGCCAGCCCGGCCGGGCATCGCAAGGCGTTGCGGCTGATGCGTCTCGCCGCGCGACTCGGCCTGCCGGTGGTCACCCTCATCGACACGCCCGGCGCGGACCCGGGGATCAGCGCCGAGGAGCAGGGGCAGGCGGCGGCGATCGCGGAGAACATCCTCACCCTCACCGTGCTGCCGACTCCCGTCGTCACGGTGATCACCGGCGAGGGCGGCAGCGGCGGCGCGCTGGCCCTCGGCGTCGCCGACCGGGTGCTGATGCTCCAACACGCCGTCTACTCGGTGATCAGCCCGGAGGGCTGCGCCGCCATCCTCTGGCCGGACCGCTCCGCCGCCCCACAGGCGGCCCGCGCGCTGCGGCTGACCGCGCCCGACCTGTGTCGCCTCGGCGTCGTCGACGAGATCGTCCCCGAGCCCGCGACGGCCGCCCACGACGACCCGGCGGAGACCGCCCGGCGGCTGCGCGCCGCCCTGCTGGCCAATCTGTTGCCACTGCTGGACGTGCCGCCCGCGATGCTGGTCCGCCTGCGACGGCAGCGCTTCCGTCGGTTCGGCGCCACCCGCGCCGGCAACCAGGCAGGTGCCCGATGACGGCCGGCGCGACGGTGTCCACCGCCGACGGCCCGAACGGCCGGGCGGACGTCGACGGTCGCCTCCGGGCGGACGGATCCCAGGGATCCGACACGGACGGCGAGGAGGTGCTGGCCGGGCTACGCCGACAGGCCCGGCACCTGCTCGCCGAGCTGGCCGGGCCGGTACGCCGGATCCGGCTGCGCAGCGGGGCGACCGTGCTCGAGATCGAGTGGCATCCGGACGAGCCGGTCGGCGGCTCGGGCGTACCTGCGGCCCTGCCGGTGGCCGCCGCCACGCCGCCGCCGACCGCGGCCGCGCCCGGTCCGCCGGCCGCGCTGATCCGCCCCCCGGTTCCGGGCCGCGCCGCGATCCGGGCGCCGATCGTCGGCACGTTCTATCGCGCGCCGGAGCCGGGCGCTGGGCCGTTCGTCGCGGTCGGCGACCTGGTCCGTCCCGGTCAGCCGGTGGCGATCGTCGAGGCCATGAAGTTGATGAACGAGGTGAGCGCCGACCGGGCCGGCCGGGTGGTCGCGATCCTCGTCGAGGACGGTCAGCCGGTGGAGTACGACCAGCCACTGGTCGAGCTGGATCCGGCCTGACGGCGGGGGTGGCGATGTTCGAGACCGTTCTGATCGCCAACCGGGGCGAGATCGCCCTGCGGGTGCTGCGGGCCTGCCGGGAACTCGGCGTCCGCACGGCGGTGGTCTACTCCGCCGCCGACGCGGACTCCGCGGCCGTCCGCCTCGCCGACCAGGCCGTCCGGATCGGACCGGCGTCCAGCCGGCGCAGCTACCTCAACGCCGCCGCGATCGTGGAGGCCGCCCGCCAGGTGGGCGCGCAGGCCGTCCACCCCGGATACGGGTTCCTCTCCGAGGACGCCGACTTCGCCGAGATCTGCGCGGACAACGGGCTGACGTTCATCGGGCCGCCGCCGGCGGTGATGGCGGCGCTGGCCGACAAGTCCTCGGCCCGGGCCCTGATGAGCCGGGCCGGACTGCCGCTGCCGGCGGGCAGCGTCGCGCCGGTGGCCACCGCCGCGGCGGCGGCCGAGGTCGCCGACGCCGTCGGCTACCCGGTGATCGTCAAGGCCGCCGCCGGGGGCGGCGGCCGGGGGATGACCGTGGTGCGCCGTCCGGCCGAGCTGGTCCGGGCGTACGCGCGGACGCGGGCCGCCGCCCAGGCCGCCTTCGGCGACGACCGGGTGTACGTCGAGCGCTACCTCACCGAGGCCCGGCACGTCGAGGTGCAGGTGCTCTGCGACGCCCACGGCAACGGCGTGCACCTGGGCACCCGGGACTGCTCGGTGCAGCGCCGACACCAGAAACTCGTCGAGGAGGCCCCCGCCCCCGCGCTGTCCGCCGCGACGCTCGACTCCATCGCCGAGACCGCGCTGCGGGGCGCGCTGGAGGTGGGCTTCGTCGGCGCCGGCACGCTGGAGTTCCTGGTCGACGCCGAGGAACGCTTCCACTTCCTGGAGATCAACTGTCGGATCCAGGTGGAGCACCCCGTCACCGAAATGGTCACCGGGATCGACCTGGTGCACGAGCAACTGCACATCGCGGCCGGCGTGCCGCTGCGGTGGCGGCAGGAGGAGATACACCTGCGCGGCGTCTCCGTGGAGTGCCGCGTGAACACCGAGGACCCGTCACGCGGCTTCGCCCCCACCCCCGGACGGCTCGAGCGGTTCACCCCGCCGGGCGGCCCGTTCACCCGGGTGGACACCCACGCCCGCGCCGGTTACCTGGTCGGCCCCTGGTACGACTCCCTGCTGGCCAAGGTCGTGGTCTGGGCGCCCGACCGGGAGTCGGCGCTCAACCGGCTGGAACGCGCGCTGTACGAGTTCGACATCGCCGGTCCGGGTGTGCACACCACCATCCCGTTCGTCCGGCGGGTGCTCGACGACGCCGGGTTCCGCAAGGGCCGCTACACCACCGGCCTCGTCGACCGCCTGCTCGCCGCGCCCGCGTCGCGGCCGGCGGCCACCCCAACACCCCGCGCCGCGCCCGCCGCGGAGCCCGACGTAACCCACAGGAGGACCCGATGACCGTCACCCATGGTCGCCCGATGACCGCCGAGATCACCGACATCCTGGTGGCGCACTGCGGCCTGGACGCCGAGGCCGCGGCCCGCACGCCCGCCGCGTCGCTGGAGGAACTCGGCATGGACTCGCTCGCCCTGCTGGAACTCTCGGCGGTCGTCGCCGACCGGTGGCAGGTGAGCATCCCCGAGCAGGCCGGGCAACTGAGCATCGCGGCGGTGGCCGACCTGGTCGCCCGCCGTACCGACCCGCCCGGGCACACCGAGAACACCGTGCTCATCGACGCGCCGCTCGCGCTGGTCTGGGACGTCACCAACGACGTGGCGAACTGGACCGAGCTGTTCACCGAGTACGCCGTGGTGGAGATTCTGCACCGCGACGGGCACACCGTACGGTTCCGGCTCACCATGTACCCCGACGAGAACGGGGTGGCGTGGAGCTGGGTCAGCGAACGCACCGCCGACCCGGTGAGCCGTCAGGTGCGGGCGCACCGGGTGGAGACCGGGCCGTTCGAGTACATGAGGATCCACTGGCGCTACATCGAGGAGGCCGGCGGCACCCGGATGACCTGGATGCAGGACTTCGCCATGAAGCCGACCGCGCCTGTCGACAACGCCGCCATGACCGAGCGGATCAACACCAACAGCGTCATCCAACTCGCCGTGATCAAGGACCGGGTGGAGCGGATCGCCCGGGAACGCGCCGGCCGGAGCGGCCCGGCCGGCGGCTCGGTTCCGGCGCAGGCCGGCTCCGTCGACGGCGACGCCTCGGCGCAGGCCGGCTCCGCCGCGGGGGAGGCCGGCGATGAGTGACCTGGGCACCCGGCTGATAGCGGCCTCGGACGTACCGGCGGACCGGCGACGCGGCGGTGAGTTGCGGGTGCTGTTGGGCCCCCGCACCGTCGGCAGCACCTCCGGCTTCCTCGGGGTGGCGACCCTCGCGTCGGGGGAGCGGATCGCCGAGCACTACCACCCCTACAGCGAGGAGTTCCTGTACGTGGCTCGCGGCGCGATCACCGTGGACCTCGACGACCAGCCCACGCAGGTGGCCACCGGCGAGGCGCTGTTCGTACCGGTCAACGTGCGGCACCGGCTGCGCAACACCGGCACGGAGCCGGCCGAGGTGGTCTTCCACCTGGGCCCCCTGGCCCCGCGCCCCGAGCTGGGGCACGTCGACACCGAACTCGTCGAACAGGGGGTGGGTCGTGAGCGCGAGGAGTGAGCCGGGTTTGCGAGCCCCGCAGTCGCGAACAGAGGTGGCGCGGTGACCGGCCGTCGCACCGTGGTGACCGGCGTGGGCGTCGTGGCCCCCGGCGGCGCCAGCCGGGACCGGTTCTGGAAGACCATCACCGAGGGGCGTACGGCCACCCGGCGGATCAGCTTCTTCGACCCGTCGCCGTTCCGCTCGCAGATCGCCGCCGAGTGTGACTTCAACCCGGTCGCCGCCGGGCTCACCGACGCCGAGCGGCGTCGCGCCGACCGCTACGTCCAGTTCGCGCTGGCCTGCTCCACCGAGGCCATCGCCGACGCCGGCCTGGTGCTTACCGACGCCGAGCGGGACCGCGCCGGGGTGGTGCTCGGCACCGCCGTGGGCGGCACGATGGCCCTGGAAGAGGAGTACGTGCGGGTCAGCGAGCACGGCCGGCGGTGGCTGGTCGACGCGGCACTCGGCGGCCCATACCTGTACCAGGCGCTGGTGCCCAGCAGCCTGGCCGCCGACGTGGCCTGCCGGCACGGCCTGCACGGCCCGGCGCAGGTCGTCTCCACCGGCTGCACGTCCGGCATCGACGCCATCGGCTACGCCCACCAGATGATCGTGGACGGCGAGGCGGACATCGTGCTGGCCGGCGCGGCCGACTCGCCGATCTCACCGGTCACCGTCGCCTCGTTCGACGCGATCAAGGCGACCAGTCCCGACAACGACGACCCAGCGCACGCCTCCCGCCCGTTCGACGCCGACCGGCACGGATTCGTGCTGGCCGAGGGCGCGGCCGTGCTGGTGCTCGAGGAGGCCGAGCACGCCCGACGGCGGGGCGCCCACGTCTACTGCGAGGTCGCCGGCTACGCCAGCCGCAGCAACGGCTTCCACATGACCGGGCTGCGCCCCGACGGGCTGGAGATGGGCCTCGCCGTCAGCGACGCGCTGCGGCAGGGCCGGATCATCCCGGAGCAGGTCTCCTACATCAGCGCGCACGGTTCGGGCACCCGGCAGAACGACCGGCACGAGACGGCCGCGTTCAAGCGGGCGCTGGGCCAGGCCGCGTACCGGGTGCCGATCAGCTCCATCAAGTCGATGGTCGGGCACTCGCTCGGCGCGATCGGGTCGATCGAGATGGCCGCCTGCGCCCTCGCGATCGAGTTCGGGGTGGTGCCGCCGACGGCCAACTGGAGCACCCGTGACCCCGAGTGCGACCTGGACTACGTACCCAACGAGGCGCGGGAGGTGCCGGTGAACGTGGCCCTGTCGGTGGGCAGCGGGTTCGGTGGCTTCCAGTCGGCGATGGTGTTCCGCCGACTTCCGGCGGCGGCGTGAGCACCGCCCGGGCGGTCGTCACCGGAATCGGTGTGGTCGCGCCCAGCGGCGTCGGCGCGGACGCGCACTGGCGTACCGTCCTGGCCGGCACCCAGCGCACCGGGCCGATCACGCTCTTCGACCCGGCCGGCTACCCCACCCGCCTCGGCGGCGAGGTGCCCGACTTCGCGGCCGAGTCCTACGCCGAGAGCCGGCAACTCGTGCAGACCGACCGATGGACACACCTCGGCTTCGCCGCCACCCGCCTCGCGCTGGCCGACGCCGGGCTGCCCGAGCGGGCACCCGACCCGTACGGCTACGCGGTCGCCTTGGCCAGCTCGTCCGGGGGCAACCTGTTCGGGCAGCGGGAACTGCAACGGCTCTGGGGTGGGCCGTCGCGCACCGTCGGCGCGTACCAGTCGATCGCCTGGTTCTACGCGGCGAGCGTCGGACAGCTCTCCATCCACCACCAGTTCAAGGGTCCGAGCGGCGTGCTGGTCGCGGAGGCGGCCGGCGGGCTGGACAGCCTCGCGCACGCCGCCCGCGCGGTGCGCCGGGGGACTCCGGTGGTCATCGCCGGGGCGACCGAGTGTCCACTGAGCCCGTACGCCCTGGCCTGCCAGTTGCGCTCCGGGCTGCTCAGCGACGTCGCCGACCCGGAGCGGGCGTACCGGCCGTTCGACGCGACGGCCAGCGGCTACCTGCCGGCCGAGGGCGGCGCGGTCTTCGTGGTGGAGGAGTTGGGCCACGCGTTGGCCCGGGGCGCCCGGATCTACGGCGAGGTCAGCGGCTGGGGGGCCACCCACGACGCCGCGCACACCACCGCCGACAGCGCCGGCGATCCGATCCAGTACGCGCGGGCGATGCGGCTGGCCCTGGACCGCGCCGGCGTCGCGGCGACCGCGATCGACGTGGTGCTGCCCGACGCCCTCGGCGTACTCCGCTACGACCGCAGCGAGGCCGCGGCGCTGCGCGCCGTCTTCGCCGACCGGCCGCCCCCGGTCACCACCCAGAAACCGCTGACCGGCCGGGCCCACCAGGGCGGCTCGGCACTGGACGTGGCCACCGCCCTGCTCGCGTTCGCGCACGACACGCTGCCCGCCTCGGCCGGCCCCGACGAGGTCGCCGACGGGTGCGAGCTGGACTTCCTGCGTGAGCACCGCCGGCCGCGCAGCCGGCTGGCGCTGGTCTGCGCGCGGGGCTTCGACGGATTCAACAGCGCGCTGGTCCTGCGGGGCGCCGCGCCGACGGAAGGAGAGACGCCGTGAGCGGACAGCGGGCCCGAGTGGTCTTCCTGGTCCGGGTGCCGGCGCCGCGTACGGAGGCGTTTCTGGCCGCGTACGAGCAGATCCGGCACCTGGTCGCCGACGGTGTGCCGGGGCACCTGGTGGACCAGGTGTGCCGCTCGTCGACCGACCCGGAGCAGTGGCTGATCACCAGCGAGTGGGCGAGCCTGGCCGACTTCGAGGCGTGGGAGCGCACCGAGGAGCACCGCGACCTGGTGCGGCCGATGCGGGAGTGCTTCACCGACGCCCGGTCGCTGCGCTTCCACATCCACGCCCAGACCCCGGACGAGGCCCGTCTCGCCGCCGCCGCAGGGCTCTGATCCACTCCAGATCGCCGAGGTGGGGGTATCCGGAGCGGGTGGATGCCCCCACCTCGGCGACCTGCTGTCGATCAACTCGACCACCTTCGTGACCATCGGGAGCGCGTAGGATCCCGAGGTCATGAAGGTGCTGATCTCCGTCGACCTGGAAGGCGTCTCGGGGATCGTGCATCCCACCGAGACGAATCCCGATCGGTACGACTACGAGCGCGGCCGGGCCCTCATGACGGCCGAGGCGAACGCGGTGATCGCCGGCGTTCTCGATGCCGCACCCGACGCCGTCGTGTGGGTTGCCGACGCGCACGGCACGTTCCGCAACATCCTGCCGGAGGACCTCGACCGACGGGCGCACCTCGTGCGCGGCAAACCGCGCCCGCTGGGCATGCTCGCGGGTCTGGACGAGCACACGGGCGCCGTCATGTTCATCGGTTATCACGCTCGGGCCGGTGCCGGCCCGGCCGTGCTGGCCCACACGATGAGTGACGCGATCCTCGACGTACGCGTGGCGGGTCGGTCACTAGGCGAGATCGGCCTCAACACCGCCATGGCAGGGCACCTGGACGTGCCGGTCGTCCTGCTCAGCGGAGACGACGCCGCCTGCGCCGAGTTCGGTGAGCTGGTGCCCTCGGCGGTCACCGTCGCCGTCAAACAGACCCTGGGCCAGGCCGCCGCGGTGGCTCTGCATCCGCAGGAGGCGCGCGAGCGGCTGCGTCACGCTGCCGCCGATGCCATCACCCGCCGCGCCTCGATTCCCCCGTGGACGATGTCCGGGCCGTTGGACGTGGAGGTCGATCTGTACGGCCCGTACATGGTCGACCTCGCCGTTCTGGTGCCGGGTGTGACCCGGGTCGGCGGCGGCCGGACGGTCGCCTTCCGCGCCGTCGACGCCGCCGAGGCATATCGGCTGATTCAACTTCTCGTCCAGCTCGCCAGCATCAAACCGGGCTAGCGCGACGCCCCGAGACGGGGCTACGGAGAGGGATTCATGTTGGGTAGTGTCTGCGTCGCTACTGCCCGTGCAGAACGCCGGTGCCCCTCGCCGTGCGATCGACCGGAAGGACGGCATGGCCAGCATCGAGCAAGTCAAAGCCGCGCTCGCCCAGGCAGCCGAGCAGAGCGTCACGACGACGAGCCAGATCCGCGCCGCCATCGACGGCACCGACCAGGTGCTCGCTCGGCTGCGCGCGGTATCCGCAGGCACTGGCCATCCGGCCATCGCTGAGGCGATCGCCCGAGCCGAGCAGAGCAAGCAACGTCTGACCGAGGCAGCCACGACCCTCCAGGGCAGCACCGCGGCGGCCCGGCAGTACATCAACATCCTTGGCTGACTATGAGCATCGGCGAGGTCAAGGCAGCCCTCGACGAAGCGCGTCACCTTCTCGACCAGAGCCGGACGACGATCGAGGGCATCGGCGCATCCCTGGACGAAGCCGCTGGGGTCATGCTCCCCACCATGCACGACAGCCGGCGCGAGGAGGCCGAGAAGGCCCGCCGGGCTCTCGCTGAGGCGATACGCGAGGTGACGCTGACCCTGCGGGTCATCACCTCCGCACAGGAAAGTGCTGACGAATTCCGCAGGGCGCTGGGGTGAGCGACCTGCTCGCTCAGGTCGTGGCCCAACTCCGGTCCACGATCGACCGCCTGGACGCGATCGCGGTCCAGGCGACACGTGCCGCATCGGACGTCACTCAGGGGCATGCCCGGTACTCCACGGTCGGGAGAGGTACCGACCATCCCAGGCTGCGCGCGGCGGTAGGTCAGAGCCGCACCGGTGCCGACAAGGCTCGCCGGATCGCCCGGTTGAGCAGCGATGCGGCGCGGAACGTCGCGGACTTCCTGAATGCCGTGGCACCTGGCTCGGCGCCACGATCGGCGGCAGCCACCTCCGGGTCACCGCCGGGGGAGGAACTCTTGGCTGACAGCGATCGACGGGACCTGGGCCGGAGAAGAGGCGCCTTCCTCATTCGTGCGGCGCGAAGGGCCGACGACGTGCAGGACCAGGTCTCGGCAGGTGTCGACGCCGTGGAGAAGGGATCTACGGCCCTGCGTGACTTTGACCGTCCCTCCGGTGCACACTCGTCCGGAACGAGCACCCCCACCGGTCCTGGCCCGTCACCACGCGCGAAGATCGATGGGTCGGAGGCTGCGGGGCATCTCGTGGTGGCTGGGCTGCTGGCGGGCGTGGCAGCGCAGCGAGTTTCCGGAGTGATCCGACAGTGGAAGGCCAGGTTGAACCAGAAGTGATTGATCAGCCGCTCAGCGAACTCATCCGGGCATTGCACAGGGCGGACTGGGACGCGGTCGATGCCTTGTCAGTCGAGATTGGCCGGCACGGGTTGGGTAACGGTCTCAAGGTCATTGGGGCTGCCTTTGCCGTCGCTGTCGAACGGCGATTCGGTGCGGACGCCACTCCGAGTGACGTGGCTGCTTGGGTCTCGGGAATCCGATCCCGGCAGCAGGGCGGAGATCCACTGCCGGTACTCGAGATGGAAGGGCTTATCCGGGCAGTCCTCGGGGAGCCGGAACTGGTCGACTCAATCTCCCCCGAGACCGCCCTCGGAGCCGAGCTATTCATGCTCGGCCAGCTTCTTCGTGAAGCCGACCTCAGTCCGGCCGAACTGGACGAGTTCACCCTGGAAGCCGAGCAGCTTGCGGCCGAGCACCTGTAGCGGTCTGCCCGGGACTGACCGAGGCTCAGGATGCGCGCATCTGCTGGCTCCGCACGTTAGCGAGACCAGCGCGAGGCTGCCTCCTCGCTCAATACCGTTATGAACTTGGCGCGCGCCCACCAGGTTGCCGACGTGCTTGATGTACCTGGCGGAAGTGACCTGCCCCGTCAACGTCTGCACAGCCTGGCTCCCGAGGCTCGCCCGCTTCCTGACCGCACTGCGCGTCGGCGACACCGACGAGGCCCTGCGCCACCATCGGATGGCCGTTCGCCGCGACGACTGGCCCCTGCTGCCCGCCGACCTTCGCGCGGCCCACCTCGTCGACGCCGCCCGCGCCCACCTCGACGGCGGCGACGTCACCGGAGCCGGGCGCGCGCTGGCCGACGCACACACCGTCGCGCCCGGCGAGATCCACCGTCGCCCTGCTGTCCGTACCCTGGTCGCCGAGATCGCCCAGTGCGGACCGGCGGCCGCCGGCGTGGCCCGGCTGGCCGACCTCATTGGCCTCACCCATCCCTGATCGACTCGGGATCCCGGAAACGGCGGTGTCCGATCGGCTGGGACGGCCCGACTTCCAGGAAGTCGAGTCGATCATGGTCGGCAGGTGGGAACGAGTGGTGGGCGGCGGTATGCGGCAATCGGTCCGGGCGCTCAAATTGATCTAGCCATTTGCATCTAGCGATGCTCAACGTGGCTGTCGTAGGGTTCCGGCAGCACCTCGAAAGATGCCAGAAATTGGCTCCTATGCCCTACTTTGCGCTGCGGGTCGAATGGTGGGGGCAATGAATCATGTCGCCGAAAACCTTACGGTAGATGACCCCGGCTGGGTGGATGAAGTCCTGTTCGCCGGCCGTCCAACCGATGTTTGTCTCCGCCTGCCGGAACCGATCGACCGGGCCACCCTGCACCGGTTGGTGACCGCCGCGCAGGACCGGCTGACCGCTGCCGGACTGCGTCCCGGTGGCGCCGCCGCGCTGCGGTTGCCGCCGTCGCTGGCGTACGTCGTCAACCTGCTCGCCGCCTGGCGGGCGGGAGCGCAGGCCATCCTGCTCGACCACCGGCTCACCGACCACGAGGTGGACCGGGCGCTTGCCCGGCTCGCCCCGCAGGTGGTCGTCGCCCCGCTGCGGACCGGCGGGGGCGCGTTGAAGGTGTTCGTCGACGTCACCGAGAGCGTCACCCGGTACGCGGACGGTCCAGCGGTCAGCGGCCACGCCGTGATCCAGCTCAGCTCCGGCTCGACCGGCCCGTCCAAGGTGATCGGCCGTACGGCCGCCGACCTGGTTGCCGAGGTGCGCCGCTACACCCGTATCGACGGGGTGGCGCTGCCCGGCGAGCGGATCATCCTGCTGCCCTCCATGGTGCACGTGCTCGGCCTGGTCGGCGGCCTGCTCTACGGTCTGCACGCCGGTGTGGAGCTGGTGCCGCCGCAGCGGCTCAGCGGCGACGCGGTGCTGGCCGCCATCGCCGCCCAGGCCACGCCGGCCACGGTGCTGGGCGTGCCGTTCCACATCGGTCTGCTCGCCTCCAGCCGGCCGACCGGTCCGCTGCCGCAGTTCCGGCGGATGACCACCGGCGGCGAGCTGGTCCCGGCCGCGGTGGTCCGGGCGTTCACCGACCGGTACGGGGTGCCGCTGGGCAACATGTACGGGATGACCGAGGTCGGGGTCATCGGCACCGACCTGCACGGCGCGCACCGCCCGTCGATCGCCCCCGCGCCCGGCATCGAGGTCCGCGAGTCCGGCGGTGAGCTGTGGGTGTCCTGTCCGGCGTCGCCGTACGTCGGGCTGAGTGACCCCACCCGCTGGGCCGACGGCTGGCTGCACACCCGCGACGCCGGCACTGTCGACGCCGACACCGGCCTGGTCACCGTGCGCGGCCGCCTCGACTCGCAGGTCTCCGTGGGCGGGATGAAGGTCGACCTAACCGAGGTGGAGGCGACCGTCGCCCAGCTGCCCGGCGTGGCCGCCGCCGTGGTGGTGTGGGACGACGGCATCACCGCCTACGTCCAGCCCGACGGCCCGCTGTCCGAGGAGGTCCTGGACAAGCTCCTCGCCGAACGACTGGCCGGCTACAAGCGACCCCGGGTGTTGCGCCTGCTCGACGCGTTGCCCCGTACCACCACCGGCAAGCTGGTCCGCTCGACGGACGCGCTGCGCTCGGCGGTGACGTCGTGACCGGCCCGCTGCGCCACCTCGACGCCGACACCCGCGCCGTCAAGCGCGCCGACACCCGCGCCGACTACCGCGCCGACACCCGCGCGCGGCGACCGTACGGCGGGATCCGGCCGACCGCCGGTGTCCCCACCGACCCAGACCAACGCGGTGTCCCGATCGGACACCGTCACCTGGCTTACGCAGAGAGGGTATCCATGAGAGCCGAGGTCCGCGCCTTCGTCGTCGAGCAGCTCGTCGACATGAACTACGACGTCGAGGGGCTCGACGACGCCACCACGCTCGGCCCGTCCGGCGTCGACCTGGAATCGCTGGCCCTGTCCGATCTGGCCGTCCGCGTCGAGGACCAGTTCGGCCTGACGTTCGCCGACGACGAGTCGGAGAAGCTCGCGCTGATGACGGTCGGCGAGTTCACCACGATGGTCGCCGACCGCGTCGCCGAGGCGAAGCGCGACGCCGCCTGATGACCGGTCAGCCCGACCTGGGGCGAGCTGACCTGCTGACCATGCTCGCCGAACTCACCGCGAAACCGGCCGACGAGGTCCCGGACCGGGTCGGCTCGATGGAGCTGGCCTGGCTCGTACACCTCGTCGAGCAGCGCTACCAGCGTCAGCTCGACCTCACCGACGACGACCTGGCCGGCATCCGTACCGTCGACGACGCCCTGGCGGTCCTGCGGGCGTCGTTGGCCGCTCCCGCAGATGGCTGAGCCGCCCGTCGTCCAGCTCACCGGTGTGCACGCGGTCAGCGCCCTCGGGCGGGGCGCCGAGGCGCAGCTCGCCGCCACGCCGGCCTTCGGACCGATCCGTCGCTTCGACACGAGCACACGCCGGGTCACCGTGGCGGCCACCCTGCCGGAGGTCGGCACCCTCGCCGACGAGCTGGCCGACGCGATCGACGCGGCCTGCCGGACGGCCGGCCTGGACCGCGCCCGGCGTGCCGGGTGTGCGCTGCTGCTCGCCGTGCACGGCGGCCCGGCCCCCGGCGTGGAGCCGGTCCCGTCCGCGCTCGCCGGCCAGCTCGCCGCCCGGTGTGGGCTGTCCGCTCACACCCGGGTCTACACCAGCGCGTGCGTGTCGGCGAGTACGGCGGTCGCCGACGCCGCCACCCTGATCAGCCGGGGTGATCTGGACCGGGTGGTGGTGGCCGCCGGTTATCTCGTCGAGCCGGACCAGTTCGCGCTCTTCGACGCCGGCCGCGCCCTCGCCGACGACGGCGCGGTCCGCCCATTCAGCGCTGGCCGCCGTGGGCTGCTGCTCGGTGACGGCGTGGCCGCCGTGGTGGTCGAGTCCCGCGCCGAGGCGCGGCGGGGCGCGGAGCCGGTGGCGACCGTCGCGGGCTGGGGACGCGCCGGGGACGCGTACCACCCGTGCCAGCCGGACCCGACCGGCGCCGGGCTGGCCCGCGCGGCCAGCGCCGCGCTGCGCCGGGCCGGGCTGCCGCCGCGGGCGATCGGGTACGTCAACGCCAACGCCACCGGCACCGCCCAGAGCGACGCCGCCGAGGCCGCGGCGCTGCGGCGGGCCCTCGACGGGTACGCCAACGAGGTGCCGGTCAGCTCCACGAAGGGGTTGCACGGGCACGCGTTGGAGGCGTCCGGGCTGCTCGAACTGGTGGTCACGGCGATGGCGCTGCGGGCCGGCGAGTTGCCGGTCAACGCCGGCTGGCGGGGCCCCGACGAGGCGTGTCCGGTCAACGTCATCACGGCGGCGTCGCGCCGTGCGCCGGTGACCCACGCCCTGACCCTCAACTCCGCGTTCGGCGGCGCCAACACCGCGCTCCTGGTCGGCGCGCCATGACCACCCCCACCTCCCCGCGATCGTGCACTTTCTGCGCCGACGAATCCGGCGAAGAACGCGAATCCACAACAGAAACCGCAAGATCGCGGGAGGTGGGAGTGCGGGAGCTCGCGCGGGCGCGCTGGCCCGAGCCGGGGGACGGGGTCGTGCCGGGGGTGCCGGGGTTCGTGCACTCGGCGTTCGCGCCCACGGTCGTGGCGGTCGGCGAGCGGTGCCTGCGGCGGCGGTACGGGGACCAGCCGGTGCCGGAGGGGGTACGCACCGCGATCGTGCTGGTCAGCGCCAGCGGTGACCGGGCCAGCGCCGATCACGTCCGCGTGACGGTCGAGGCCGGCGGACGGATCGGGCCGCTGTTCTTCTACCAGTCCGTGCCCAACAGCGTCGCCGGGCACCTCGCGGCCCGTTGGGGACTGCGCGGTCCGGTGGTCTGCCTCAGCCCCACCGGCGACCCGTACGCCGAGGGCACCGCGCAGGCGGCACTACTGCACGACGACGGCGACGCCGACGAGGTGTTGCTGATCCTGATCGAACAGACGCCCGACCTGTCCACCGAGGCGGTCGCGGTGCTGCTGGGGGGAGGAGCACGACCATGAGGACACCGGGACTGCGCGGCCGGTTGGCCGCCGACACCGAGCTGGGCGCGGGCAACATGCTGGCCCGCGTGCTGGCGCACGGCGCCGACCCGGACGGGCCGGCGCTGACCTTCGACACCGCCGTCGACGGGCATCCAGCCGAGACGCCGCTCACGTTGGGTCAGCTCGACGAGCGGGTCGCCGCCCGCGCCGCGTGGCTGCACGAGCAGGGGGTACGCCCCCGCGACCCGGTTGCCGTCTGGGCCACCGCCGCCGCCGATATGGTGCTCAGCTTCCTGGCGCTGGCCCGGCTCGGCGCGATCCCGGCGCTGATGAACGGCAAGCTCCGCCCGGAGATCGCCGCCGAGTACATCCGTCGGCTGCGTGGTGTCGGGGTGCTCGCCGACGACGCGCACACCGCGCTGCTGGCCGGGCACGAGCTGGGCGTACCGGTGCTCGGCACGCCCGCGCGGGCCGGCACCGGCGACCCGGCGAAGGCCCCGCCGCACTACCGGCACCACCCGGACGACCCGATCGTGATCACCCACACCTCCGGGACGACCGGGGTGCCCAAGGCGGTGCTGCACTCCCACGCCAGCCTCTTCGCGGCCACCCGGCACCTGCTGAGCATGCCGCAGGCGCAGGGCACCAGCCGGATCCTCAACGCCCTTCCCGCACCGCACACCGCGACTGTGCTGATGGTCAACCAGGCGTTGGGTAACCGCGCCCAGATGTTCCTGCTCTCCGAGCAGGGCGGCGAGCGGGTCCTCGACGCGATCCAACGCTGGCGTCCCGACGGGGTGTTCGGTTTCTCGGTCACCTGGGCCGAGCTGGCCCGGTTCGACCTGTCCGGGTACGACCTGGACTCGGTGCGGCTGTGGTTCAACACCGGCGACTGCTCGCACGAGCCGCACATCCGCCGCCTCGTCGCAGTCGGTTGGCACGACACCGTGACCCGCGACGGGGTGGCGCGGGTGCCCGGCTCGCTGTTCATCGACGGGCTGGGCTCCAGCGAGATGGGGCACTCGATGTTCCACATCACCCACCGCGCCGACACCGACCGGTACGGCCGCTGCATCGGCCGGCCGTACCAGTTCACCAGGGTCGCGGTGCTGGATACCGACGGCGAGCCGGTGCCGGTCGGCGAGGTGGGTTTCCTGGGTGTCGACTCGCCGTCGCTGTTCCGGGGCTACTGGAACGACTCGGCCACCACCTACCGGTTCCGCCAGCGTGGCTGGTACCTCACGGGCGACCTGGTCCGCGCCGACGCCGAGGGCCGGTACTACCACCTGGACCGCGCGGTCGACTCGGTCGACGCCGGGGACGGGCGGCGGTTCTTCACCGCGCTGTCGGAGGAGCGGATCCTCGCCACCTGCCCGGACGTCACCGACTGCACGGTGGTGATCGTCGCCGAGGGCGGGCGGGTGGTGACCGACGTGCTGCTGGAGTTGGCCGCCGGCGCCGACGAGGCCGAGGACCGCACCGAACGGGTGCGCGCCGCCCTCGGCGCGGACGTCGGCGCCACGCTGCGCCGGGTCGTGCCGGTACGCTCCGACGACATTCCGGTGACCGTGACCGGCAAGGTCCGCAAGGTGGCCCTGCGGGAGCGTTACCTCACCGAGGCCGCGTCGTGAGCGGGCGGGTCGGAGCACCGGCGTGAGCGAGCGGAGCGAGCGAACCAAGCAGCTCAGCCGCTCGGAGTCTCAAGCCGGCGCGGAGCGAAGCGGAGCGCCGGCGTGAGCGCGCTGATCACCGGGATGGGCCTGTTCTCTCCGGTCGGGCGGGGCGTCGAGGAGACCTTCGAGGCGTTGACGACCGGGCGGTCCGGGCTGACACGCCCACCCGAGGGCCATCCGGCGTCGGGCTCGCTGGACGTCGCCGGTCTGCTGCCCGACATCGACCCGCGTAGCGTCCTGCCCGGCCCGGAGAGCCGGGTGTTGGACCGGACCGTGGTCCTGGCGCTGCTCACCGCCGCCGACGCGCTCGCGGACGCCGGCATCGAGGTGGGCCGCGACGTCGACCCCTCCCGGATCGGCGTGATCGTCGGCGGTGTCGGCGGGCTGGCCACCCTGGAGTCGCAGGTGCTGGCCCGCGCGGCGCGGGGACGGTCGGCGGTCAGCCCGTACCTGCTCACCGGCATCCTGCCGAACATGCCGGCGGCGCGGATCGCCATCGCGTACGGCATCCGGGGTTACAGCTCGTCGGTCGGCACGGCCTGCGCCTCGGGGGCCCAGGCGGTCGCCGACGCGGTCCGGCTGATCCGGTGCGGGGAGGCCGACGTGGTGGTCTGCGGGGCCAGTGAGGCGCCGCTCTTCCCGACCTTCACCGACACGTTCGGCAACGCGCGGGCACTGGCCCGCGCCGGCGGCGACCCGACCCGGGCGAGCCGGCCGTTCGACACCTCCCGCAGCGGGTTCGTGCTGGCCGAGGGGGCGGCGCTGCTGGTCCTCGAACGTGCCGAGCACGCCGCCGCGCGCGGCGCCCGGGGGTACGCCGAGGTGGCCGGTTACGGCGCGACCACCGACGCGTACCACCCGACCGCCCCGCGTCCGGACGGCGCGGGCGCGGCGGCGTGCATCCGGGGCGCGCTGCGCAGCTCGGGAGTGCCGGCGGCGGCGGTCGGCTACGTCAACGCGCACGGCACCGGCACGAAGCTCGGCGACATCGCGGAGACCACGGCCCTCGCGGACGTGTTCGGCGACGGTGGCGTGCCGGTCAGCTCCACCAAGGCGCTCACCGGTCACCTGCTCGGCGCGTCCGGGGTGTTGGAGACGGCGGCGACCGCGCTGGCGCTCGGTCGGGGGTTGCTGCCGCCGACGTACCACCTCGACGACCTGGACCCGGCCTGCCCGGGTGACCACATCCGGGGGGCGCCCCGCCGGTCCGACGCGGAGTACGCGCTGACCAACTCGTTCGGGTTCGGCGGCCAGAACGTGAGCCTGGTGCTCGCGCGGGTCGCCGAGCCGAGGAGGTGAGCGACGCGCATCCCGGGCTGGGGGCGTCCGGACGGCAACACGGGCGAAGCATGGGGAAGGGCACGTGACGACATGGACATCCGTGGTATCGACCACATCGAACTCTACGTAGGCGACGCCCGACAGGCGGCGTTCTGGTTCAGCACCGCCGTCGGTTTCCAGCTCTGCGGGCAGGGCGGCCCGGAGACCGGGCTGACCGGGCAGCGCTCGCTGCTGCTCTGCCACGGCGACATCCGACTGCTGCTCACCTCGGGGCTGAGCGTCGACCATCCGGCGGCCCGGTACGTGCACCGGCACGGTGACGGCATCGCGGTCGTCGCCGTCGAGGTCGACGACGTCGTGGGCGCGTACGCCGAGCTGCTGGCCCGGGGTGCGACGGGCGTGACGCCACCGACCACCCGCACCGGCGCGGACGCCGAGGTGGTGACCGCCGAGGTGCAGGGCTTCGCCGACGTGCGGCACCGCCTGGTGCAGCGTCGGGGGAGTCGAAGCGAGTTCCTGCCCGGGGTGATCACGCCGACGCCGCCGGGGCCGGACGACGCCGAGGCGGTCCTCGCCGAGGTCGACCACCTGGCGGTGTGCGTGCCGCCCGGGGAACTCGACGGGACGGTCCGGCACTTCGAGGAGCTGTTCGGCTTCGCGCAGATCTTCGAGGAGCACGTCGAGGTCGCCGGCCAGGGGATGAACTCGAAGGTGGTGCAGAGCCCGTCGGGCCGCGTCACCGTGGTCCTGCTGGAGCCGGACCGTACCCGCCGGCCTGGGCAGATCGACGCCTTCCTCGACCAGCATGCCGGTGGGGGCGTGCAGCACCTGGGGCTGCGCACCGACGACATCGTGGCGGCCGTGGAGTCCCTCGGACGGCGGGGGGTTCGCTTCGCCGGCACCCCCGGCGCCTACTACGACACCCTCCAGGCACGAGTGGGTCGGGTGGACGCTCCGCTGGACCGTCTGCGTGAGCTGGGGGTCCTGGTCGACTCCGACCACGATGGACAGTTGTTGCAGATCTTCGCCGAGTCGATGCACGTGCGCCGCACGCTGTTCCTGGAGCTGATCGAGCGGCGGGGCGCGAGCGGCTTCGGCAGCGGCAACATCAAGGCGCTCTACGAGGCCAAGGAGCGGGAACTGGCCGCGCAGGGGGTGGGGGCGTGAGCGCGCTGACCGCCGCGGAGCAGGCGCTGCTGCCCTCCGACGAGGACGTGCGGCACTACGCCGAGCACGGCTGGTACCTGTCCAAGAAGATCTTCACCGATGACGAGGTGGAGGCGCTCGCCGCCGCCGCGCGGCGCTACTACGACGGCGAGCGGGATCGCCGGCTGCCGGTACGCCCACCGAAGCTCGCCTACTGGGAGCCGTCGAACGGGCCGGTACAGCGGCACAACGACTACGTCCACCACGAACACGACGGGCTCGGCGCGATCCTGCGCAAGCCGCTGCTCGGCGCGGTGGCCGCCCGCCTGGCCCAGGCCGACGAGATCCGTGTCTTCCAGTCCACCCTGATCCTCAAACCACCGATCGAGGGCGAGCCCAGCAACATCGTGCCCTGGCACTTCGACAAGCACTACTGGGCGTCCTCGTTGTCGGAGAAGATGCTCACCGCGTTCATCCCCCTGCACGACTGCGGGGAGGAGATGGGCACCATCACGATGGTCGACGGCTCGCACCTGTGGAAGGAGATCGGCGTCGACGACACCGTGGTGCGGCACTTCGCCGACCGGGACCGGAGCCAGCTCGAGGAGATGCTGGCCGAGAACGCCGCGCACAACGGCGCGGAGATCCGCAAGATCCCCATGGTGATCCCGAGGGGACACGTGAGCTTCCACCACTGCCGCACCTACCACGGCAGCGGCCCCAACGTCAGCGGTCGTCCCCGACAGGCGATCTCGCTGCACCTGCAGGACGGCGACAACGCCTGGCGGGAGTATCCCCTCTCGGACGGCACGCTCGCCGCGTACAACCACGACGTGCTGGTCCGCCGCACCCACGAGGGGCGGCCGGACTACGCGGACCCCGACTACTGCCCGGTCATCTGGCGCGACCGCGCCCAGCAGGGAGGTTGACAATGTCACGGTACGACTGGGGTAGGACGCACCCGGGCATCGAGCGGCTGGAGGCGGCGGTGACCGAGCGCCGCGACGCCGTGGTCAAGCACCCGCTCTACGCCAACCTGGACACCCACCAGGCGCTGGTCACCTTCATGGAGCACCACGTCTTCGCGGTCTGGGACTTCATGTCCCTGTTGAAGTCGTTGCAGCGGCAGTTGACCTGTGTGAGCGTGCCGTGGATCCCCACCGGCCCGACCGGCAGTCGCCGGCTCATCAACGACATCGTCATGGTCGAGGAGAGCGACGAACTGGGCGAGGGCTACCTCAGCCACTTCGAGCTGTACGTGCGGGGCATGGCCGAGGCCGGCGCGGACACCACCGCCGTGAACGCCCTCGTCGACCTGCTGCGCGCGGGCCGGCCGGTGACCGACGCGCTCGCCGAGGCGGGGGCGCCGGCGGCGTCCGCCCGGTTCGCCGCGACCACCTGGCAGATCATCGAGTCGACCCCGGTGCACTGCCAGGCGGCGGCGTTCGCGTTCGGCCGCGAGGACCTGATCCCCGACATGTTCACCCAGGTCGTCACCGTCAACGAACGCAGCAACCGGCTGCACACGTTCGTCGACTACCTGGAACGGCACATCGAGGTCGACGGCGAGCAGCACACGCCGATGGCCATGCAGATGCTCGCCGACCTGTGCGGCGACGACGACGCCAGGTGGCAGGAGTGCGCCGACACGGTCAACACCGCCCTCGCCGCCCGCGCCCGGCTCTGGGACGACATCCTCGCCGCCATCAAGGGCCCGGCGTGAGCGACGCCGATCCGGTCCGGCTCTACCGCACGGTCCGGCTGATCCGCCGGTTCGAGGAGCGGGCGGTGGAGCTGGTCCACGGCGGGCAGATCGCTGGCGGCATCCACCCGTACCTCGGTCAGGAGGGGATCGCCGCCGGCGTCTGCGCCGCGCTGGGCGTCGACGACGTGCTCGCCGGCACCCACCGCGGGCACGGGCACGTGCTGGCCCGGGGCGCGGACCCGGCGCGGATGCTCGCCGAGCTGTGCGGCCGGGTCACCGGCCTCAACGCCGGCCGGGGCGGCTCGATGCACGCCGCCGACCTGCGCATCGGCGTGCTCGGCGCGAACGCGATCGTCGGCGCGTCCGGGGCGATCATCACCGGCGCGGTCTGGGCCTGCCGACGGCAGGGCCGGGACACCGTCGGCGTGAGCTTCTTCGGCGACGGCGCGGTCAACGAGGGGATGCTGCTGGAGGCGTTCAACCTGGCCGCGCTCTGGCGGGTGCCCGTGCTGTTCGTCTGCGAGAACAACGGCTACGCCACCACCATGCCGGTCGGCGGCGCGGTCGCCGGCAGCATCGCCGGCCGCGCCGCCGCCTTCGGCATCCCGGCCGTCCAGGTCGACGGCCAGGACCCCGAGACGGTACGCGCCGCCGCGTCCGCCGCCGTCGCGCGGATGCGCGCCGGCGGCGGCCCGGAGCTGATCGAGGCCCGTACCTACCGCTTCGACGTCCACCACACCTTCGAACACGCGGTACGCCTCGACTACCGGCCGCCCGACGAGGTGACCCGGGGTCGGTCCCGGGACCCGGTGGACATCCAGGGCGCCCGGCTCACCGACGGCGACCGGGCAGCCGTGGACGCCGAGGTCGAGGCGACCCTCGACGAGGCGGTGCGGTTCGCCCTGGCCAGCGCGCACCCCGAGCCGGCCGACGCGCTCGCGTACCTGTACGCCAGCGGCCTGACCGTCCGCACCGGAGGTGGTTGAGGTGCCCCGACTGTCGTACCGGCGGGCGTTGACCCGGGCCCTCGCCGACGAGCTGGCCCGCGACGAGACGGTGTTCCTGCTCGGCGAGGACGTCCAGGTCGGCGCGTCGCTGGTGACGACCGGGCTCGCCAAGCGGTTCGGGACCGACCGGGTCCGCGACACACCGCTGTCCGAGCAGGCGTTCACCAGCTTCGCCACCGGGGCGGCGCTGGCCGGGCTCCGGCCGGTGATCGAGTTCCAGATCCCGTCGCTGCTGTTCCTCGTCTTCGAGCAGATCGTCAACCACGCGCACAAGTTCCCGCTGATGACCGGCGGGCAGTGCGCGGTGCCGGTCACCTACCTGGTGCCCGGTTCCGGGTCGCGCACCGGCTGGGCCGGGCAGCACTCCGACCACCCGTACAGCCTCTTCGCCCACGTCGGCGTGGTCACCGTCGTACCGTCCACCCCGGCCGACGCGTACGGCCTGTTGGTCACCGCGATCCGGCACGACGACCCGGTGGTCGTGTTCGCGCCGGCCGGCGCGATGGACGTCCGGGACGATGTCGCCGAGCTGGAACCGGTGCCGCTGGGGCGGGGCCGGGTGCACCGACCCGGCGACGACGTCACCGTGGTCGCGGTCGGGCACCTCGTGCACGACGCGCTCGCCGTCGCCGACGAGCTGGCCGACGAGGTGTCGGTGGAGGTCTTCGACCCGCGCACCCTCTATCCGTTCGACATCGACGGCGTCTGTGAGTCGGTGACGCGTACCGGCCGCCTCGTCGTCATCGACGACGCCAACCGCTCCTGCGGCTTCGCCGCCGAGGTCATCGCCTCGGTCGTCGAGCGGGTACGGCTGCTCGCCCCACCGCGCCGGGTGACCCGACCCGACGGCGCGGTGCTGCCGTTCGCCCCCGCCCTGGACCGGGCCGTGCAGCCCGGTCGGGAGCAGCTCGCCACCGCCATCCACCTGACCATGAAGGACGGCTCATGATCGACCCGAACTATCCCTGGCCGTCGGCTGACGGAGCGTGGACGGACCTGCCCGAGCCGGCCCGCCGGGCCATGGTGGCCACCGGCGCAGCCGCCTGGGAGCGCGTCTTTCACGGCCGGGCCACCTACAACAAGCAGTGGCGGCTGGCCCGCCCCCCGGTGCTGGCCGCCGACACCTGGCGGGAGCTGAACGACGTCTGCGACCGGCTGGCCCAACTGATCCTGGAAGCCTGCCGCCGCCGGGTGGACACCGCCGGCGAGCTGCGCCGGTTGCTCGGCGTTCCGGCGGGGGAGACCCGCCTGCTGGACGAGTCGGAGCCGCTGACCGAGGCGCTGCTGGCCGCGTACCGGCCGGATGTGATCTTCACCGACGGCGTGCCGAAGTTCGTGGAGTACAACATCGACAGCAGCCTCGGGGGAGGGTTCGACGCAGACACCGTCATCCAACGGTTCGCGCAGCTCTACACCGAGCACGGGCTCCTCGACGGCCTGCCGCTCCGGGCCGCGCCGTCCCTGCTGGACCAGCGGTTCGTGGCGATCCGCGACGAACTCGACCTGCCCGAGGGCGCCCGGCTGGCCCTGTTGATGGACTTCGACGCCGACTACCCGGGCCTGGACGATCCGGAGACGTTCATCCGGATCCTCAGCCCGCTCGCCGTCCGGGCCCGGGACTTCGGCCTCGACCTGGTCATCGCGCCCCTGTCCAGCGCCACCCTGGACGCCGACGACCGCCTGGTCGTGGACGGCGCGCCGGTCGACGCGCTGTTCCGGCTGTTCGTGCCCAACCGGGTCACCCCGACCGCCGGTCTGGACGCGGTGGCCGGCGCCCTCGCCGCCGGCACCCTGCCGATGTACGTGTCGTCGGCGGCCTGGCTGCTCGGCAACAAGACCACCTTCGCCTGGCTGTGGGAGGACGTCGACACCCTGCCCGCCGACGACCGGACGCTGATCCGCCGGCACGTGCCGTACACGGTGCCGTTGACCGTCGCGGTGCTCGACCGGGCGATCGCCGAGCAGGCCTCGCTGGTGGCGAAGCCGGCGGACGGCTCGGCTGGGCACGGTGTGCTGATCGGCCCCGAGCTGAGCCCGTCGGACTGGGTCGAGGGTCTGCGGGCGGCCGTCGACCGGGGCGGGGCGATCCTGCAGCAGTACCTGCCGGCCGACCGGGTGCCGATGGACTTCGTGCAGATCGAGACCGGCGAGACGGTCACGGCCGACGTCCCGTACAGCCTGGCCCCGTACCTGTTCGGCCGAACGGCCTCCGGCGGCCTGGCGCGGGTCGGCTACCCCGGTGGCGACGGCATCCTCAACCTGGCCCACGGAGTCCTCCTAACCGGAATCCTCCTGTACAACTAACCCGGTCCTTTCTGCGTCGATCATGAAGTTGTTGCCTCGACACGCCGATGACGGCGGCGATAACTTCATGATCAACGAGGTCGGGGTGAGCCTCGGAGGTGGCGGGACAGGGCACGGAGGGTTTCGGCCGTCGCTATCGCGTCGCTGCGGCCGCTGCCGTGGCGGCCATCGGTGCTGTAGAGGGTCGCGTCGGCCGTGAGCGGATGGTCGGTGAGGTGTACGTGGATTGTTCCGAGGTGTTCGGCCAACCGTCCCGTGTGGGCGGAGAGGCGGCGCATCCGCTCGCCTAGGCCGGCCCACATGTGCTCGGGGACGGCCGGGCTGTGCGACACGTCGAACATGCCAATCGTGATCACGTCCGCGCCCACGTCCCGCAACGCCTCGATCATCGCGGTCAGCTCGACGTCGACCGCGTCCGCGTCGTACGCCGGATGGAAGGCGTCGTTGCCGCCGCAGACCAGCAGCGCCAGGTCCGGTTCGGCGACGAGCGCGGGAGCGAGCTGGGTGGCCCGTACCTGGTGTGCGCGCAGACCGCGCCGGCCCAGATTCACGTACGCCAGCTCGGGGCGTACGGCCCTCAGCTCGGCGGCGAGGCGGTCGACCCACTGCACGTCCGGGTAGCCCGGTGTCGGCTCGCACATGCCCTCCACGACGCTGTCGCCGAGTGCCACGAACCGTCGCCACGGGTGGTCGTGCAGCAGTTCGGCGGCCTCGCCGGGACGCAGGCAGTACGGGTCCGTCGATTCGCTCGGCGTCGATGGCATGCCGGCACGCTAGCCGACCACCGCCTCCTCGGCCAGGCTCACCTCGGCCAGGTACACGCAGGTTCGCTCCTCGTGCGAGGAGTAGTAGCTGACCCACAGCCGGTCGTCGTGCCACACCAGACCGGGGTAGCTGGTGTCGCCGCCGGAGGGCAACGCGACCAGCTCGGTCAGCTCACCGCGCTCCTCGTCGACGGCGCAGATCGCGGTGCGGACGTCGCCGTCGAGCAGGCGTACGCCGGCGATCAGCCGCCCGTCGGGCAGCCGCCGCAACGAAGGGCCGCCGACCCGGACGCCAAGGTCGGTCCAGGTCCACTCGCGGTACGGCGGGTGCGCCCGACCGAGCCGCGCGGTGGCGTCGTCGCCGTCGCGGCGTAGCAGACAGTGCGCGGTGCCGTCCGGGGCGAAGGCCAACCCGGACTCGTTGGGGTAGCCACCCTCGAACAGCGTCGGCACCCACGGCCGCAGGTCGAGCCCGTCGACGCTGCGGTAGAGCCGGGCGAACCTCGGCCCCCGGGTGGCGTAACCCACGCCGTACATGGCGTCGTCGTGCCAGGCGGCCTGCCACACCCACACGTCCGGCTCACCGACCGGCGTGGCCTCACCCCAGGCGTGGCCGTCGTCGGACATCCAGGACAGTGTGGTGAACGTCCCGGTCCGGGCCGCGGCCAGCAGTTGCAGCCGCCCGTCGGGGCGTGCCACGAACCGTGGGTCGCGCAGGTCGCCGGCCGCCCGGATGACGGAAGCGGACCTCCACGCCCGCGCGTCCGTAGAGGTCAACACCCGGATCACGCCGTCGTCGGAGAGGTGGCCGTCGGCCTCGCGGAACGCGCAGAACCACGTACCGGCATGCCGGACGAGGTCGGTGAACGCGCTGTGCGGCGCGCTGTCGCCGATCCGGTGTACGGCGACGACCTCGGCGCTGGTGCGACGGGTGGATGACGACGTCATGCGCGACGGGCCTCCTGGCGCTGGTGGGCGGAACGTCCCGGTGACGACGGACGACGCTAGCCGCCGCCGTCGACGCCCGGACGGCCGTGCGGCGAACGCAGGACGAACGATGGCGTGTCGGAAAGGCGTCGTTGGCGGCGGCGTCGGCGCGCTGGGCCGGGGCCGGTGGCGGCGGCCGGTCACGATGACGGTGGGACGCGGCGGTCGGGAGGTGGCAGCGTGCTCACATCGTTCCTGCAGCAACTGGCCAGCAAAATCGTCGAGGAGATCCTCAAGAGGGTCGTCGAGTGGCTCGCGCCGAAGGCGCTGGGGTCGGTGCCGCACGCCGCCTCGCCGAACTGCCCGCGCTGCGGCGGGTACGGGGTGGCCCGCTGGACGCCCGGCGGGGTGTGGCCGCTCTTCGTGCCGTCCCTGCTCACCTTCACCTGGGGCTTCGCCGGTCTGCTGCTCGGCGTGCCGGTGCTGCTGTTGACGGTGGTCGGCGCGGTGGTGTCCGGCGCGGTGATGCCGGCCCTGGTGGTCCTGCTGGGACTGCCGGTCGTCGCCACCGTCATGCTCCTGGGCGCGTTCGGGCTGGCCCACTACCACAGCTACCCGCCGAAGCGTTGCCACCGCTGCCACGGGAGCTGGCCCCGGCGGACGCGCGAGGAGTACCTGCGGTCGGCCCAGCCGGTGTTCGCCTGCGCCTGCGGTCAACGGCTGCGGGTGCCCCGGACCGTCGCGTCGCGGCTGCGCTGCCCGCGCTGCCACGCCGAACACGCCACCCCGGCGGCGGCCGGCCGCTGACGCTCAGGGGCGCTCGGCGAGCAGTTCGTCGATCACGCGGCGGGAACCGGCGGGGTCGGGACCGTCCAGGGTGATCAACGCCTTCCACAGGGCCCAGCCGCGCCCGCGCGCCCAGGTGCCCGCGTCGACGTCGAGCGCGTTGCGGAAGGCGGCCCGGCTGTCGCCGTGCAGCAGGGTCCAGGCGATCACCGTGTCGCAGGCGGGATCGCCGACGCCGCAGCAGCCGAAGTCGATGACGGCGGCGAGCCGGCCGTCGCGGACCAGCAGATTGGCGTACGCGACGTCGCCGTGGAACCACACCGGCGGGCCCGACCAGGTGGCATCGAGCGCGTCCTGCCAGATGGCGGTGACCGGGTCGACGTCGAGCCGGTCGCGGTGTGTCTCGATCGCCGCCCGGGTCTCGGCGTCGTAGGTGGACAGCGGTCCTCCCCGCCAGAAGCTGTGCGGGCCGGCCGCGGGGCCGTCGGCGGCGTCGACGGCGCGCAGGGCCCGCAGGAAGGCGGCGAGGTCCGTCGCGAACCGGGTCAGGTCGTCGATCCGCTCGGGGCGCGCGGTGTGCCCGTCGATCCAGCGGTACACCGACCAGGGGTACGGGTAGCCCGCTCCCGGCCGGCCCTGGGCCAGCGGCACGGGGATCTCCAACGGGAGGGCTGCGCGGAGCATCGGCAGCCATCGCTGTTCCTTGGCGACCTGAGCTACATACCCCTCGTCGCTGGGCAGCCGCACGGTCATCTCGTCGCCCAGGCGGAAGGTGCGGTTGTCCCAGCCGCCGACCTCGACGGGGCGTACGGGCAGGTCGGCCCAGCACGGGAACTGCTCGGCGACCAGGTGCCGTGCCAACGCGGCGTCGATCAGTGGGGCGGCCGGCTCGTCGGTGTGCGGTGCGGGTGCGCTCATCCGCCCGAGCCTGCGGGCGCCGTTCCCCGTGCGCAACCCAGTTTCGCGGTCAGGACGTGGTGACCGGGGTGGGCCGCGACGGTGTGGTCGTCCGGGCCAGCAGGGGCAGCGCGGTGACTGACAGGCAGGCCGCCGCCATCAGCAGCAGCGCCGGGGTGAGGCCGAACGCGTCCACCGACCAGCCACCGAGGAGCGCGCCGACCGGCAGGCCGACGAAGGCCAGCGAACCGGCGATGCCGAGCACCCGGGTCTGCAGGTCCGGTGGCACCCGCTCGTACAGCGCCACCCCGAGCAGCGGGTTGACCGCCGCGATGCCGATCCCGGACAGGAAGGTCACCACGAGGACGACCGGCAGTTCGTCGCTGATCGCCAGGGCGACCAGTCGGGGTGTGCCGGCGACCGTCGCCCCGATCAGGAACGTCAGCCGGCCGGGCAGCCGGGGCCCGAGCGCGGTGAACGCCACGTTGCCCAGCAGCGCGCCCGCCGAGAAGGCCGCGAGCACGAGCCCGAGCCCGCTCGGACCGTGTAGTTCGCGGGCGACCCAGAACGGGATGTAGACGGCCACGCTCGCGTTGGCCACCATGTTCAGCGCCGAGACGACCACCAGCATGCCCAGCAGCGGCCGGTCCCGACCGAGGTAGCCGAAGCCGTCCCGCAGCGCGCGGAGGTAGCCCACCGGCGCGGCGGGCGTCGCCGGGGCGGCCGGCGGGCGAACCAGGAGACCGA
Source organism: Micromonospora sp. NPDC049107 (assembly GCF_040648595.1). Taxonomy (NCBI): domain Bacteria; kingdom Bacillati; phylum Actinomycetota; class Actinomycetes; order Micromonosporales; family Micromonosporaceae; genus Micromonospora; species Micromonospora sp. NPDC049107. The sequence continues at coordinate 1,072,949 of NZ_JBEZEC010000001.1, forward strand.
TGAGCAGCGCGCAGATCGCGAAGCTGGCCGCGTCGATGAGGATCGCCTGGGTCACCCCGAACGCGGCGATCAGCACACCGCCCACGGCCGCGCCGAACAGCGTCACCACCCGGCTCAACCCGTCGTACGCCGAGGTGAGGCGGATCAGGGGCACCCCGGCGGCCTCGGCGACCGGCCGGAACATGACGTGCTTGACCCGGTCGCCGATGCCGCGCAGCGCCCCGGCCACCGCGACCAGCGCCACCAGGGGAGCGAAGCCCAGCCACGGGGTGAGCGCGACGACGACCATCGCCAGGGCGCTGCCGGCGTCGCAGAGGATCGACGTCCGGCGCAGGCCGATTCGGTCCGCCCAGGGCGTGCCGAGGGCACTGGACAACAGGTACGGAAGTGTCTCGGCGAACGCGACCAGACCCATCTTCGTCGGGCTGCCGGTGGTGACCAGCACCAGCCAGGGGATGGTCACCACCGAGATGCGGGTGCCCAGGTTGGAGATCAGGTCCGCGCCGACCAGGACGACCAACTGCCGGCGGGGGGTCACGCCCCGACCGCCGCCGCCCGCCGCGCGGCGTACTCGGCGCGCAACGCCCGCTTGTCCACCTTGACCGACCGGTTCACCGGTAACCGGTCGACGAACTGCACCCCGACCGGCGCCCACATCTCGTTCAGGTCGGCGGCCACCAGGTCGATCAACTCCGTCGCCGTGACCGTCGCGCCCGGCGCGGGCACCACGTACGCGTACGGCGCCTCGCCGACCTCGTCGTCCGGCACGCCGATCACGGCGGCCGCCCGCACCTGCGGGTGCCCCGCCAGCACGTCCTCGATGGGGCGGCAGAAGATGGCCCAGTTCCGCCGGTGCGTCACGATCATGTCGTGCGCCCGGTCGACCAGGTAGAGGTAGCCGTCCTCGTCGAGGTGGCCGATGTCGCGGGTGCGCACCCAGCCGTCGACGAGCGTCTGCGCGGTCAGCTCGGGCTGCCCGTGGTACCCGGCGAAGCTCAGCCGGCTCCGCACCCACACCTCGCCGTCCTGGCCCGGCGGCAACACCACGCCGTCGTCGTCGCGGATCTCGATCCGCACGTCGCCGTAGGGACGCCCGCAGGAGCGCAGCCGCTCCGGGTGCTCCGGGTCGTCGGTCAGGCCGGGCAGCGCGGTGATCACGACGGCCTCGCTGAGGCCGTACACGATGCGCAGCACCGGGCCGAACCGCGCGATGGCCTGGCGCAGCCGGGCGGGCGCGGCGGGCCCGGCGCCCACGTTGAACATGAACATGGCCGAGAAGTCGGCGTCCACCAGCGTCGGATGGTCCAGCAGCTCGTAGAGCATCGGCGGGGTCACGAAGGTGGAGTTGATCCGCTCCCGTTGCACGGTCGCCACGAACGCCGTCGGCTCCCAGTCGTCGCGCAGGAACAGCACGCCGCCGGTGAACAGGTTGAACAGGGTGGTGATCTGGCCGCTGGCCAACCACATGGGCGAGTGCGACAGGTGCCGCAGCAGCGGGAAGCCGGCGGCGCGGAAGTCGGCCGCGAGGGTGAGGATCTGGGCGTAGAAGCTCTCGGTGTGGTGCACCAGCTTCGGGGCGCCGGTGGTGCCGCTGGTCTGGAGGAACGACTCCGGCGCGGGGACCTCCGTCGTCGGTGGCACGGAACCGCCCGGGTCGGCGGTGAGGTCCGGGCCCGCACCGCCGGGGCCCAGGCAGCACACCGGTACGCCGGGCAGCGCGGCGGCCAGCTCCGGCCCCAGGCTGGCCGGGTCGCGGGCGTCGTAGACCAGGGCGTCGGGGCGGGCCAGCCGGACGAACTCGTCGACCTCCCGGCGGGCGGTGACCGGGGCGACCCACATCGTCCGGCACCCGAGCAGGTGCAGCGCGAGCTGGAGCAGCGGCCCCTCCACAGCGTTGGCCATGGTCACCAGCACCGCCGCGCCCGGCCGTACGCCGTGCCCGGTCAGCGTCGCGGCCATCGCGCGTACCCGCGCGGCGGCCTCGGTGTAGGTCAGGCGGCGGCCACCGCCGACCAGCGCCTCCCGATCGCCGAAGTCGGCGAACAGGTCCAGCGCCCGGTCCACATAGGTCGCGTGCCCGGGTCCGTCAGTCATCCGGCAAACCCCCATCGCAGGAGAGCGGCGGTCTCCGGGTCGGTTTCCCGGTGACGTCGCGGGCGGTGGGCGCGCGTTCGGCGACCGCACCGCCGCCGCCTGCGAGCCTAGGCCGACGGAGACGTGCCGGGACCGGGCCGACGGGCGAAACCGCAGGCCCGGCGGACATTTGATCGCGTCGATCAGTTGATTGACGCCCGTCATCGGCGGCGGCTAGGTTTCTGGACCATCGTCCAGGCGGGAGCCGTCAGCGGACGGCCCTGGGCTGCCACACGATGGAGGTTCCATGTCGACCCCGAAGAGATGGCATGTCGTCACCGCCCTCGCGGCGCTACTGGTCACCGGAACACCCGCCGTCGTCGCCATCGCCGGCGGATCCTCCACCGTCGCCGATCGTCCGGACCGGGGCGAGTGGGCGGGCAGTTGGGCCGCGGCGGTCACCCGGGGCAACTCGGTCGGCCTGACCAACACCGGTCTGAACGACCAGAGCGTCCGGATGGTCGTGCACGTCTCGGTGGGCGGCCCGGCGCTGCGCGTACGACTGAGCAACCTCTACGGCGAACAGTCCGTTCGGGTGGGTCGCGCCACCGTCGCCCGACCGAACACCGCCACCGTCGACGACGTCTCCGACATCGACCCGGCCTCGCTGCGCCCGCTGACCTTCACCGGCGCCGCCTCGGCGACCATGAACCGGGGCGCCGAGCTGCTCAGCGACCCGCTGACCTTCGCCGTCGCCGACGACAGCGACCTGGTGATCACCCTGCACTTCCCGACGCCGACCGGGCCGACCACCTTCCACGGGCAGTCCCAGCAGACCAACTTCATCGGCGCCGGTGACCTGACCGGGGCGGCCGACGGAGCCGGTTTCACCATCCGGCCCAACTGTTGCTGGTTCTTCCTGTCCGGCGTCGACGTGCAGCGCAAGGGCACCCCCGGGGCGCTGGTCGTGCTCGGCGACTCCATCGGGGACAGCAACGGCAGCACCGTCAACGCCAACCGCCGCTGGCCCGACCTGCTCGCCGACCGGCTGCTCGCCGACCGGCCCGACCGTCGCACCCCGGGCGTGCTCAACCTGAGCCTGGCCGGCAACCGCCTCAACCACGAGGGCACCGAGCCGGGCGCGGGCGACTACCCCGGCTACTTCCAGCTCGGCCCGAACGCGGCGGCCCGCCTCAACGAGGACGTCTTCGCCCAGACCGGGGTGCGGACCGTCGTCACCCACCTCGGCATCAACGACATCTGGATGTCCAACGACTCGTCCGAGGCGATCATCGCCACCCTGCGGCAGATCAACCAGCAGCTCCAGCAGCGCGGCCTGACCAGCCTGGTGGCCACGCTGACGCCGTACGAGGGGCACGGCGCGCCAGGTGTGTGGACGCCGGAGAAGGAGGCCACCCGGCAGGCCGTGAACGCGTACCTGCGCGGCAGCCGAGAGTTCGACGGACTGCTCGACTTCGACCGGGTGCTGCGTGACCCGGCCAAGCCCAGCCAACTGCTGCCCGCGTACGACTCGGGTGACCACATCCACCCGAACGACGCCGGCAACAAGGCGATGGCCGACGCCGTGCCGATACGGCTGCTCGGTCTGTGACACCGCCGGGGGCGGCGGGCCACCCCGCCGCCCCCGGAGCACCGACATCCTGGGGAGGAGTACGTCGTGACGGTGCAGGACCTGCTCACCGGCCTCTACAGCGAAGAGGGCCGCCAAAATCCGTACCCGTGGTACGCCCGCCTGCACCGGCTCGGGCCGGTCAGCGCGGTGCCGCCGCGCGCCGAGCACCGCACCGTGGCGGCGGTGGCGGTCGGCTACGACCTGATCGACGCGATGCTGCGCGATCCACGGTGGACCAAACAGCCACCGCCGGGCTGGGAGGAGCACGAGATCCTGCGCACCTTCCAGACGTCGATGATGTTCATCAATCCGCCCGACCACACCCGGATGCGGCACGTCTTCTCGCGTACGTTCACGCCCCGTCGTCTCGGCGCGTTGGAGCCGGTGATCCTGCGCGTCGTCGACGAGCTGCTGGACCGGATGGCCGACGCCGGCGACAGTGTCGTCGACTTCGTGGCCGACTTCGCGTACCCCATTCCGGCGCTGGTCATGGCCGAGTTCATCGGCATCCCGGCGGGGGAGTTGACCTGGTACCGGGATCGGGTGGAGCGTATCGACGAGTTCCTGGACGTGGCCGGCAAGACCCCGCAGCGGCTGGCCGCCGCGAACACCGCAGCGCAGGAGCTGCGGGCGTTCTACCGGGAGCTGCTGGCGCACCGCCGCCGTACGCCCGGCGAGGACCTGATCAGCGCCCTGGTCGAGGCGGTCGGTTCGGGCGAGGTGGAGCTGACCGAGGAGGAGCTGATCAGTAACCTGATCGTGCTGTTCAACGCCAGCTTCGTCACCACCGTCTACATGTTCAGCAACGGCCTGCCGCTGCTGCTGGCCCACCCGGGGGCGGTCACCGCGCTGCCCACCGACGAGGCCCTCGCCGCCGGGTGCGTCGACGAGGTGCTGCGCCTGCAGAGCCCGGTGCACTTCCTCGCCCGGGCCGCGCCCGAGGACACCGTGCTGGCCGGCGTGCCGGTCGCCGAGGGGGACAACGTGCTCATCATCATCGGCGCGGCCAACCGGGACCCGGCGCGGTTCCCCGACCCGGACGTCTTCGACCCGACCCGCGCCGGACCGCCGTCACTGGCCTTCGGGGTGGGCCTGCACTTCTGCCTCGGCGCGGCGGTGTCCCGGCTGGAGGGACGCCTCGCGCTGCCCCGCCTGTTCGCCCGGTTCCCCCGGCTCGCGGTCACCGAGACCCCGACGTACAGCGGCAGCCTCTTCCTGCGCGGCATCGACAAGCTGCTGGTCAGCACCGGCGGATAGGAGATCAGCATGGCCCTGCACCCGCAGGTGGCGGCCTACCGCGCCGCCCGCGCCGCGGCGGGCACGCCGCCGCTGTACACGCAGACCCTCGCCGAGGCGCGCGCCGCGGACCTGGCCGCGATCCGCGCCGGCGGCGGCGCGGTCGAGCAGGTCGCCGAGGTACGCGACGAGCACATTCCCGGTCCGGGTGGTGACCTGCCCATCCGGGTGTACCGGCCGGCCGGGTCGGGTCCGCTGCCCACCCTGCTGTACTTCTTCGGCGGCGGCTGGACCCTCGGCAGCATTGACACCGCCGACGGGATCTGCCGTCGGCTGGCCAACGCGGTGCCCTGTCAGGTGGTGACCGTCGGCTACCGGCTCGCCCCGGAGCACCCCTTCCCGGCCGCCGTGCACGACTGCCACGCCGCGACCGTCTGGATCGCCGAGAACGCCGACCGGTTCGGTGTGGACCCGACGCGGCTGGCGGTGGGCGGGGACAGCGCCGGTGGCAACCTCGCCGCCGCCGTGACCCTGCTCTGCCGCACGGACGGGCCCGCGCTGGCCGCGCAACTGCTCGTCTACCCGAACACCGACATCGGCGGCGACCCGTCCGGCCCGGTCGGCGACGACCCGACCCTGTTCAACCGTCACTCGGTGGCCTGGTACCGCACGCACTACCTCACCGACGCCGAGCAGTCGCGGGACCCGCTGGCGTCACCGCTGCGCGCCGACGACCTGTCCGGCCTGCCGGCGGCCCTGGTGATCACCGCCGAGCTGGACCCGCTGTGCGCCGAGGGGCAGCGCTACGCCGAGCGGTTGGACGCCGCCGGCGTGACCGTCCGTGCCGACCACTACCCGGGCATGATCCACGGGTTCTTCGCCATGCCCGGCGTGTTCACTGACGGCCGGCACGCGCAGGACAGCGCCTCGGCGTTCCTGCGGGACCGGTTCGGTGTGTCGTCGAATCGGGAGGCGGCGCCGGCCCAGCCGGAGGGCACGGGGGTACGCGGTGGTTGAGCGGGTGCTGGCCGACCGGCCGGTGACGTTCGCCGACTACCAGGAACAGGCTCGGGCGGTGCTGGCCCCGGACGTGTGGGACTACGTCGCCGGCGGCGGCGCGGCCGAGGTGACCCTGGCCGCCAACCGCACCGCGCTGGACCGGATCGCCGTGCTGCCCCGGGTGCTGCGCGGCAGGGATGCGGTGGACACCGGCGTACGGCTGCTCGGTGAGCCGTACGCGCTGCCGGTCGGGGTGGCGCCGATGGCCTACCAGCGGCTCGTACACCCGGACGGCGAGGCAGGCCTCGCGACGGCGGCCGGCGCGGCCGGCGTGCCGTTCGTGGCGAGCACGCTGAGCAGCACGCCGATCGAACAGATCACCGCGACCGGCGCCCACGTCTGGTTCCAGCTCTACTGGCTGCGGGACCGGGCCCTGGTCCGCGACCTGCTGGACCGGATCGTGGCAGCGGGCTGCCGTGCCCTGGTCGTCACCGTGGACGTCCCGGTGCTCGGCCGACGCCCCCGCGACCTGCGCAACGCGTTCCGGCTGCCGCCGGACGTGGTCGCCGCGAACCTGCCGTACGGCAGGGACACGCTCGCCCACGCGGGCGTCCCCGGCGTCTCGGCGATCGCCGCGCACACCGACGCGTCGTTCGAGGCGGCCCTGCGCTGGGCGGATCTGGCCTGGCTGCGCGAGCACGTCGACCTGCCGCTGGTCGTCAAGGGGGTGCTGGACCCCCGTGACGCGGTCGAGGCGGTACGGATCGGGGCGGACGCGGTGGTGGTGTCGAACCATGGAGGCCGGCAGTTGGACGGCGCCCCGGCCAGCGTCACCATGCTGCCGGAGGTCGTCGACGCGGTCGGCGACGGTGGTCAGGTGCTGCTGGACAGCGGCATCCGGGGCGGCACCGACGTGCTGCGGGCGCTGGCGCTGGGCGCGGCGGGCGTCCTGGTCGGCCGGCCGCTGCTCTGGGCGCTGGCCGTCGGGGGGCGGCGCGGCGCGCAGGACGCGTTGGCGCTGCTCGCCGCCGAGGTGCGGGACGCGCTCACCCTCGCCGGCTGCGCCGACCCGGCGGCGGCGGCCGGGCTACGGACCCTCCGGACGGGCTGAGCCGGTGGACGCCACCGAACCGGCCGACCTCACCGTCGCCGATCTGCACCCCGCGCTCGGGGACCCGGCGCTGACCTCGATGAACTTCCTCAACGAGGTGTCCGAACGGTATCCGGCGGCGGTGTCGCTCGCGGCCGGCCGCCCGTACGAGGAGTTCCTCGACGTCGCCGCGGTGCACCGGCACCTGGACACGTTCCACCGGCACCTCGTCGACGAGCGGGGGCACTCGCCCGAGCAGGCACGCCGGTTGCTGATGCAGTACGGCCGGACCAAGGGCATCGTGCACCACCTGGTCGCCCGGAACCTCGCCCTCGACGAGGGGATCACGGTCGACCCGGAGACCGTGGTGGTGACCGTCGGGTGTCAGGAGGCCATGTTCCTGGTGCTGCGGGCGTTGCGGACCGGCCCGACGGACGTGCTGCTGGCGGTCGCGCCGACCTATGTCGGGCTGACCGGGGCGGCCCGGCTGGTGGACCTGCCGGTGTGGCCGGTCGCCGGTGGACCGTCCGGGGTGGACCTGGGCGACCTGCGGGCCCAGGCCCGCCGCGCCCGCCAGGCGGGCCTACGGCCCCGCGCCTGCTACGTGATGCCGGACTTCGCCAACCCGTCCGGGACCAGCATCGACGTCGCCGACCGGCAGCGGCTGCTGGCGCTGGCCGCCGAGGAGGACCTGCTGCTGCTGGAAGACAACCCGTACGGGCTGTTCGCCGTCGCCGACGGGCCGCGCCCGCCCACGCTGAAGGCGCTGGACACCGACCGCCGGGTGGTCTACCTCGGCTCCTTCGCCAAGACGGTGCTGCCCGGGGCCCGGGTCGGTTACGTGGTCGCCGACCAGCGGGTGGCCGGACCGGACGGCCGCGTCGGGCCGCTCGCCGACCAACTCGCCATGATCAAGAGCATGGTCACCGTGAACACCTCACCGCTCGCGCAGGCGGTGATCGGTGGGCGGCTGTTGGAGCACGGGTGCAGCCTGGTGCCCGCGAACACCCGGGAGCGGGCCGCGTACGCCCGCAACCTGCGCCACCTGGTGGCCGGCCTGGCCCGGCGTTTCGCGGACCGGCCGGAGGTGCGCTGGACGGTGCCGGCCGGCGGGTTCTTCGTGGTGGTGACCGTGCCGTTCGTCGTCGACGACGCGTTGCTGGACATCTCGGGGCGGGACTACGGCGTGCTGTGGACGCCGATGGCGCACTTCTACGACGACACCGCGCCGGTGCGCGCGCTGCGGCTGTCGGTCAGCGCGGTGACGCCGGAGCAGATCGACGTCGGGTTGGACCGACTCGCCGCCCTCGTCACCGACGAGCTCCTGCGTGGACGGTCATAATGGGCCGCATGGTTGCCTGGGAGTACGCCCTGCTCGTTCGTCGCTATCAGGGACAGGGTCGCAATTTCACCGTCTCGTTCGTCTGGTACGGCCCGGACGGGTCCCGTAAGGACATCACCGCCTACGGCGACACGGCCATCGCGCACCTCAACCGCGCCGGCCGCGAGGGCTGGGAGCTGGTCTCAGCGGCCGAGGACGTCAACAACGTCCAGGGCAGCACCGAAGTCCACCGCTACCACCTAAAACGCCCCCTGAACTAACCCCCACCCTCGCCCCGCGCCCCCCCGCCCCGCCCCGCCCCGCGCCCCCGCCCCCACCCCCGTCCGCGTCGATCATGAAGTTGTGGTGGTGGACGAAGGTCGCCACTCGCCCTGATTCGGGCACCACGACTCCATGATCGACGCGGTCGTCCGCGGCGGGGGTGGGGGTGGGGGGTGGGGAGGCCGTCAGGTTAGGTCGACGGCGGGGTAGAGGGGGTGGGGGGCCAGCAGGTCGGCGGCCTGGCGGGAGATCTTGTCGGCCAGGTCGGCGTCGAGCGTGTACTTCGCCTTGGACGGGGTGCCGTCGGCGTTCGCGCCGGCCGTGGTCTGGGTCAGCACGGTGTGGATCAGCTCCGCCGTCTGGTCCATCTCGGCGGTGCCCAGCCCGCGAGTGGTCAGCGCCGGGGTGCCGATCCGGATGCCGGAGGTGTACCAGGCGCCGTTCGGGTCCTGCGGGACCGAGTTGCGGTTGGTGACGATGCCCGAGTCGAGCAGGGCCTGCTCGGCCTGCCGGCCGGTGAGCCCGTAGCCGGACACGTCGATCAGCACCAGGTGGTTGTCGGTGCCACCGGTGACGAGCTTCGCGCCCCGACGCAGCAGCCCGTCGGCGAGGGCCTGCGAGTTGTCCACGATCCGCTGGGCGTAGTCGGCGAAGTCGGGGCGGCGGGCCTCGGCCAGGGCGACGGCCTTGGCGGCCATCACGTGCGGCAGCGGGCCGCCGAGCACCATCGGGCAGCCCCGGTCCACCTGGTCGGCCAGCTCCGGCTGGCAGAGCACCATGCCGCCGCGCGGGCCGCGCAGCGACTTGTGGGTGGTGGTGGTGACGATGTGCGCGTGCGGCACCGGGTCGAAGTCGCCGGTGAACACCTTGCCGGCCACCAGGCCCGCGAAGTGCGCCATGTCGACCATGAAGGTCGCGCCGACCGAGTCGGCGATCTCCCGCAGGATCCGGAAGTTCACCTTCCGGGGGTACGCCGAGTAGCCGCCGACCAGGATCAGCGGCTTGAACTCGCGGGCGGCCTCGGCCACCCGGTCGTAGTCGATCAGCCCGGTGGCCGGGTCGGTGCCGTAGCTGCGCTGGTCGAACATCTTGCCGGAGATGTTCGGCCGAAAACCGTGGGTGAGGTGGCCGCCGGCGTCCAGGGACATGCCGAGCATCCGCTGGTTGCCCAGCTCGCGGCGCAGCTCGAACCAGTCCGCCTCGGTGAGGTCGTTGACCTGGCGTACCTGGGCCTTCTTCAGGGCGGGGGACTCCACCCGGTCGGCGAGCACCGCCCAGAAGGCGACCAGGTTGGCATCGATGCCCGAGTGCGGCTGCACGTACGCGTGCGCGGCCCCGAACAGCTCCCGGGCGTGCTCGGCGGCGAGCGCCTCGACGGTGTCGACGTTCTGGCAGCCGGCGTAGAAGCGGCGGCCGACGGTGCCCTCGGCGTACTTGTCGCTGAACCAGTTGCCCATCGCCAGCAGCGTCGCCGGGGAGGCGTAGTTCTCGCTGGCGATGAGCTTGAGCGACTCCCGCTGGTCGGTCAGCTCGGCGCCGATGGCGTCGGCCACCCGCGGCTCGACAGCCCGGATCACCTCGAGGGCGCTCCGGAATGCGGTGGACTCGGCGTTGCGCGACATGCGACCTCCTACGAATGTGCGGAAGGCCCAGGCGCACGGCAAACGTCCTCGTGACGGGGCCGCTCCCCGATGGTTCTCCATCCCAACGCGCCAGTAACGGCCCGCGCCGATCCTACCGGGCCGGCGCCGCCCGACCCGGCCGACCCGGCCGACCTCCCGACGCGAGTACGCCGAGGTGATGAGGGGTGACCAGGCCGTCACGGCGGGTTCACTGATCAGCAAGGTGCAGCCGGCCGCCGGGAAGATCATCCCGGACCAGCGCAGGTCCGAGCGGCACCGCCGGATGGCCGAGCCGGGCTCGGGCGACGGAGCCAACGAACCGACGAGGGGCCCGGCGATGTGCCGGGCCCCTCGGTGCGAACGCCTCGCCTCAGGCGGTCACCGCGTCGCGCGCCTTCTTGATCGCCTTCGGCTGGGTGGGGGTACGCGGCGCGTCCGCGCGCAGCGCGATCATCTTCTCGCCGATCTCCTGGAGCTGCTTACGGCCCAACGCCTCGCGGACCTTGGGGAACCACTCCTCCTCTTCCTCCTCGACGTGGTGCGTGACGTTCTCGATCAGCACCGTCGTCTTGGCGGTGAAGCGCTCGTCCTTGGCGTCCATGCTGGCCAGTTCCAGGCAGAGCAGGTCGGCCACGTGGTGCTCCTCGTACGACTCGAGGATGTCGTCCTCCAGGTCGGGCAGGAGCCGGCGGACCTCCGGGTACATCACCTCGTTCTCCAGGTAGGTGTGCACCGTCAGGGCCTCCAGGATCTGGTCCACCAGCTTCTGCCGCTGGCTCGCCGGTCCCTCCTCGGCGTCCTGGAAGGCCTTGAACAGACGGCGCATCTCCTTGTGGTCCTCTTTGAGCAGGACGATGGCATCGGTCGACACCGGTGTGCCCCCTTGTTCGGTAGCTCGGCTGGTGTCGATCCGGTACCCCGAGCCGGAGTGACGAAACAGGCGAACCCGGCTCACCTCGCCTGGTCAGACGGTGGCCAGGGTGCGCGGGATCTCGTCGAGCAGTTCCCGGGCCAGAAAACCGATCCGGCCGTACCGGGGAATCAGCCGCTGGCCGCTCACGGCGTGCGCGAACGCACCCCAGCAGGCGGCCTGCGCCGGGTCGGCGCCCCGGGACAGGAGCCCGGCGAGCAGGCCGGCGAGCACGTCCCCGCTGCCGGACGTGCCGAGGCCGGCGTCGCCGCTCTCCTCCCGCCATCCGCGGCCGTCCGGGGCGGCCACGTGACCGTAGAGCGAGACCACCGCGTCGTACCGTTGCGCCAACTCGGCGGCCTCGGCGCTCAGGTCGTCACCCGGGTCCCGGCCCAGCAGGTGGCCGGCCTCGGTGACGTTGGGGGTGAGCACCACCGGGCGGCCGGAGCCGACCAGCAGCTTCGGCTCGTGGCTGAGCGCGCCCAGCGCGTACGCGTCCAGGACCAGCGGGGTGTCCGGACCGGCCGCCTCCAGGACGAGGTCCAGCAGTCGGGAGGTCTCGTCGATGCCGGTCAACCCCGGACCCAGGGCCACCACGTCGGCCGCGCCGGCCAACTCACCGAGCTGGCCGGCCCGGTCGGCGGCCACCGTGCCGTCGGGCGTCTCCGGCAGCCCCACCACCAGCGCCTCGGGCACCTGGATGCTCAGCGTGGCGGCGGTCGACTCGGCGAGGGCGAGCTGGAGCACCCCGGCGCCGGCGCGCAGCGCGGCCACTCCGGCGAGCAGGACCGCCCCGGGGGTGAAGCGGGAGCCGCCGATCACCAGCACGGTGCCCCGACTCTCCTTGCCCCCGGCCGGCACCGGCAGCGCCCAGTCCCGCAGCAGCGCCGGCGTGATCACCTTTACCTCAGACCGGTTCGGCATGGATCTCGTCCTCCCTGGTCGCCTCGGCGCCCTGCCGGTGCAGGTGGCCGACCTCGTTGAAACCGCCCAGCCGCAGGCGGCCCTGCTCGTCGGCCGACCAGTCGGTGACCGAGCAGTTCGCGATCACGTGTTCGCGGGTCAACGCCATCAGCTCCGGCTCGGTCAATCCCTCGATGAGGTAGCGCAGCAGGAAGACCAGCGCGTCGTGGCCGAACAGCAGCACCCGCTGGCCCTCGTGGTCGCGGCGCAGGTCACCGAGGAGCGTCCGCAGACGCAGCGCCACATCGGTCCAGGCCTCACCGCCGGGCGGTCGGTAGTAGAACTTGCCCAGCCGTTCACGGCGCTTCGCCTCGTCGGGAAACCGCCGGCGCACCCCGTGCCCGGTCAGGCCGTCCAGGATGCCCAGCTCCCGGTCGCGCAGCCGCTCGTCACGGCTCACCGGAATCCCGGTGCCGTGCAGCGCCAGCTTGGCCGTGGAGACCGCCCGCAGGTACGGCGACACCACCGCGACCTCGGGTCGCCGGTCCTCGGGCAGCCCCGCGAGCCAGCGGCCGGTCGCCCGCGCCTGCTCCTCGCCGGTGTCCGAGAGCGGTACGTCGGCGTCGCGGTGGCTCAGGGCGATCACGTCCGCGCCGGCCTCCTCGGCCCGGGTGGCCGCCACGTTCGCGGTGCTCTCCCCGTGCCGGATGATCCAGAGCGTCGACAGTTCCGCCATGCCGACCCCGGTACCCGGGCGCGGCACGGGGTAACCGTGCCGCGCCGGGCCGGGCGTCGACTCAGCCGCGCCGTTGCAGCAGGGCCACGGTCATCCCGGTCACGTGGTCGACCCGGACCACCTCGTAGCGCTCGGTGAGCACGGCGGACTGCTTCTTTGGCAGGCTGGCCAGCGGCGTGTCGGTGACCGCCGGCAGCAGCACCCACAGTCGCGGCTCGTCGTGCAGACAACGGGCGGGGTTGGTGCAGGCCGCGTTGAAGAGTTCATTGCGTTGGGCTGCGGAACGCTGCTCGAAGACGTTGCGCAGCTTCACGTCCTTGGGAAGGTAGTACCGAACCCCGTCCTCGGCCGCCCACCACCAGGCGCCACCGGCCACCAGCCCGTCGCCGGGTTGGTAACCGGACTCGACCACCCGCGCCGCCTCGGAGTACCCGAACGGCGCGAACGCCCGCTTCTGCGGATAGGTGTACCAGCTGTGCGAGTACTCGGCGCGCAGTGCGAGCTGGCCGGGCACGCTCAGGCCGGCGAGCACCACCAGACCCACCACGACCAGCGGGACGCGGCGCAACGCGGCGACGCCCGCGCCGGCGAGCACCGCCCAGGCCGGCAGGACGAAGAGCAGGTACTTGGAGAAGAAGTAGTTGATGTCGCCGGTGGAGGCCAGCAGGACAACCGGCAGCGGCACGGCGGCGATGAGCGCGAACATGACGGTCCGAGCGGCGGTGCCGCGGCGCAGGTGGGTCAGCACACCGACCACGGCCAGCGCGGTGACGGCGAAGGCCAGCAACACCGAGCCGAGGACCTGTTCCCAGACCGTCCAGGGCGCGCTGTCCGGGATCCAGCTGATCTGCCGGCCCGCCTGCTTCATGCCGCGCAGGATCACCGGGGCGGCGATGCCCACGCCGGCCAACGCGGCGAGCCCGAACCAGACCACCGACCACCAACGACGCTCCCGCCAGCAGTGGATCAGCACGGCCAGGCCGTGCCCGATCAGCAGGGTGAGCCCCACCACATTCACCAGGCCGATACCGGCCACGGCGAGCGTGTAGGGCGCCCACCGCAGCCACCCCGGCCGCTCCAAGGCCCGGAGCAGGAACAGCGTGGCCGCGGCGGCGGCGAGGACGACGAAGGCGTACGACCGGGTCTCCTGCCCGAAACGGGTGACCGTGGGCACGAGGGCGAAGGTGAACCCGCCGGCGATCCCGGCTGTCTGGCCGAAGATCCGTCGCCCGGCCAGCGCCACGCACGCGGTGGCCAGGATCATGGCCAGCGCCGACGGCACCCGCACGCTGGTCGGCCCGCTGCCGAAGACGGTTGCCCAGCCGTGCATGAACAGGTAGTACGCGCCGTGCACGGCGTCGACGTTCTTCAGCATGCTCAGGATCTGGCTGGTGGAGCGGTTCGCCAGGTCGATGCTGACCAGCTCGTCCTGCCACATCTCCGGGCTGCCGAGTCGCCAGCCGACCGCGAGGGCCGCGAATGCCGTCGGCCAGAACCAGACACTGAGCGCCAGCCGGCGGGCGAACGGAAGTCGCCGGCGGGCCGGCTCGGCGGCCGGCGGGGGCGAGCCCACGTCGTTCTGCGCCTGAGGCGCATCCGTGATGACGGCACGGTCTGGCATCTGCGTCCAATCCGGGGGCGTGCGGTTCGGGCGCGACGATGATAGCCCTCGGCGTAGACGTCGTCGGACCCGTCGGCCCGGCGTCCCGGGGCAATGTCGCGACGGCCCGGCAGGCCGGCTCGCCGGTACGGGATTCGCGTGGGATGACTGATAATGTGGCCCGCGCTCGTCGCGCACGTCCACCACGCACAGTAAGGTCCGGGGAGCAGATGATTGTCGACATCATGTTGCCGTACTACGGGAGCGTGCCCCTCATGCAGGCGGCGGTGCGCAGCGTGCTGGCACAGACCGACCCGGGCTGGCGGCTGACCGTGGTCGACGACGGCACCGAGCCGGGCGTGCCGGAGTGGTTCGCGCAGATCACCGACGAGCGGGTGCGCTACCAGCGCAACGAGCGCAACCTCGGCATCACCGGCAACTTCCGCAAGTGCGTCGGCCTCGCCGAACACGAGTACCTGGTGATGATGGGCACGGACGACATCATGCACCCCAACTACGTGGCGACCGTGCGGTCGGTGATCGAGCAGTACCCGGGCGTCGGCATGGTGCAGCCGGGAGTCGAGATCATCGACGCCGACGGCACGGTGGTCAACACCATCGTCGACGAGGCCAAGCGGCGGCTCTACGCACCGCGCGTCGAGTCCCGGACGCTGATGGGTGGCGAGGATCTGGCGGCCAGCCTGCTGCGCGGCTGCTGGTTATACTTCCCGTCGATCTGCTGGCGGACGGACGCGCTCAAGGCCGTCAACTTCCGCGAGGAGCTCCAGGTCATCCAGGACCTCGCGCTGGTGATCGATCTCATCCAGCGGGGCGAGCAGATGGCGATCGACACCACCCTGTGCTTCCAGTACCGGCGGCACGCGGTGAGCAAGTCTGCCGCCGACGCGATCGCCGGCACCCGGTTCACCGAGGCACGGGCGTTCTTCGTCGACGTCGCCCGGCGGATGGACGAGCAGGGCTGGCCGCGGGCGGCCCGGGCGGCCCGCCGCTACATGTCGTCCCGGCTGCACGCCATCACGCTGCTGCCGACGGCGATCCTCGCCGGCCGAATGACCGGTGTGAAGAGCCTGTCGCGGCACGCGTTCGGGCCGGGCCGATGAGCGACCACGACCGGGGGCGGTCATGATCGTCGCGCAGCGGCAGCCGGCGGCCGGCGGGTCGCGGCGGGTGGTGGTGCTGGGCGGCACCGGTTTCCTCGGCCGCCCCATCTGCCGGGCGCTGGCCAATGCCGGGCACACCGTCATCGCGGGGCGCCCGTACCCCGCGTGACATCGGGGCGGGTGTCACGGTCCGCGCCCTGGATCTGGCCGCCGCCGCCGCCGACGTCGACGAGATCACCGCGCTGCTGCGTGACCTCGAACCGGACTTGGTGATCAACTCCGCCGGGCGGCAGGTGAAGGCTCAACGACGCGCAGTTGCTCGCCGGGCCCGCGGCGGGACTTCGTGGGCCTGAGCGACGTGGCCGCCGCCGTGCTGCTGGCCACGACCCGGCCCGCGGCGGCCGGCTACGTGATCAACATCGGTCGCGGGGTCGCCGCCAGCGTCCGTGACATGGCCCAGCTCCTCATCGACGTCAGTGGGGTGCCGACCGACCTGGTCGAGGCCGAGCAGACCGGCCCGGCCGAGTCGACCTGGCGGCGGCTGGACGTCAGGCTCGCCGCCGAGGTGCTCGGCTGGTCGCCGAGCGACGATCTGCACACCGAGACGAGCAGTTGTGGGAACACTCCGGCGCCGAGCTGTCCGCGACGCAGTCGGTCGGCGGCCCGTCGCCGCAGCAGCACGCCACGCTGGTCACCGGTCGGTAGCCCACCGGGTCCGCCCCCCACGTCGTACCCTCGGGGGCGTGGCCACGGCGGCGGAGGAGATCCGGGTGGGGGAGCGGCTGGTCCGCGTCTCCAGCCCCGACAAGCCGTACTTTCCGGAACGTGGGCTGACCAAGCTGGACGTGGTCCGCTACTTCCTGGCGGTCGGCGACGGGATCCTACGGGCGCTGCGCGACCGGCCGACCATGCTGGAACGCTGGCCGCGCGGCGTCTTCGAGGGGGCGACGATCGCCACCCGGCAGACCAACCGCGGCGACGCGTTCTACCAGAAGCGGCTGCCGGCGGGCGCGCCCGAGTGGGTGCGCACCGCGCACATCACGTTCCCCAGCGGCCGGACTGCCGACGAGGTCGCGCCGAGCGAACTGGCCGTGGTGATCTGGGCGGCCAACCTGGGCACCCTGCGGTTTCATCCGTGGCCGGTGTCCGCCCGCGACGTGGAGCGCCCCGACCAGTTGCGCATCGACCTCGACCCGCTGCCGGGCGTCGGCTTCGAGCAGGTGGTGCCGGTGGCCCGGGAGGTGCGCGCGTTCCTCGCCGAGCTGGGCATGACCGGCTACCCGAAGACGACCGGCGGCCGGGGCCTGCACGTGTACCTGTCAATCGAGCCGCGGTGGAGTTTCGGCGAGTGCCGCCGGGCGGTGCTCGCGCTGGGGCGGGAGATGCAGCGTCGGCTGCCGGACCTGGTCACCACCACCTGGTGGCGGGACCAGCGGGACCGGCCGGTCTTCGTCGACTACAACCAGATGTCCCGCGACCACACCATGGCGTCGGCGTACTCGATCCGGCCGACGCCGCAAGCGTTGGTGTCGGCGCCGTTGGACTGGGCGGAGCTGGACGACGCCCGTCCGGAGGACTTCGACGTGCTCACCGTGCCGGCCCGGTTCGCCGAGCGCGGCGACCCGCACGCCGGCCTGGACGGCGACCGGCACTCGCTGGAGCCGCTGCTGGCCCTAGCCGACCGCGAGCGCCTGGAGGCTCCGCCCGAGGTGTAAGGAAGGGCCCCTTATTAGACACCAGGCGGTAATAGGGGGCCCTTCCTTACACCTCAGGCCCAGGGGCTCTGTGTGCCCTCGAACTCTTCGAAGACCAGCCACGACCTTGTCGACAGCACCCCGGAGATGCGCTGCACCCGGTCGAGTACGACGTCCCGCAGGGCGGCGTTGTCCGGCGCCCGGACCAGGGCCAGCACGTCGTGCTCGCCGCTGAGCAGCGCGACGTGCTCGACGTAGCGCACCTGGGCCAGCTCGGCCGACACCTCCCGCCAGGTGTTCTGCTCGATCGTCAACGCCATGTACGCCGAGGTGCCCAGCCCGGCCGCCTCGGGCGCGACCTGTGCCCGGAACCCCGTGATCACGCCGTCGCGCATCAGGCGCTCGACCCGCGCGTACGCGTTGGTGCGCGAGATGTGGATCCGTTCGGCCAACGTGCGCACCGACGTACGCCCGTCGCGGACCAGCTCGTCCACGATCCGCCGGTCGACCTCGTCCAAGGCTCGGACCGATCGTCCCGCTCCGGTCGCCTGGCCCACCCCGTCTCCGGTCTCCTGGCTCACCGATCTGCCTTCCGCATGCCAGACGTCCCGCCTTCTTCGTGGATCTTGAGTCAATCATCCGTCAGGCGGAAGCATAGGCTCACCACACGTCCCAGGAGGTCCCGCCGTGACGACCACACCCCAGGCGGTCCGCAGGGCATCCCCGCGCGCCCGTCGGACGGTCACCCCGCCCGACCCGGCGCGTCCGCTGCTGCCGGACGCCGAACCGGTCCGCCTGCTCGATGAGACCGGCACGCCGCTGCCGGCCCGTACCGACTACCCGGAGCCGCCCGTCGAGGCGCTGCGGGAGCTGTACCGCCGGATGGTGCTCGGCCGCCGGTTCGACACCCAGGCGACCGCGCTGACCAAGCAGGGTCGCCTCGCCGTCTACCCGTCGTCCCGGGGCCAGGAGGCGTGCCAGGTGGCCGCCACGCTCGCCGTCCGCGACACCGACTGGGTGTTCCCCACCTACCGCGAATCGATGGCGCTGGTTGCCCGAGGCATCGATCCGGTCGAGGTTCTCACCCTGCTGCGCGGCGACTGGCACTGCGGCTACGACCCGACCCGGGTGCACACCGCGCCGCAGTGCACCCCGCTCGCCACCCAGTGCGTGCACGCCGCCGGCCTCGCCCACGGTGAGGCGTACCAGGGGCGCGACACCGTGGCGCTGGCCTTCATCGGTGACGGGGCGACCAGCGAGGGCGACTTCCACGAGGGCATCAACTTCGCCGCCGTGTTCAAAGCCCCGGTCGTCTACTTCGTGCAGAACAACAGGTACGCCATCAGCGTCCCGCTGTCCCGGCAGACCGCCGCGCCGTCGCTGGCGTACAAGGGCATCGGCTACGGGGTGCCCAGTGAGCAGGTCGACGGCAACGACCCGGTGGCCGTGCTCGCCGTGCTCACCCGCGCGGTCGCGCACGCCCGCGCCGGCAAGGGGCCGTTCCTGGTGGAAGCGCACACCTACCGGATGGAGCCGCACACCAACGCCGACGACGCCAGCCGCTACCGCGACGGCGCCGAGGTCGACGCCTGGCGGGACCGGGACCCGGTCGCCCGCCTCCAGGCCTACCTGCGCGCCCGTGGGGTGCTCGACGACGCGGCGGTCGCCGAGGTCGCCGAGCAGGCCGAGGCGTACGCCGCGGACCTGCGCGCCCGGATGAACAGCCAGCCCACGGTCGACCCGCTGAGCCTGTTCGACCACGTCTACGCCGAGCCCACCCCGCAGCTCGTCGAGCAGCGCGAACTCATCCGCGCCGAGCTGGCCGCCGCACGCGACGAGGAGGGTGACGCCTGATGGCCACCACCATGGCGAAGGCGCTCAACACCGCGCTCGCCGACGCGCTCGCCGCCGACGAGAAGGTCGTCGTCTTCGGCGAGGACGTCGGCGCGCTCGGCGGCGTCTTCCGGATCACCGACGGCCTCCAGGCACGCTTCGGCGAGAACCGCTGCTTCGACACGCCCCTGGCCGAGGCCGGCATCGTCGGCTTCGCCGTCGGCCTCGCCATGTCCGGGCTGCGGCCGGTCGTCGAGATGCAGTTCGACGCGTTTGCGTACCCGGCGTTCGAGCAGATCGCCTCGCACGTGGCGAAGCTGCGCAACCGCACCCGGGGCGCGCTCAGCGTGCCCATCGTCATCCGGGTGCCGTACGCGGGTGGGATCGGCGGGGTGGAGCACCACTGCGACTCGTCCGAGGCGTACTACGCGCACACCCCCGGCCTGAAGGTCGTCACCCCGGCGACCGTCGACGACGCGTACTCCCTGCTGCGGGAGGCGATCGACGACCCCGACCCGGTGGTCTTCATGGAGCCCAAGAAGCTCTACTTCGCCAGCGCCGACGCGGCCCTGCCGACGCGGACCGAGCCGTTCGGCCGGGCCGTCGTGCGCCGGCCCGGCCGCGACGCCACCCTGGTGGCGTACGGACCGGCGGTGCCGGTCGCCCTGGAGGCCGCCGAGGCCGCGCGCGAGGAGGGCTGGGACCTGGAGGTCGTCGACGTGCGCACCATCGTGCCGTTCGACGACGCCACCATCACCGCCTCGGTCCGGCGCACCGGTCGCTGCGTGGTCATCCAGGAGGCGCCCGGCTTCGCGGGCGTCGGCGCGGAGATCGCCGCCCGGGTGCAGGAGCGCTGCTTCCACGCGCTGCACGCGCCGGTGCTGCGGGTGGCCGGGCTGGACATCCCGTACCCGGCGCCGATGCTGGAGCACACCCACCTGCCCGGCGTGGACCGCGTCCTCGACGCGGTCGCCCGCCTGCAGTGGGACGACCAGCCCGACGCGCGTTGGGCGGCGGCATGACCACCGTCGAGCGGACCCAGGTCTTCCTCCTGCCCGACCTGGGCGAGGGGCTGAGCGAGGCCGAGATCGTCGAGTGGCGGGTCGCCGTCGGTGACGTCGTCGAGGTGGACCAGAGCGTGGTCGAGGTGGAGACCGCCAAGGCGGTCGTCGACGTGCCCTGCCCGTACGCCGGACGGGTCGTGACCCTGCACGGCGCGGCCGGCGAGGTACGCCCGGTCGGCCAGCCGTTGATCACCATCGCGCCGCTGGACGGCGGCGGCGACGAGCCCGCCGGGCACGCCACCTACCGTGAGGAGGAGCGGGCCGGCTCCGGCAACGTTCTGATCGGGTACGGCACCGGGCACGGCGGCGCGACGCGCCGTCGCCGCCGGCCGCGCCTGACCCTCGCCCCCGACCCGACCGACGCCGCGCCGACCGCCACCGGCCCGACCGGCGTTGGCGCGAGCGAGGTTGGCGCGATCGGCGCTGGCTCGGCCGCCGCCGGTCCGGTCGGTGTCGGTCCGGCCGTCACTGGCTCGGCCGTCACTGGCTCGGCCGTCACTGGCTCGGCCGTCACTGGCCCGGCCGGTACCGGCACGGTCGGGGTTGACCGGCCCGGCGCGAGTCCGGCCTCCCACTCCGCTGCCGCCGACGGTGGCGCGACGGTTGGTGCCCAGTCGTCGAGTGCCCTGGTCATCTCGCCGATCGTGCGCCGGCTGGCCCGCGAGCGCGGCGTCGACCTCGCCACCGTGCGGGGCACCGGACCCGGCGGCGTGATCCGCCGCGCCGACGTGGAGGCGGCCTCGACCGCGCCCCGGCTCGCCGCCGTGCCGGAGCCCCACGTCGCCCTGGCCCCGACCGGGGACGGCGACGTGGTCATCCCACTCACCGGCATCCGCAAGGTCATCGCCGACAAGCTCTCCCGCAGCCGGCGGGAGATCCCCGAGGTGACCATCTGGGTCGACGTGGACGCCACCGGGCTGCTGGAGACCCGTGCGGCGATCAACGCGGCGACGCCCGACGCCCCGGTAAGCATCCTGGCCCTGCTGGCCCGGATCTGCCTCAGCGGCCTGCGCCGGTACCCGCAGCTCAACGCCCGCGTCGACACCGAGGGCCAGCGGATCGTCCAGTCCGCCGGCGTGCACCTGGGTATCGCCGCGCAGACGGACCGGGGCCTGCTGGTGCCGGTGCTGCGGGACGCCCAGCGGCTCACCACCGCCGAACTGGCCGCCGCGCTGGCGGAGACCACCGCCGCGGCGCGGGCCGGGACGCTCGCGCCGGCCCGGCTCACCGGCGGCACCTTCACCCTCAACAACTACGGGGTGTTCGGCGTGGACGGCTCCACGCCGATCATCAACCACCCCGAAGCGGCGCTGCTCGGAGTGGGGCGGATCGTGGACAAGCCGTGGGTGGTCGACGGGCAGTTGGCCGTCCGCAAGGTCACCCAGTTGAGCCTCACGTTCGACCACCGGGTGTGCGACGGCGGGGTGGCCGGTGGCTTCCTGCGGCACGTCGCAGACTGCGTGGAGCGCCCGGCGCTGCTGATCGCCGCCGTCTGACGCGTACCCCCTGGGCCCCGACGTCGCCCGCGCGGCGTCGGGGCCGGCGCGTGCCCCGGGGTTTCCCGGCCGTGTCACCGGGAAGTCGGCCCCGCCGGTACGCGCCGGACGCGTCGAAGGGAGCCGACCCGTGGCCGTGGCGAACGAGCTGCTACTCAACTCGATCCGCGTCCGCCGGCCCGCCGCGGCCGGCGCGCCGCTCTACTGCGACGCCCGGGAGTACGGCCTGACCGGTGACGGCGCGACCAACGACCAGCCGGCGTTGGCCGCCCTCGTGGACCGCCTCGGTGCGGGGTACGCCTCGGACGGTCGGGCCCGCGTCATCTACTGCCCGCCCGGCATCTACTCGATCCGCGACGCCGGAACGGTGTGGCGCAGCGGCGTCTCGCTGGTCGGGGCCGGCCCGGCGGCGACCCGGTTCATGCTCAGCAACGAGGGCAACCGCGCCGACCCGACCCCACTGGCGTTCTGGACCACCGTGCAGCACGGCGCCGACCGGGACCGCCACATCGCCGACTGCACCTTCGCCGACTTCCAGATCGACGGCTCGGGCGTGGCGATGGCCGAGTACAACTACCTCGCCAAGGGGTTGGGCCTGCAGTACGTGGTGCGCGGCGTGTTCCGCAACCTCTACATCCACCACACCGCCGCCACCGGGCTGGGCTGCGACTTCCTGCAGGACTCGCTGATCGACGGCGTGGTCGTGGTCGGCTGCGGCCGACTGGACAACGGCGAGCAGATCGGCGGCGCCGGGATCGGCGTGGGCATCGGCGGGTGGGGCTCGGTGGAGCGCCTCACCATCGCGAACTGCACCACCCTCGCCAACGGCACCAACGGCATCTTCCTCGAACTGCAGAAGGACTACTGGACGCCGCCGCGTGGCTACCGCATCATCGGCTGCCACAGCCAGGGCAACCGGTTCGGCATCTCCGACTGGGGCGCCGACGGTCTCATCGTCTCCGCCTGCACCATGGCCGGCAACCTGGAGGCCGGCTTCGACATCTCCGCCCAGGGCACCGCCGGGGTGGCCGGGCGGGGTGGGTTGGTCGCCGACTGCGTCATCGACGGCAACATCCGCGACGGGGTCAGCGTCGGCAACACCCCGGGCCCGTACACCATCCGGGGCAACCGGATCAGCGGCAACGGTCAGCACGGCTACCACGCGTACGACCTCGGGCGGGGCTACCAGGGCCCGGTGCGGGACGTGGTGATCGAGAGCAACGACTTCTGGGGCAACGGGCTGGACGCCATCCGGATCGGCCACCAGATGACCGACGCGGTGCTGCTCAACAACCGGATCCGCAACAACGGCCGACAGTACGCGCAGGCCGCCAGCGGTAGCGGCGAGACCGTCCGCTACGCCGAACGGTCCGTGGTGGACCGGTCCGCGAACTGGCCGCACGACGGTCACCGCGGCAAGGTCCTGCGGGTGGGGCGGGCCGTGGCGATGGTCGCCGCGAACACCGGCGACGAACTCACCCTCGCCCCGGTGCGTCCCGACGGCATCAGCGCGTGGAGCGGGGACATCCCGCCTCCGGGGTGCGGGTACGAGCTGTCCGCCGCACCCGAGCGGCGGGCCGGCATCACCATCGACGCGGCGTTCGACTCGGCCACCATCCGCGGTAACCGGATCTGGGACAACCACGAGGACCGGACCCAGACCCACGGCCTGTGGATCACCGGTCGGGGGAGCTGCGTGGACTGCCGGGTCGAGGACAACGACCTGGCCGGCAACGCCGACGACGGGATGTGCCTGGACACCCCGCCGGTGGGCGGACGCTGGCGCGACAACCACGTCGACAACGACTGGAGCTGACCGGCGCTCGCGTCGACCGGAGCGAGGTGCCCTCCGGCCGGCAGGCCCCGGGCCGCGACGCGAGGCGGCGGCGACCGGAAGTGTCTCCGGTCGCCGCCGCCGTCACTGTCGACAGGTCAGCCGGCCAGGCCGGCCACCGGCGTGGGATCGAGCACCACGGTCGCCGTGGCGCTCTGCGGCGGCACGCCCGGCTCCGTCGGCGCGTCGGTGTACTCCGCGACGAACACCGCGGTCAGGTTGTCCGCGCCGCTGTGCCCACCGTCGAGGAAGGTGGGGATGGTGCCCGAGCAGCCGGTCGCCGTGGAGAGCGGATGCCCGTGCTCATCGTGGCCGAGCACGTAGGTGACCTTCACCCGCGAGCAGTCCACCGGAAGGTCGTCGGTGACCTTGATCTCGTACGCGACCGTCTGCCCGAACTGGAAGGGCTGCCCGGCCACCGGGGCGACGAACTCGATGACCGGCGCGGTCGGCCCGACCACCAGCGGCAGGGTCGCCGAGGCCGAGCGTCCGGTGCGGTCGGTCACCTTCAGCGTCGGCGTGTACGAGCCGTTCTCCTGGAACGTCCACGACGGATTGGGGTCGGTGCTGTCCACCGAACCGTCCGCGTCGAAGTCCCACGCGTAGCTCAGCTTGTCGCCGTCCGGGTCGGTGGTGCCGGCGCTGGAGAACGCGACGGTCAGCGGGGCCTGCCCGACGGTCGGGGTACCGCTGATCTTCGGGATCGGCGTCCGGTTGCCCCGGACGAAGTCGATCCGCGACAACTGCGCGTCCGGGTTCTCGGCGAAGTAGCCGTCGCCGTACTCCAGGACGTAGAGCGCGCCGTCCGGACCGAACTCCATGTCCATCGGGTTGTCCACCACGATCGACGGCGCCACCGGCCGGATGTCCGTGACGTCGCCGTCGGCGTCGAGGCGGAACTCCTTGATGTAGTCCCGGGTCCACTCGTAGAACAGCGGCACCCCGTCGTAGTAGGCCGGCCACCGGGTACGCGACGTGCTGGTCCCGTCGTAGTCGTACGCCGGGCCACCCATCGGGGCGATGCCGCCGGTGCCCAGCTGCGGGAACTCGGCCGAGGCGGCCGCCGAGTACCAGACCTGCGGGGCCTCGACCGGCGGCAGCACGCGCTTGCCCGTGTTGTGCGGTGAGTCGTTCACCGGGCGCGTGCAGTTGAACTTCGGACCGGACACGCCGGTGGCGAAGTCGTAGTCGCGGTAGGCGATGGTCGGCGTCACGCAGTACGGCCAGCCGTAGTTCGCCGGCTTGTCGACCACCATCCACCGGCCGTGCCCGGCCGGCCCGCGCTGCGGGTTCGCCGTGGAGGCGTCGGGGGAGTAGTCGCCCACGTACACGTCGTCGGTGCGCCGGTCGACCGCGAAGCGGAACGCGTTGCGCAGCCCCATCGCGTAGATCTCCGGTCGGGTCTGCGCGGTGCCCGGCTTGAACAGGTTGCCCGCCGGCACCGTGTACCCGCCACCGGACTTCACCTTGATGCGCAGCAGCTTGCCGCGCAGGTCGTTGGTGTTGGCCGCGGTGCGCTGGGCGTCGTACGCCGGGTTCCGGTCGGCCCGCTCGTCGATCGGGACGTAGCCGTCGGAGGCGAACGGGTTGGTGTCGTCACCCGTCGACAGGTACAGGTTGCCCTTGCTGTCGAAGTCGATCTGGCCGCCGACGTGGCAGCAGATCCCCCGGTCGGTCGGCACGTCGATGATCTGCTGCTCGCTGGCGAGGTTGAGCTTCATCCCCTCCAGCTTGAACCGGGACAGCCGCAGCGCGCCCTTGAACCGCTGCCAGTCCGCCGCGGTGCCGACCTCCGGCGCGTCCCCCTCGTTGACGTCCGGCGTGGCCGGGTCGTCCACCGGGGTGTCCATGGGTGGTGAGTAGTACAGGTACACCCACTTGTTCTGGGCGAAGTTCGGGTCGATCGCGATGCCCTGCAACCCCTCCTCGTCGTGCTGGTACACGTCGATGTCGGCGGCGAGGGTGTTGAGCCCGGTGCGCGGGTCGTGGATGCGTACCTCGCCGGTCCGGGAGGTGTGCAGCACCCGCAGGTCGGGCAGGACGGCGAGGCTCATCGGCTCGCCCGGGAAGTCGTTGAGCGTCACCTTCTGGAAGCTGCTGTCCGGTGGCGGAGCCGGCGCGGCGGTCGCCGCCGTCGTCGGCGCGACCAGGCCGGCGGTCACCAGGAGCAGGGCGGACGCGAATGCGGTTCTGTTCATCAAATAGCCCTTCACGGTGCTCAGTACCGGAGCGAGGCGAGATAGTCGAAGCCGACCCGGGCGGTCTCGAGGGCGTCGGCCGGCACCCGCGGCGAGGTGCCCGCGTCGTCGCGCTCCACGATGTACTCCTCGATGCCCGCCTCGCGCTCGTGGGCGAAGATGCGACCGAAGTCGATGACGCCGTTGCCGAGATCGGCGAAGCCACCCTCGACGTCCAGGTCCTTGACGTGCACCTGACGGATCCGCCCCCGGTTCTCCCGGATCACGTCGACCGGGTCGTGCGCTCCCCGCCAGGTCCAGTAGAGGTCCAGCTCGAAGTGGACCAGCCGGGGATCGGTCTGCCCGGTGAGGATCTCGAAGCCGGTCGAGCCGTCGGTCAGCGGCACGAACTCCAACTGGTGGTTGTGGTAGCCGAAGTCGAGGCCCGCACGCTCGGCGAGCCGGCCGGCCTGGTTGAGGTCCCGGGCCAGGGCCCGGTAGATGGCCGGGTCCCGGTACGGGCGGCCCTCGGCGTCCCGACCGAAGTACGGGTGCACGATCTTCTTGGAGCCCAGCGTGTTGGCGTCGGCCAGGGCGCGTTCCCAGGTGGCGGCGTCGAACGGCTGCGGGATACCGGTGTGCCCGGAGGTGGCCCGCAACCCGGCGGCGTCGAGCGCGGCGCGGAACTCCGCGGCCGTACGCCCGACGAAGCCGGCGTGCTCCACCCGTCGGTAGCCGATGCGACGCAGGGCGGCGAGGGTGCCCGGCAGGTCGGCGGCGAGCTGGTCGCGCAGGGTGTAGAGCTGGATGCTGATGCGGTCCACCGGCACCCGACGCCGGCCGTGGGACTGACCTGCGGCGGCGGTGTCACCGGCGGGCGCCGCGTTGGCCGGGCCGGCGAAAAGCCCGGCAGCGCCGACAGCGGCGGCGGAGACGGTCGCGGCGCGGAGCAACCCTCGCCGACTGACCGACTCGGACGCCCCGGTCGACTCCGAGCGGTTGGCCTGGTGATCCATGGTGGTGGTTCCTTCCTGACGGATGGCGTGCCGTCGGCAGCGGTCAACCGGCTGCCCGTACCGGGACGCGCCGAACCGGCCGGAGATGTGCTCCGGCGTGGACGGTGTGGACGACGCGTTATTCCGCGGTCGGCGACCCTCTGGGCGGACCGCGGCCGACCCCGGCAGGGGCGGCAGGCAGGCTGATCGACGAATGGGCAACCCTCTATCTGGAAAGCGACCTTACCCTTGACCATGGACAAAGGCAAAGCTCCCTCACGATCAGCAGAAGTTTCGCTCCACCTGACAAAAGTCCGCCCACCAGGTGCGCGACCCCAGACTCCACGCCCCGCACCCGCCGCGCCGATCTTGCACTTTCTGCGCCGACATACCGGACTTGCCTGCCGATAACGGCAACCGAAAGTGCAAGATCGGCGCGCCCGGGTGGGGTGGGGCGCGGGACTTGCTCCCTCGGGCGGGCTCAGCTGCTGCTCATGAGTTGTGGGGCTGCCAAGATCCGCGCAACATCGGGGATCTTGCTGCCTCCCGCCGGCCGGAGGCAGCAACATCGGGGAAGTTGTGCGGATCTTGACCAGCCCAGCCCAGCCCAGCCCAGCCCAGCCCAGCCCAGCCCAGCCCAGGCCAGACCGGTCCGGCCGGTCGTGTGCCTGCTGCGGCAGTCGTGCACCTAGGGCGATAGGGGCGGGAGTGGCGGCGGCGTGGTCGGACCGGACGTTGGGGTCGGCGGGCATGCGGGCGGCCGGAGAGCACCCACAACCGGCAGTGGTGCGCTTTCTCGGCAAGCGGCTCAGTGGCGGAAAATGCGTCGATAAATGCGCTCGCGATTATCTCCGAATGCCCTGAATGCTCCCGTCGAGGCGGCCAGAATATGAGTGAGGGAAGCCGAAAACGGGGGGACTGAACATGACGTCTAGGCGGCGATTGACGCTGTTGGCGGTAACTGTCGCGGCCGCACCGCTCGTGTTGGGCGGGTGCACCATCGGTCGGGACCCGGTGGCCGGGCCGGCCAAGCGGCACGCCGCGCCGCCGGAACTCACCGTCACGCCGGGCGACAAGACCCGCGAGATCCCGGTCAGCGCCGAGGTCGGCACGGTGGTCAAGGGCGGACGGGTCACGGCTGTCCGACTCACCGACGACAAGGGCGCGCAGGTCAAGGCGGAGCCGCGTGAGGATGGCTCGGGTTGGGTGCCGAGCGCGCCGCTGCAGCCCCGGCGCACGTACACCGCGGAGGTGACGGCGACCGGCGACTCGGGTGCGACGACGACGCGGACCACCACGTTCACCACGATGGCCACGTCGACGAAGCCGCAGGTGACCAGCACGCTCTATTTCGTCGGCAACCGGACGTACGGTACTGCCATGCCGGTAACGGTGGCGTTCGACCCGGCAATTCCGAAAGAGGCCAGGGCGGATGTGCAGCGCCGGTTGTTCGTGAAGACGAATCCGCCGCAGCCGGGCACCTGGTCGTGGCTGGACGACGGGAGTCAGGTCTATTACCGGGCACCCGATTTCTGGCGACCCGGGACGACGATCAGCGTCCGGGCCGGTCTGCAGGGGCTGCCGATCGGTAAGAAACTGATGGGGGACGCCGAGCGGACCGCCACCTCGAAGATCGGCAAGCAGGTCTCCTTGGAGATCGACAACGCCACGAAGCAGATGTCGGTGCTGCGCGACGGCAAGCTGGTCCGCCGGATCCCGGTCAGCCTGGGCAAGCCGAGTACGCCGAGTTCCAGCGGCAAGATGGTGATCATGGAGAAGCACGAGCGGACCACCTTCGACACCCGGGGTGAGCCGAACGGCGGCTACGTGGTCGACGTCGACGACGCCCAGCGGCTCACCTGGGGCGGCGAGTTCATCCACTCGGCGCCCTGGTCGGAGGGCGAGCAGGGCTACACCAACACCTCGCACGGCTGCGCGAACGTCTCCGCCACCGCCGCCGACTGGCTGATGGGCGTGACCCAGGTCGGCGACCTGGTCACCGTCAAGGGCACCGAGGTCGAGTTGCAGCCCGGCAACGGCTGGACGGCG
Source organism: Micromonospora sp. NPDC049107 (assembly GCF_040648595.1). NCBI lineage: Bacteria > Bacillati > Actinomycetota > Actinomycetes > Micromonosporales > Micromonosporaceae > Micromonospora > Micromonospora sp. NPDC049107. The sequence continues at coordinate 1,101,617 of NZ_JBEZEC010000001.1, forward strand.
TGGAACGTGAGCTGGGACGAGTTCGTCCGGGGCAGCGCGTTGCCGGTGCCTCCGGGGCTCAAGCCCGCGCCGGCCGCCCCGGCGCATCCGGGGGCGGTCGCCGGCGGGTCGCCCGCCCCGGCGCCCTCGGTGAGCGGCCGCTGACAGACACCCTTCGGGCCGGTCCACCCACGCGGTGGGCCGGCCCGCTCGCCTTCGCGGGGGCGGGGACCGCCGCCGTCGGGGCCGGCCGCCGCCCGGGGGCGTCGGGCGCGGGCCAGGCTCGTCACCCCAGGGGTACGCGGGCCACGCCGGACCCGGTGAGGCTGCCCAACCAGAGGTGGTCGCCGTGCTGTCGTACCCCGGTGATCATCGGGTAGTGCCCGGCCGGGCCGTGCAGCGTACGACGGACCGTGCCCTCGCCGTCGACGAGCGCGACCAGCCCGTAGCGGCGTGGCTGCGGCTGCATGGCGTCGGGCAGCAGCGCGGCGAGCTGGCGCAGCCGTGGGTGCGGCAGCAGCCGTTCGGCGAGGGGCACGCGGGGGCTGGGCAGGGCGATCCAGTACGTGCCGTCGCCCACGGCGCAGAGATTGTCCGGGTACGCGGGCAGGTCGGCGAGCACCCGCACCCCGCCGCTCAGCTCGACGCGCAGCAGCCGGTGGGTGGTGGTCTCCACCAGCATCAGCGCCGACTCGTCGGGCGTCAGGGCGATGCCGTTGGGAAAGTACAGCCCCTCGGCCACGACCTCGGTGCGCCCACTGCCCGGGTGGTGGGCCAGCACCCGGCCGTTGGGGCGGTGCTCCAGCAGGTCCCGTTTCCAGTGCGAGACCGGAAACCGGTCCGACGAGTCGGTGAAGTAGACGGTGCCGTCGCGGGCCACCGTCGCGTTGTTGGCCAGGTGCACGGGCGGCGCCGTCCCGGTCAGCTCGCGGACCGTTCCGTCCGGCGTGACCCGTAGCAACCCGCGGTACGCGTCGCAGACGACCAGGGCCTCCCCGGACGGGTCCAGCTCGATGCCGAGCGGCCGGCCGCCGGTCTCGGCCAGCAGCCGTCCCCGGGTGCCGGCCGGCGCGTCGACCGGCCACCACCAGAGGTTGCCGTCCTCGTCGCCGCTGACGACCCGACCGGACGGGTCCACGAGCACGTCCTCGGGCCCGACGGCGCCGTCGGGAAGGGGCAGGAGGTCGACCTGGTCGAGGCGGCGATCGGTGGCCGCCCACACGCCGCGAAGCGGAGGCGGAACGGTGGCCGGTTCGCGGACGGGCCGGATCAACCGTGGCGGCCGGGGGCGGGGGATCACCATCGCCCCATTCTCCGACGCTGATGCGGGGCGTGCCCGGTACGGCGCGCCACCTGGTCGTTCGGCCGACCCCGACGCCCCTGGCCTCCACCCTCGGGCGGATGAGGGGAAGTCTGGGGGATGACCCTGGACGTACCCGGAATCACTCCCCGGACGGGCGAAACTGTCGGTGGTGGGGGCTAGATTTCAGGGCATGGAAGAGCGCAGCGACCGGATCGACGTGCAGGTCAGCGTGGGTGACCAGGCGGTCCAGGTGCGGGTGGCCGGTGAGGTCGACATCGCCACCGTGGCCGTGTTCCGGTCCGCGCTGTGGTCCGCGCCGGCGCGTCCGGTCGTCCAGCTCGAGCTGTCCGGGCTCCGGTTGCTCTCCGCCGCCGGGGTGCGGGCCCTGCTGGCCGCGCATCTGCGCGTCCGGGCCCGGGGCGGCGAGCTGGTCGTGGTCGATCCGACGCCGGCGGTGGCCCGCGTATTGCGCGCCACCGGCCTGCACCGGGTGATGCCGATCCTCGAGCCCGCCCGGGTGGTCGAGGCCGCCCGTCGTGCGGCGCCGGCCGATCTGGCCGTGCCCGTCCGCCGTCCGCCGGCCGCGCCCGGTGACCTGGTGCTGGCGGCCTGACCCTGACCCTGACCTGGCCGAGCGCCGAGCGGCCGAGCGCCGTTGAGGTGCCGAGGCGCGGGGCCGTCTGACTGGACACGCCGTGACCGAAGGCCGGGGGGCGCTGACGTGCTAGGCAGCGGGGCCGTCTGACGCCGACCTGCTGTCGCCCGGGTCTGACGTGCGAAGGGGCCGCCCGGCGTCGAGCCGGACGACCCCCGCGAGGTGTCGGTCAGCGCACGCCGAGCAGGTCGACGATGAAGATCAGCGTCTCGCCCGGCTTGATGACGCCGGCGGCGCCACGGTCGCCGTACCCCAGGTGCGGCGGGATGGTGAGACGCCGCCGGCCGCCGACGCGCATGCCGGCCACGCCCTGGTCCCAGCCGGCGATGACCTGACCGCCGCCGAGCGGGAACTCGAACGCCTCGCCCCGGTTCCACGACGAGTCGAACTCGCCGCCCGTGGAGTGCGACACGCCGACGTAGTGGACGCTCACCAACTGGCCGGGCTCGGCCTGCGGGCCGTCGCCGACGGTGATGTCCTCGATCACGAGGTCGGCCGGCGGCGCACCCTCGATCGGACCCACCTCGGGCTTGCCCGATCGGGCGCCTGCTGCCTGGTTCATGCGGGATCTCCTGCCGTGTTGCGGTGATGTGTCCGGTCACCGTCGATCCTGCCGGATCGCCGACGGCCGATGTACGCCACACCCGTGAACCGACTGCGGATGATCGACACGGTTCCCCACGGGCCCACGGGCGCACGCGCACGTTCGCGGGCGTCACCCCGGAGGGTGACGCCCGCGTCGGAGGGGCTCACCGGAGCCAGGGCGCCTGCCGGACGATCGGCAGCTTCGCCCACACCTTCCCGAGGCCCCAGGTGTCGCCGGCGTTGACCAGCGCCAGGGCGGCCAGCACCGCGGCGTAGATCAGGTGGTCGTCCATGAAGAGGTTGTTCTCCGGGGGCAGGACGGCGGTCCACATGAGGACCAGCAGCAGTCCGCCGGCTACGGCCGCGACCCGCATGCCGACACCGAGCAGGAGCGCGACGCCGATCCCGGCGAGGCCGACCATGAACAGCCAGTCCGCCCAGGCGGCGCCGGCGATGTTCGTGTACATGTCCTTGAACGGACCGGCGACCCCGAAGGTGAGGAAGCCCTTGGTGGGGCTGCCCCCGTTGATCCAGGCGTTCTTCGACTCGGTCTCGTGGCCGAGGCCGAACAGCTTGTCGAGGAATGCCCAGAGGAAGATCCAGCCGAGCGCCATCCGGGTGCCCGCCAGGACGTACCGGGCGGCCTTTGCTCGGGTGGTGTCGGTCGCCGCAGCGGGGGTCCCGGCGGTGGTCCGGTCGATCGTCGTGGTCATGGTGTCCACGTCCCTTCTCAGCCTCGCACCGCGCTTCCCGGTGGCACCTCCAGTGGACGCCCTCGGCCCCTCGGGGCGGCAGGGCCGACCGGACCGCACCGGCCCGGGACCTTGGACCCCTGACGGCTGGGCCGGGTGGCACCGCGGCGGGGTGGTCGGCCGTCGGGCCGCGCGCTGACCCGTACGGACGCTCGGCTCACGGCCGGTCCGGCTCGATCCGGGCCGTCACGTCGAGGTGCGCGGGTGCGCAGCCGGCCGTCGTGGCGAACCGGCGGACGGCGGCGTGGACGTGCTCGCGGACCCGCGCGGCGGGGGCGTCGCTGCTCAGGTCCACCTGGACCCACACGTCGGGTCGCGGTGGCGGGCCGGTGAGCACGACCCGGGCGCGGCGTACCCCGGCCGCCCGGACCAGGTCCCGTTCCAGGGCGCGTACGAGCACCTCGGTGGCGAGCCGGGTGCGACCGGGACGGTTCCCGGCGTGGCTCAGCATGCCCCGCAGGGGCCGGTCGGGTCGGCGTACCGTCCGGTGCAGCAGGCGCTGGCCGGCGACGGCGGTCAGCAGCCCGGCCACCGCGGCGGCCAGGGTGCTCCAGGGCGTCGCCAGCCGCCACGCGTCGACCAGGCCGCCGCCGAGCAGGACCGGGTCGCCGCCCGACAGCGCGCCGGCGCCGATCGTCAGCGCGGTCGCCCCACCGGCCACCAGCAGCAGCGCGACGATCGTCCACAGCAGGCGATGTGCGGCGTCGGTCATGCCGGTCCCCGGGAGGGCAGCAGTCGGATCTCGACTCGGTCGACGCGCGGGCGGGCGAGCCGGCGCAGCTCCTGGCGCACGGCGAACTCGACCTCGGCGCGGGCCGCGGGGTCGCCGGTGGCGTGCAGCCGGGGGCGCCACCGGTCGCCGTGCCGTCGGACGCGCACTCTCGTCCGGCGTACGCCCGGCACGGTGTCCACCGCCTCGGTCAGTCGACGTTCCACACACCGTCGGCGCAGGTGCCAGCCGTCGCGTTCGTCGACCCGCAGCCGGACCGGCGTCCACCGACGCAGTTGAGCGGCCAGGACGACGAGGCCCAGCAGGACGGCCGCACCGGCCGCCACCCGCACGCCCGGATCGGCCCAGCGGGTGCTGGTCAGCGCCTCGTGCCAGCCGGGGCGGACGAGCAGCGGCGTCGGTACACCGAGCGTCACCAGCAGCGCCTGCGCGGCCAGCAGGGCGCCGCCGGCGAGCAGGACCACACCGAGCAGGAATGAGGCCGCCCGGTTGACGGTCGCCATGGTCAGCTCTCCCCGCGTGGTCGAGGGGCGGAGAGTGGCCTCGTCCGAGCCGGGCACCACGAGATCCCGCACCGTGATCGTCACCGCGACGACGGTGTGGCCGGTGTCGGCGTACACCCGGTCGGCGACCGCGCGCCGGACCGCGTCGGCGACGGCGGGCAGGTGGTGTCCGTACTCGGTGATGAGGTCGAGGTCGAGGCCCACGGTCCGGTCGTCCACGCGGACGGTGACCGGGCGGACGTCGCGGATGCCCGGCACCCGGCCGGCGGCGGCGACGGCGCTCCGACCGACCTGCGCTGCCGCGTCCGTGTCGCGGCGCGGTGGTTCGGCGCCAGGCAGCGCGTCGCCGGCCGGCGTGGCCCGGGTGGAGGTGGGCCGCCCGGGAAGCCGGTGGTGTCGTTCCGCCCGATCGGTGGTCGGTCGACGGCGGATGGTCGGCTCGCCGGCCGGTCGCGGGTGCCGGGGCCGGCGCGGATGCTCCCCCTCGCGTCGGCGGGGACGCGGCCCGCTCGCGGCGAGGGCGCCGAACCGCAGCTGTCGCGACATGCTCCGACCTCCCAGCCGATCCGCTTCGGGCGACCTCGCTGGATACACCCCGGCAGGTCGACTGGAACGCGACAGCAGTGTGATACAGGTCACAGTCGGCTGCCGACGTGGCGTGGTCCGTGTCCCCTTCACGCGCTTCTACCCGGTTGTAATACGCGTCTGAGGAGGCCGCCATGCGTGTACCCGGGCGCGGCCAGCGGCGGGGAAGGGCGTCGACGCCCTTCCCCGGGGTGGCGACGCAGCCCTGCGCGCCTTGACGTCCGACACCGGCCGGGGCGACGATTCCAGTGACGAATATCGATGACGGGGGTCGTTGATGAGAAATCGGGTTGTCTCGCTGGCTGTCGTGGCGCTCGTCGCCGTCACGGGTGCTCTCGCCGTGGTTCTCCCGGCCTCCGCCGCCAGCGGGTGCGCGGCGGAGCTCCTGGTCTACGCCCGGTACTCGTCGATGCTGCGTGGCGAACTCAGGGTGCACAGTTTCGGTCGGCCGCTCGCGGAGTGGACGCTGCGGTTCCCGCTGCGCTACCCGACCGAGCAGATCAAGAACGTCGAGGGCGTGCTCTGGGAACAGCACGGCGCGCAGGTCACGATCCGTAACCTGCCCGGTGTCACGCTGCCGGCCGACAAGACGGTGTCCTTTCCGTATGCCATGACGCACGGGGTGGTCTGGACCAGCCAGCCGCAGGAATTCACGCTCAACGGCGTCACCTGCACGACCTCCGTGCCCGCGCCTCCGCCCCCGTCGAGCCCACCGCCGACTTCGCCGAGTCCGCGGCCGAGCGGGTCGCCCAGCCCCACCCCCGACCCGAACCGTCCGTCCGTGCGGATCATCAAGCCCGAGGAGGGCGACCACTTCTTCGCCCCGGCCACCATCACCGTGGAAGCCGCCGCCACGGCCGCGCCCGGCCGACGGATCACCCGCGTCGAGTTCTTCGGCTGGGGCAGCTGGTCGGACAGGATCTCGCTCGGCACCGACACCACCGCGCCGTACACCGCACGGTGGCGTGATCTGCCGGCCGGCCTCTACACCGTGAATGCCCAGGTGTACGACGACCAGGGCGCGACGCTGAGCAGCGAGAGGAGCGTTTCCGTACGGGTGTTGACACCGGGCGAGGAGCGGCAGGCGCCGTACGTCAGCGTGGTGCGCGACCAGCTCTGGGGCATCTCCCCGGTCATCGACACGGCGGCGCCCCGACGCCTGACGCCGCTCGCGCGCACCGGAGCGGAGGCCCGTTGCGTGCAGGGGCGCGGCATCTGGGACGGCCCGGTCGACGCCACCGCCGTGGCCGGGCTCGCCGCACGCGGCGTGCAGGCGGTGTACATCCCCCTCAACGAGGCCTGTTGGCTGGGCCTGTCGTACGTCGACCCCCGCTACGGCGGGGAGCCGTACCGGCAGGAGATCGTGGCGTACACACAACGGTTGACGACCGCCGGCATCACGCCCATCGTCGCGCTCGCCTGGAGCCACGGCCGCTACACCGGGCCGGGGGCGACCTGCCGGGACGAACGCGCCGTCTGCGCCAAGCCGATGCCGGACGCCGCGTACGCGATCGAGTTCTGGCAGAGCGTCGGTCAGGCCATCTTCGATGAGACGGTGGTGTTCGACCTGTTCACGGCCCCGTACCCGGATCGGGCCATCGCCGACCCGGCACTGGCCTGGACGTGCTGGCGCTCGGGCGACCAGGCGTGCGCCGCGCTCGGCTATCCGACGGTCGGCATGCAGCAGTTGCTGGCCGCGCTCCGAAGCGGTTCCCGGAGCGTGGCGCTGGCCAGTGGCCTGAACGGCGGCAACGACCTGTCCCAATGGGCCGCGTACGTGCCGGACGACTGGTTCTACAACGTCGCGGCGGCGTGGCGGCCGACAACGCCCGGGGGCTGCCACCCGCCGACCCTGCCGCAGGCGCCCGTCGTCGTCACGGCCGTCTGCCGCTAGCGCGGCGGCCGGCGGGCCGCGCCACCGGAACGGGTGATCGACCGCCTAGACTCGGCGCGGTTCGACCGACCGGCGGATGGATCAGGCAGATGACGAGCACCGACGAGCGCGGCTGGCTGCGGGCGTTGCCCGCCGATGGTGGACGCGACGCGCTGTTCAGCCGCGCCGGCCACCGGGTGTACGGGACGCGTCGGCTCAGCGAACTGGTGCAGGGGCGTCCGCCGGGTGTGACCGGCAGCCAGTGGGGCTCGGCCAGCCGAACGGCGTTCGACCTCGTGGTCTGCGCGCCCGACACCCAGCGGCCGGTCGTCGCCGTGACGATCGGACCGGTCCCGCTGCCCGGGTCGGCCGAGCAGCGCGCCGAGCGGCTCGCCGACGCCGTGGGCGCGGCCGTCGGCCTGCCCGTGCTGCGCATCGGTTCGCCGACGTTGCGGGCCGCCGAGCATGGCCGGCGTCTGATCGAGTACGTGCTCGACGCGCGCGCCTACGCGGCGGGCGGCACCGGGGACGAGCCCGCCCCGGTGGGTTTCCGCGACATCCTCGGTCGGCTGCCCGACGGGCGGACCGGCCCGGTGAACGACCTCGGCGCGTTGACCCGGGCGGCGGCCGTCGAGGCGTACGTGGCCGGGCAGCTCGCCGACCCGATCGTGCGCGGGCTGCACGTGCGCTGGATCGAGGGTCCGGCGCAGGGATGGAGCTGGGTCCAGCCGCGCCTGGACGGCTGCCTCGTCGAGCGAGTGTCGATCACCGCGCAGCGATTCTCGTGCGGTGTCGACGAGGCCCGCCTGGCCGAGGACCTGGCGGCCGTCGCGATCGGTGAGCGGCTGCGCGTCGCCCGGTCGGCGGACCCGGGCCTGCTCGCGCGTGCGGACCTCACCGCCGAGATCGCCGCGCTGAGCCGCCGCCGCGACGAGCTGGTGGGCGGTTTCGCCTTCGATCACCTCTGCGTGGACTGACCGCGACTCTCCGCTGCCCAAGACCGCTCGGCTCCCGATCCGTTCGGGTGCCGAGCATTTTTCTGTGGGGTGGTTGAACCTTCCCCGTCGCCGTCCCGTACTCCTGCGCGAATGAAGAGGATCTCCCCAACCGCGTCGATCGGGCGCGGGCGACGGTGCGGAAAGGGCATCGTCGGCCGTCGACACGTTACCGGGTAGGTCGCGGTGGCCGCCACCGTGGCGTGCCATCTCACATCCGTCGGTCCGCCGAGGGCAGGAATCCACTACCGGATCGAGAAGGAGAGCAATTCGATGCGCAGGTCCACTCGGGCGCGCCGGTCACCCGGCATCGCGCGGAGCAAGCGTCTGCTGGCCGTTGTCGGCACGCTGGTGGTCTTCGGTGGAGTAGTCGCCGTCACCCAGATTTCGTCGGCCCAGGACCGGCGGACGAACAAGCCCCGGCCCGTCGCCGGGCAATGCGTGGAACCGAGCCCCGGCTCGACCGCGCCGAGCGGCACCTCGACCAGCCGTACGTGGCAGAACGGTCGGTGGGTGCGCAACCACTGGGGTGACGGTCAGGAGTCGGTCGCGGAGTGCGAGGACGGTAAGGACGGCACGGTCGGCACCGGCTCGGCCATCGCCTGTCCGGATGTTCTGTCCAAGCTGCCGCAGGTGCCGGAGCGGGCGCGTGCCGAGGTCGACCGTAACCTCGCGCAGTTGCAGACCCAGATCGCCGAGGCCGACCGCCGGCTCGCCGCCGAGGGCAACAAGGGTAAGGCGTTCATCGACAACGCGATTCTGCGGCCGTTGGCCGACAAGCGTAAGGCGGTGCTGGACCGCATCACGACCGCCATCGACCGGGTCGGGCCCCGCCCGCAGGGCCTGGCGCAACTCGCCCAGTGTCAGGTGCAGCCGACCGGTAACAACAACGGTGGCGGCAACAATGGTGGGAACACCGGCGGCGGTACCAACAACGGTGGGAACACCGGCGGTGGCAACAACGGCGGTGGGAACAACGGCGGTGGGAACACCGGCGGTGGCAACAACGGCGGCAACGCTCCCGGCGCTGGCCTCGGTGTGCTGGCCAACAACTGCGACGAGAGCAAGTTGGAGCCGCACAACGGTTTCCAGCTCGGCAACCGTTGCGTGAGCACCGAGTTCGGTGAGGTCGGCGCCGCCGCCAACAACCCGTCGCTGCTGATCACCCAGTTCCCGCAGCAGGTCGGCCGCAACCAGCCCTTCACCCTGCGGGTCAGCACCAAGAACCTGGTCCGGGACCGGTTCCTGGCGGCCGGCCAGGGTGGCTACTACGTGGAGAGCTCGCTGCTCAACGCCCAGGGCCTGGTCCGGGGTCACTTCCACACCGCCTGCCGGATGCTGGACAGCCTGACCGCGCCGCCCGAGCCGCAGGAGGTGCCGGCGTTCTTCGTCGCCACCGAGGACGGCCGCGGTGGCGCCCAGCCGGACGAGGTGACCATCCAGATCCCGGGTCTGCCGGAGTCGGGCACCGCGCAGTGCTCGGTCTGGGCCGGTGACGGCTCGCACCGTCTGCCCATGATGGAGCGGGCCAACCAGACCCCGGCGTTCGACTCGATCCGCGTCACCGTCAACTGACCGGTCGATGAGCGGCCGGCCACCCGGGTGGACAGCACCCCGGGTGGCCGGCCGCGCACACAGCGACGGGGTCCCGCCGTTTTGGCGGGACCCCGTCGCTGTGCCGTGCGTCAGCGGTTCTTGTACGCCTCGACGACCTCGACCGGGATCCGGCCCCGCTCGGAAATCTTGTAGCCGTTCTTGACGGCCCATTCCCGGATCGCCCGGTTTTGTTCGCGGTCCATTCCCGCGCCGGTGGGTCGCCCCGGCCGCCGAACTGCCCGCGCGTTCTCCGCCGGGCCTCGGCCGATCCGCCGGCCCGCATTGATGTATGGGTCCAGCGCCTTACGCAGGACACCCGCATTCTCGTCCGAGACGTCGATGGTGTACGCGACGCCGTCGAGACTGAACTCGACCGTCCGATCGGCCTTCCCGCCGTCGAGGTCGTCGGTCAGCACCGTGATTACTTTTCTCGCCATTGCCGATTACTCCCTGTGTGTGGCGGGATGTTTCCAAAGTCTGACCTATCACCCGGGGAATCCGCAACAATGTGCGTGCCATTCATTTCGGCGCGTCGCGATTGAGTGGGCCACAAAACAGCGAACTGGCCGTAATCGCAGGTCCCGGTGCGGTGTCAATCGGTGAGCAGACCGGCGTGGCCGGCGACCGCCGCCGCCTCCGCCCGGTTGGCGACCCGCAGCTTGCGCAGCAGAGCGGCGGTCATTCGTTTCACCGTCCGTTCCGACACGTGCAGTTCCTCGGCGATGTCGACGGTGCTGCGCCCGATCGCGATCGCCCGCAGCAGACGGCGCTCCTCGGCGTCGAGGTCGACGGACGCCGTCCGGGCGGGTCCGAGGAGGGCGCGCAGCAGTTCCGCCGGCAGGACTGCCCAGCCGTCGAGGATGGCCAGCAGCGGGGGTAGCAGCTCCTCCGGTTCGCTGGTCTTCGGCAGAAATCCCTCCGCGCCGGCCCGCAGCGCCTCCAGTGCGGGCGCTGGGTCGGTCGAGCCGGACATGGCGACCACCCGTACGCGGGGGGTGGTCCGCCGGATGGCGGCCACCGCCCGGACGCCGCCGGGTGGTGGCATGTGCAGGTCGACCAGCGCGAGGTCGGGATGGCAACGACTGATCATGCCCGCCGCCGCGGCGGCGTCGCCGGTCGAGCCGACCACCTCGGCGCGTCCGTCGGTGGTCACCGGAAGCAGCAGCTCCAAGCCACGGACGAACAGGGGGTGATCGTCCACGACAGCGAGTCTGAGGTTGGGGGCGTCCGGCATGTCTGGGCCGTTCCCCAGCGGGTACCGATCATGCGGGTATGCACCGATCGGGGGGAGTCGGATGGATGCGCGCACGCCAGGTGTGGCAGGGCCGGTTGCGAGGATTGCGACGCGCCGGGTCCGGACCGGGCATCCCACCGGAGGTCGACGCGGACCTGCTGCTGCGGGTGTTGTGTCACGAGTTCCGTACCCCGGTCAGCGCGCTGACGTCGTTGACCCGGGCGCTGGCCGATGACCACCGGCCGCTGACCGGCGCGGACCGGCGGGCGGTCATCGCGCTGGCCCGCGACCAGGCCGTCCATCTGCAGGGCCTGCTCCGCGACGCGACGGCCGGCGCCGGCGCGCTGACGCCGGTGGCCCAACCGGAAGCGACCGTGCCCCTGGCCGGCCTCCTGCGTGAGGCGGCCGCGTTCGTGCCGGCGGGCCGGCGTCGGGTCCGCGCCACCCGACGGGCGGCCTGCTGGCCGGTACCGGCCGGCCGCACCCGGCAGGTGCTGGGAAACCTGGTGGAGAACGCGCTGCGGCACGGGCCGGCGAACGGGCGGGTCGGGCTCTACGCCGCGCTGCGCGGCCCCGGCCTGAGCATCGTGGTCACCAATGAGGGGCGGGTGGACGACGGGCTGCTGGTGGCGCTGCGCCGTCCGGCCCCCGTGGTCGGCATGTCCGGGCTGGGGTTGTGGATCGTGCGGCACCTGGTGGCCGCCGACGGGGGAGCGCTGCGGGCGCACCGGTTGCGCCCGCGGGGCGTGGCGCTGGAGGTGCTGCTGCCGGCGGTCGGACCGCTGCGCTGACCCGTGCGGGACACGCATTGGCCCGGCCGGGTCAGCGGGATGGGAATCGTCCTTGGCGCCAGCAACCCGGTGCCGAGGAGGTCGGATGTTCAGCCACGTCAAGGACCTGCAGTTCGAGGCCAAGCCGGACGCTCCGGACGCCGCGTTCGCCCGCCGTCTGCAGGAGGTGCTGGGTGGCAAGTGGGGCGAGATGACCGTCGCCAACCAGTACCTCTTCCAGGGCTGGAACTGCCGACTCCCCGGTAAGTACAAGGACCTGCTGCTCGACGTCGGCACCGAGGAGGTCGGCCACGTCGAGATGATCGTGACAATGATCAGCCGGTTGCTGGACAGCGCCCCGCTGGCGCTGTCGGAGGCCGTCGCGGACAACCCCGGGGGCGGGGCGGTCTACGCCGGGTCAAACCCGGCGCACTTCATCCACGGCGGGGGCGGGGCGCTGCCCGTCGACGCCAGCGGGGTGCCCTGGAACGGCTCGTACGTCACCGCGAGCGGCAACCTCCTGGCCGACTTCCAGCTCAACGTCACCGCCGAGGCGCAGGGCCGGTTGCAGGTCGCCCGGCTGTTCAACATGACCGACGATCCCGGGGTCAAGCAGATGCTGCGCTTCCTGCTGGCCCGCGACACCATGCACCAGAACATCTGGCTGGCGGCCATCGAGCAGCTCAAGGAGGACGGCCTGGAGGAGATGCCGGTGCCGGAGGCCTTTCCGGACTCGGCGGAGTTCACCGACGAGTTCGGCTACACCTACCTGGGCTTCTCCTCGGGCGTCGACGCCGCCCAGCGGCGGTGGGCGTCCGGGCCCGCGCCGGACGGCAGGGGCGAGTTCCGGTACGACGACAACCCGCGCGCGAACGCCCCCGAGCCGGTGCTGCCGCCCGGTGACCCGCGGCTCTACGGCACCAACCCGGACCCGGCCGGCGGCGTCGTGAACACCGTCAAGAGCAGGCTCACCTGAGCTTGTCCCGTCGGGTCGTCCGGGTCCCGCACGGGCGGCCCGACGAGACCGCCCGCTCACCGGAGAAGACGAGGAGAAGCGCATGTCTGTCGTCGCGCCCGCCCGCGAGTCCGCAGCGGTCCCGCTGTCGCGTACCCGGGTGAAGTTGGCCGTCTGCACAGTGCTGACCGCGCTCGCCGTCGGAGTCGGACTGCCTGCCCGGGTGGTCCTCGCGCTGGCGCTGACCAGCCTGGCCATCCCCGTGGCCGTAGCGCTGGCCGGGGGCGGCCTGGCGGTTCGCGAGCTGCTGCTGCCGGCTCGCCGCCGGGCTCCGGACAGTGGCCTGGGTCACACGCCGGAACAAGGGGAACGCTTTGTTACTTGAGTGAGACACGCTCAACTCAATGGATAGCAGGTGTTCGATGGCAACTCTTCCGGTACTGCCCCTGACCGACGCCGTGCTGCTGCCCGGCATGGTCATCCCGGTGACCCTCGACCCGACCACCCAGGCCGCCATCGACGCGGCGCGGACAACCGGCGACCGCAAGCTGCTGGCCGTCCCGCGGATCGACGGCGAGTACGGCCCGATCGGCGTGGTCGCCACCATCGAGAAGGTCGGCCGGCTCCCCGACGGTGAGCCCGCCGCCGTCGTCCGTGGCCTGTCCCGCGCGCGCATCGGCTCCGGCGTGCCCGGTCCCGGCGCGGCGCTCTGGGTCGAGGCGACCGAACTCGACGAACCCGCTCCCGCCGGCCGCGCACGTGAGCTCGCCCGCGAGTACCGCGCCCTGGTCACCTCCGTGCTCCAGCAGCGGGGCGCCTGGCAGGTCATCGACGCCGTGGAGCGGATGACCGACCTCTCCGAGCTGGCCGACTCGGCGGGCTACGCGCCGTGGTTGACCCTGGAGCAGAAGACCGAACTGCTCGCCGCGCCGGACGTCACCGCCCGGCTGGAGCTGCTGGTCGGCTGGGTGAAGGACTACCTGGCCGAGCAGGAGGTCACCGAGCAGATCAACAGCGACGTCCGCGAGGGCCTGGAGAAGTCGCAGCGGGAGTTCCTGCTGCGCCAGCAGCTCGCCGCGATCCGCAAGGAACTGGGCGAGGACGAGCCGGACGGCTCCGCCGACTACCGCTCCCGGGTGGAGAGCGCCGAGCTGCCCGACAAGGTCCGCGAGGCGGCCCTGCGCGAGGTCGGCAAGCTCGAGCGGGCCAGTGACGCCTCCCCGGAGGCGGGCTGGATCCGTACCTGGCTGGACACCGTGCTCGAGATGCCGTGGAGCACGCGTACCCAGGACAACACCGACCTGGCCGCGGCCCGGGAGGTGCTCGACGCCGACCACGCCGGTCTGTCCGACGTGAAGGACCGCATCCTGGAGTACCTGGCCGTGCGGAACCGGCGTGCCGAGCGCAACCTCGGCGTGGTCGGCGGTCGAGGCTCCGGCGCGGTGCTCGCCCTCGCCGGCCCTCCCGGGGTCGGCAAGACCAGCCTCGGCGAGTCCGTGGCGCGGGCCCTCGGGCGTAACTTCGTCCGGGTGTCGCTCGGCGGCGTCCGCGACGAGGCGGAGATCCGCGGTCACCGGCGCACCTACGTGGGCGCGCTGCCCGGTCGGATCGTCCGGGCCCTGCGCGAAGCCGGCTCGATGAACCCGGTCGTGCTCCTCGACGAGGTGGACAAGCTGGCCGCCGGCTACGCCGGTGATCCGGCCGCCGCCCTGCTGGAGGTGCTCGACCCGGCCCAGAACCACACCTTCCGGGACCACTACCTGGAAGTCGACCTGGACCTGTCCGACGTGCTCTTCCTCGCCACCGCCAACGTGGTGGAGTCCATCCCCGGCCCGCTGCTGGACCGGATGGAGTTGGTCATGCTGGACGGGTACACCGAGGACGAGAAGGTCTCCATCGCCCGCGACCACCTGCTGCCCCGGCAGCGGGAGCGGGCCGGGCTGACCGACGACGAGGTGACCGTCGCCGACGCGGCGCTCGCGCTGATCGCGGGGGAGTACACCCGCGAGGCCGGTGTCCGGCAGCTCGAACGGGCCCTGGCCAAGATCCTGCGCAAGGTGACGGTGACGCTGGCGACCGACCCGTCGCCGGTACGCGTCGACACCGACAACCTCAGCGGCTATCTGGGGCGGCCGAAGTTCACCCCGGAGTCGGCCGAGCGTACGGCGGTTCCCGGTGTCGCCACCGGGCTCGCGGTGACCGGCGCCGGCGGCGACGTCCTCTTCATCGAGGCGACGAGCATGGAGGGCGAGCCGGGACTGACCCTGACCGGTCAACTCGGTGACGTGATGAAGGAGTCGGCGCAGATCGCGCTGTCGTACCTGCGCTCCAACGGGCGACGGCTCGGCATCGACCCGAACGCCCTGGCCGGGCGGCGGATCCACGTCCACTTCCCGGCGGGCGCGGTGCCCAAGGACGGCCCGAGCGCCGGCATCACCATGGTGACGGCCCTGGCGTCGCTGGTCACCGGCCGCCCGGTCCGTCCCGAGTTCGGGATGACCGGTGAGGTGACCCTCTCCGGTCGGGTGCTGCCGATCGGCGGGGTGAAGCAGAAGCTGCTCGCCGCGCACCGGGCCGGCCTCACCGAGGTGATCATCCCGGCGCGCAACGAGCCGGACCTGGACGACCTGCCGGCCGAGGTGCGCGAGGCGCTGACCGTGCACACCCTGGCCGACGTGGCCGACGTGCTCGCGCTGGCGCTGCGCCCGGCCGACGTCCAGGCGCTGGACGGACCGGCGCTCTTCACGGTCTGACAGTCCACCACGGTGACCCCCGCCGTCCGTCGACGGCGGGGGTCATCGGCGTCCACGCATCGAAGGCTAGTGTTCCGCTCGAAGCGTCGACCACCTCTCCGCCGCGAGGCGGTGCCCCCGGAGGTAACCCCGTGAATCTCGTGCTCGGGATCATCCAGATCCTGCTCGCTGTCGTCTTCGCCGGCGCCGGCCTGGCCAAGCTGACCCAACCGAAGGACAAGCTGCGCGAGATGATGCGGTGGGTGGACCCGGTCCCGCCGTCGCAGGTCAAGGCCCTCGGCGCGGTCGAGGTGGCCGCCGCCCTCGGGCTCGTGCTGCCCGCGTTCACCGGCATCGCCACCGTCCTCACGCCGCTGGCCGCCGTCGGGCTGGTCATCGTCATGATCGGCGGCATCCTCGTGCACCTGCGCGACCGGAAGAAGCGCGACACGGCGGCCGAGCGTCGGCTGGAGATCCAGGGCGCGATCACCTGCGCGGTGCTGCTCGTCCTCGCCGCCGTGGTGGCGTGGGGACGCTTCGGCCCGTACTCCTTGTGAGGGCCCGTCGGCGACCGCCGTACCCAGGCGGTCGCCGACGGCTCAGCTCAGCGCTCGTCGCGTCCGCGGTCGCGGCGCACGGTCGCCTTGCGGCCCTTGATCGTGCTCTGGCGCAACCCGGAGATCACCTCATCGGCGACGCCCTGCGGCACCTCGACCAGGGAGAACCGGTCCGCGATCTCGATCGAGCCGATGTCCCGGCCCCGGATGCCGGTCTCGCCGGTGATGGCGCCGACCAGGTCCTGGGGGCGTACGCCGGCCCGCCGGCCCAGGCCGACGAAGACCTGGACGGTGTTGCCGCCGACGCGCGGCCGGCCGCCACCGCGCCGATCGCCGCCCCGCCCACCGAACTCCGGGCGACCCTCGCGCGGGGCGCGGACCGGAACCTGCGGAATCTCCTCCTCGTCGTCGGAGCCCGGCGACGTCACCTCGTGGGCCAGCTTCACGGCGGCGAGGGCGACCTCCATCAGGTCGAACTCGTCGGTCAGCGTCTCCACGATCACCCGGTACGGGTCGAGGTCGTCCTCCAGCAGGCTCTCGCGCAGCGCCGCCTGCGTCAGCTCCAGCCGGCGGGTCCGCATGTCCGCCACGGTCGGGATCTTGTCGATGGTGATCCGCTGGCCGGTCACCCGCTCGATGGTCTTGAGCATCCGGTGCTCGCGCGGCTCGGCGAGGGTGATCGCCACGCCCTCGCGTCCGGCCCGACCCACCCGACCGATGCGGTGCACGTACGACTCGGGCGCCGACGGCACGTCGTAGTTGACCACGTGGGTGAGCTGTTCGACGTCCAGCCCACGGGCCGCCACGTCGGTCGCCACCAGCAGATCCGCCGTGCCGGCCCGCAGCCGGCCCATCACCCGGTCCCGCTGTTCCTGGCTCATCCCACCGTGCAGCGCCTCGGAGCGGTAACCCCGGCCGTTCATCGTCTCGGTGAGCCGGTCCACCTCCTCGCGGCTGCGGCAGAACACGATCGCCGCCGTGGGCGACTCCACGTCGAGGACCCGGCCCAGCGCGGCCGGCTTGTGCGCGCGGGTCACGATGTACGCGCTCTGCCGGACCCGGGGCGCCTCGCCCGCCACCGGCTGCTCCCGGCCGATCTCGATGCGTACCGGCTCGGTCAGGTGCTGGCGCGCCATCCCGTCGATCCGCGACGGCATGGTGGCCGAGAAGAGCACCGTCTGCCGCTCGGCGGGTGCGTGCTCCAGGATCGCCTCGATGTCCTCGGCGAAGCCCATGTCGAGCATCTCGTCGGCTTCGTCCAGCACGACGGTGGCCAGGCCGCTCAGGCGCAGGGTGCCCCGGGCGATGTGGTCCAGCGCGCGCCCGGGGGTGGCCACGACCACGTCGACGCCGCTGTCGAGCGCCCGCAACTGCCGGCCGATCGGCTGCCCGCCGTAGATCGGCAGCACCCGTGCGCCCAGGTCCTTGCCGTACCGGTGGAACGCCTCGGACACCTGCACCGCCAGTTCCCGGGTCGGCACCAGCACCAGCGCCACCGGGTCCCCGCCGTCGCGGTGGGCCGGCATCCGGTGCAGCAGCGGCAGCGCGAACGCCGCCGTCTTGCCGGTGCCGGTGGCGGCCTGACCCAGCAGGTCCCGACCCTCGATCAGCGGTGGGATGGCCTCCCGCTGGATGGGCGTCGGCTCCTCGTAGCCGAGGGCGGACAACGCGCCCAGCAGTTCGTCGCGTAGCCCCAGGTCCGTGAACGCGGTCACGTCGGGCTCGCTGGCGGTCGGTGCGTCGTGCTGTGCAGGTGCGGAACTCATGTGCCAAGCCTTTCATCACCCCGTCGGTGCCGCTGCGCCGACCGGCACAACACGCCCGGCGCCCCGTGCGCGTCAGGCACCCGTGGTGAGGATGGCCAGGATCATGACGCCGGCCAGCACCACGTCGAGCACCCCGCAGAACTCGGCGTACCCCCGTGGCACCACCCGCCCGGTGCGGTGGTGGATGACGTCCCAGCCGGCGTGTGCCAGCCACCCCAGCGCCACGAGCCACGCCGCGGTCCGCCCCCCGACGGCGACCGCCGCCAGCGTCAGCGCGACCCAGACGGCCAGGCCGGCCAGTTGGGTGGCGAGCACACCCGGCCCGCGCAGCGTCCGCCGGGCCAGGCCGATCAGCAGGTACCCGCCGGGCAGCACCAGCATCGTCCACGGGCTGAGCACGCCCGGGTCGACCCACATGTCGACGGTCACCAGCAGCGCGAGGCCGGCCGGCCAGCGTCGGGCGAGCGCCACCACGGCCGGGTGGTGGCGTACCGCCGTCGGTGTGTGGTGCTGGTGGCGCAGCGCCACCAGCACCATGGCCGGCACCATCAGCAGGTGTCCGCCGCGCATCAGTGCGTCACCGTCCAGCAGACCGGTCCAGAAGGGGACGAACAGCAGCAGGAACGGGACGTACATCGCGGCGGCCATCTCGACGCATGCGGGCCAGTGGTGTCCTCGGTAGCGCATCCACACGGTCATGCCGATGGTCATGTTGGTGGCCATCACCAGCGCGGCGACCTCCGGGCGGCCCAGCGTCGCGCCGATCCCGAGCACGGTGCCGGCCGCGTCCCAGAGCGGGCCGAGCAGCAGCATCCCGACGAACATGGCGACCGCCATCTCGCCGAGGTGCCACAGCCATCCCCGGCCGCCCCCGGTCGCCGTCGGGACCGGGGGCGCCGGCGGGGTGGCCGGCAGCGGCTCGGGCAGCGGTACGACGGGTGCGGTGTTCGCGTACATCTGTGTCTCTTCCATGCCTCGACCCTGCCGTCGGCGCGGCGCAGGGGGCAGGTGTGTCCGTCACCGGAAGTTCGTGCGGGCCGCACGGTCCGACCGTGACATCTCGCAGGGGTGGACCGTGCGCGGGGCGGTCCTAGGATCGACGCGTGGTGAGCGAGGCAGACACAGTCCGGGCGGACCGCCGGCTGCGCCGTGCCCGCCGGGCGACGCTGCTGTCGCTCGTCACCGGCGTCTGGGCGAGTGTCCTGCTGCCCGCGGTCGGCCTCGCCCGTGAGCCCGATCCGGGTCGGGCGGCGCTCGGCGCGGCCGGCGTCCTCGCCTTCGTGTTCGCCCAGACCGCGGTGCTGTACGCGGCCGTGACACCGTGGCTCGACCCGCGCCGGCGTCGCCGCTTCCACCTGGCTCTGGCCGGGGCGGCCGTGCTGACCGTTCCGCTGGTGGGGCCGGTGGCGGCCGGCGCCTGGCCGACGTGGGCCTGGCTCGGGGCGGCGCTGATCGGTATGGCGCCGCTGCTCGTCCGGCCGCGGGCCGCGTTCGCGGTGGCCGCCGCCGTCCTGCTGGTGTCGGTGGCCGTCGCCGAATGGACCGGCGGTTCAGTCGCGCGCCACCTCGCGGTGACCGGTGGGGTCGGGGTGGGCATCGCCGCTCTCAACGGCTTCCAGGTCTGGTTCTGGGATCTCCTGGTGGACGCGCGGCAGGGCCAGGCCGCCCAGGCCCGGCTGGCCGCCGCCGAGGAACGGCTGCGCTTCGCCCGCGACGTGCACGACGTCCTGGGACACCGCCTCACGGTGATCGCCCTGAAGGCCGAACTCGCCGCCCGCCTCGCCCCGATCGACCCGGAGCGGGCCGGTCGGGAGGCCGCCGAGGCCCAGCGACTCGCCGCGTCCGCGCTGACCGAGGTACGCGAGACCGTGCACGGCTACCGCGTCGTCGACCTCGACGAACAGCTCACCGCGATCGTGGGGGTGCTGCGGTCCTGCGGCGTACGGTGCACCGTCCTGCCGCCGCCGGCGGACCTGCCGCAGTCCGTCGCCACCGAACTGGCGGCGGTGCTGCGCGAGGCCGGCACGAACGTGCTGCGGCACAGCCGGGCCGACTGGTGCCGGATCCGTATCGGCCGAGAGGGCGACGTGGCCAGGATGACGGTGGTCAACGACGGTGCCGACGACCGGGGCCCGGACGCGCACAGCCATGGCCTGCGCGGCCTGGCCGACCGGCTCGCCGCTGCCGGAGGCGAACTGCGGGTACGCCGCGAGGACACCGTTTTCACCCTCGAGGCCACCGTGCCGGTGCCGACGTGATCCGCGTCCTGCTCGCCGACGACGAGGATCTCATCCGCGTCGCGGTCGGCGCGCTGCTCGACCTGGAGCCGGACATCGAGGTGGTGGCACACGCCCCCGATGGGCCGACAGCGGTCACCGCGACGCTCGCCCACCGCCCGGACGTGGCCGTGGTCGACCTGGAGATGCCCGGCCTGGACGGCATCGCGGTGGCCGCCGAGCTGTCCCGCGTCCGGCCCGAGTGCGCCGTGGTGCTTCTCACCGGACACGGCCGGCCCGGTCACCTGCGGCAGGCGCTGACCGCCGGTGCCCGGGGCTTCCTGCCCAAGGGCTCGCCCGGTGGCGCGCTCGCCGACGTGATCCGCCGGGTACATGCCGGCGGCCGGTACGTCGACCCGTCCCTGGCCGCCGACGCGTTGACGCTGCCGGCGTGCCCGCTGACGCCCCGCGAACTGGAGACACTGCGGCTGGCCGAGTTCGGCGCGCCGGTCGCCGTGATCGCCCGCCGGGTGCACCTGTCCACCGGCACCGTGCGCAACCACCTCTCCGCCGCCGTGCAGAAGCTCGGCGCGACCGACCGCGCGGAGGCGGTACGGACCGCCCGGGACAACGGCTGGCTCTGACCTGTCGTCAGCCCTTGCTCTGCTTCACCCCACGCAACACTGGGCCGTCACCGTGCCGTCGAAGGGCTCGGCTGCCGGCAACGCGCCCCGGCGACGAACCACATCGACGGGCAGGCCCAGGCGCACATAACCGAACAGCAGTCAGAAATTGTTTCTCCTGACCGGCGATGGGAGCGCATCCGCGGGGAAGCTCTCTCCCGTGGACAGTCCTTAGACCTGCTCAGGGAAGCGGGATCCTCATGGACCTAACCGACGCGCTGTGGCGCAAGAGCACCAAGGGTGGCAACAACGGAGGGGCGTGTGTGGAGGTCGCTGAGAACCTTCGGGGCGTCGTCCTCGTTTGGGACACGAAGGACCGTGACGGTGGGACGCTGACGTTCGCGCCGGAGGCGTGGCGAGACTTCGTCGGCTTCGCGCGGGGCCAGCGCAGAGTCTCGTCTCGCGACTCGGCTTGGCCATGCCGTCTTCGCGAAATCGTCGATCATGGAGCATGAGCCTGCCACGTGCCCACGACAGCTCCAAGACGCTGTGCACCGGGCAGCCATCGGCGATCTGCTCTCGAAGTGTTTGAAGGGGATCGGCGGCGGGGCACAACGGTCTGCACCCCCCGGACATGGAGGTTCTGATGCGCTGGCTGCTCATCCTTGTGATCGTCCTGCTGGTGATCGGCGGGATCTGGCTGCCCCGCCGAGCGCGGGGAGCGGGCAGGTCTTTGCGAAACCGGTTCGACGAGCGACGCTGATCCGCGCGTCCTGCCTACTCCCCGGCCGATGAGGCCAGTCGCGCCCTCATGTCCGGAATGGCTTCAATGATGGCGTGGTGCCCAGGAAGACGATGGCGGGTCCGGTAAACCGGTACGCTCCAGCGCCGTCGGACTGTTCTTCGACCTGGCCGTCCGGCCCGGCTCGGAGGCGGAATCAGCCCCGCTGTCCGTGGCGGGGCCGGCCATCCGCCCCGCTCGGTCATTGACGGGCGTGGCGCCCGCTAGCGTGGGCCTCGTGCGTACCGTGGAACTGGTCTGCTCGGCCGGGTTGGACGCCGAGGTCCGGGCCGCCTGGGATCGCCTGGCGGCGGCCGGGTTGCCGAGCCTGGCCCGCAACACCCACCAGACCAACCGGCCGCACCTGACCCTCGCCGCCGTGGACGAGTTCGGGCCGGGTGTCGAGCACCGGCTGGCCGACCTGTTCGACGCCGCGCTGCCGGTGCCGGTCACGCTCGACCGCGTGGTGGTGCTCGACGGCAGCGCCCCGCTGGTCTGGCTCGTGCGGCCCACGCCGGCGTTGACCACGCTGCACGCCGCCGTCTGGGATGTCCTCGAGAAGGCCGACGGACACCGCCCCTGGCACGCGCCGGGAGCGTGGGTGCCGCACCTCAGCCTGGCGTTGCGGTTCCGCGACGCGGACCTGCGGATGGCCCGCGCGTTGACCGGCGGGCAGCGCCCGACGGGCGCGTTCGACGCGGCCCGCAGCTACGACGGTACGGACCGGACGGTGACCCCGCTGACGGAACCGTCCCGACCCTGACTCGGGCCGGGACGGATCAGCGGGGGGTCAGAAGGTGGCGACGTTGAGCAGCTTCTCCTGGATGCCGTCCGGGTCGCCGGCCGGCCAGCTGTAATTCGTGGTGCCGGCCGCCTGGAGGGCCGACTTGACCGCGCTCGGGGTGGCGGTGGGGTGGGTGGCCTTGTAGAGCGCGGCCCCGCCCGCGACGTGCGGGCTGGCCATCGAGGTGCCGGAGATGGTGTTGTAGGCGGCGCCCTTCCAGGTCGAGTAGATGCAGACGCCCGGCGCCGTCCGACTCGCGCAGTACCGCGCTCTCACCCGGCTCCGCGCCCTCGTGGGCGACACCCTCGCCGGGGTGATCCTGTGACCGCGTCCGAGCCGGTGCCGACGCCGCCGGACCCCATCGTGCAGGCTGACCAACTGCTCGAGGCGATCAGCCGTGGCGAGCGTCCGCCGCCGGGTCACCCGGACGACGACGCCGTCATCGCCCTCCTGGCCGACTGGCACGCGGACGTGGTGCGGCGGTCGGAGGAGTTCGAGGCGACCGCGGAACCGGCAGCGCCGGCAGCAGCCCCACGCGCGGCTCAGCCGGACGTGGTGACAGTGGCGCACCGGCCCGCTTCGAGCCGACCACCGTGGACGGGCCGCCGCCGGCGTTCCCGCACCGGTGCCCCGACCGGCGTCGCGCGCCGCCGTGGCAGGCGACCCACGTACGCTGCCGCCGCGCTGGCCCTGGTCACCGTCGTCGGCGGTCTCTGGTTCGGCGCCGGCCGCGCGGAGCCGGGCGGCCTGTTGTGGCCGGTCACCGAGTTGGTCTACGCCGAACGGGCGCAGTCCATGGTCGCCGAACGTGAGGTCGGACGGATGCTGGAGCAGGCCCGGCAGGATCTTGCCGACGGGCGCCACGACGACGCGCGCCGACAGTTGGAGCGCGCCGAGGGCCTGTTGAGCACCATGGGCGCGGACACGACCGCGGTTCGCCTGCGCAGGGAGGTCGAGGAGTTGCGGCTGCTGCTCCCGCCCGCCCCTGCGGCCGAACCGTCGTCCCCCGCCGGGGACATCGCCACCAGCGCCACGCCGGTGCCCTCCAGGACCGGGCCGGCCACCTCCACGAGCCAGGGATCCCCGGCGGCTGTCGCCAAGCCGAGCCGTAACCCGGCCGGGTCGAGATCGACTACGCCGGCCACGACGAGGCATCCCACCGGGCCGCCCGCTGGCGTGCCGGCCGCCCGGCCGAGCGCACCGACCGCGCGTGCGAAACAGCGTCCGCCGACCC
Source organism: Micromonospora sp. NPDC049107 (assembly GCF_040648595.1). Lineage (NCBI taxonomy): Bacteria > Bacillati > Actinomycetota > Actinomycetes > Micromonosporales > Micromonosporaceae > Micromonospora > Micromonospora sp. NPDC049107. Next base: position 1,124,825 of record NZ_JBEZEC010000001.1, read on the forward strand.
CCGGTGGCCGTCCGGGCGGCGTACCCGCCGATCAGGGCGGCGCACCGTCCCGCCAGGATGGCGCGCAGTCGCACCGGGACAGGTCGGTGACGACGCCCGGACACCCCGCAAGCCTGCGGCCGAGCCAGTAACACCAGTCGTCGTGGCGCGGCCCGCGGGCGCCTCACCTGCGCCCGCGGCTTCTTTGGGTGAGATCGGAGGATTGTTCGGTCTACGTCGGTCTCGATGATTACGGTGTTTTTCAGGGTGATTGACCCAGCGACGTGGCCGGAGAAGGGAACCCGTCATGCGAGTGCCCAGCCGTAGTCCGGGACAGCAACCCGCGTCGCCCACCGCTCCACCTCGCCGCCGACCCCCCGGCGCCGCCACCCGACGCCCGACCAGCGCCGCCCCCGACCTCGCCGCCTACCGGGCGGCCGTGGCCGACCTGCTCGTCGAGGTGGGGGCCCTGGCCGACGCCACCAGCACCCGGGCACGTCAGGTGCTCATCGACGAGCGGCTGCGCGAACCGGCCCTGGCGGCCGTGCTCGACGCCACCCCGCAGGGCCTGCTCGGGGCGCGCGAGACGCTGCTGCTGGAGATGGCCCGCTACCAGCCGAACGAGCGCACCTCGGCACGCGACCTCACCGCGCTGGTCCGGATCTACCTGCTCTCCCGCATCGACGTGCTGTGGTGGCAGGACGCCCCCGTGTTCCACACCGACGACCAGGTCAACGGCAGCGCGGAACTGGTCGACCTGGAGTGGCTGCGCCGCCGGGACCTGCTGCGCTTTCGCTACCAGGAGCAACCCGCGACCGTGCTGGGCCGGGCCGCGCGCGGACTACGCCGGCGGCTGCGCCCCGACGTGACCCCGCGCACCGCCGGTCTGCTGTTCCGTCGCGCCCGCCGGGAGGTGGTGGCGCTACTCAACGAACTGGGCCGGGAGTTCGCCGCCGCCGCGCCCGCGGGCACCCCGCCGCTGTGGGTGACGAGCCTGGTCCGGAGCACCGAGCACCAGTACCGGCTACGCCGCCTGGGTTACGCGGCGATGCTGCCCAGCGGCCACTGCCTCGGCTACTCGGCCGACGTCGAGCTGGCCTGGTTCACCCGGTTCGGCGCGCGCGACGCCCTCGCGGAGCTGCTGCTGGCCCGCCAGGAGGCCGGCGACCTGAACGTGATCGACGAGGGGCAGGCCTGGCACCTGTGCCTCGCGCCCACCGCCCGGCATCGCCTGCGCCGGGCGTACGAGGCCGAGATGGGGGTCTGAGCCCGTGTGCGGCATAGCGCTCAGCCTCGGCCCCGAGGCCGACCCGGCGACATTCCGACGGATGCTCGCCGTCCTCGCCCCGCGCGGCGAGGTCACCGAGACCCGCTGTGAGACCGGACTACTCGCCGGCACCCGCCGGCTTCGGGTCGTCGACCGCGACCGGGCCGTGCAGCCCTGGACCTCGACCGACGAGCGGTGGCTGCTCTGTTTCAACGGCGAGATCTTCAACCACCGGGAGCTGCGCGCGCAGCTCACCCGCCTCGGGCAGGTGTTCCGCACCGAGAGCGACACCGAGGTGCTGTTGGCGGCCTTCCAACAGTGGGGCGAGTCGGCGGTGACCCGGCTGCGCGGCGAGTACGCCTTCGCGGTCGTCGAACGCGCCACCGGCCGGGCGTACCTGGCCCGCGACCCGCTCGGGGTGAAACCGCTGTACTGGTCCCGGCGGCCCGGCTGCCTGTACCTCGCCTCCGAGGTCAAGGCGCTCGTCGGGCATCATGCCCCGGTCACCGAGGTGCCTCCCGGTCACCACGGCTGGGCCGAGCCGGACGGACCGGTGCGGCTGCGCCCGTACGTCGACCTGCTCGCCATCGGCGAGGGCCTGCCGGTCATCGACGACCCGGACGAGGCCACCCTGCTCGTCCGGGCCGCCCTGACCGACGCCATCCGGATGCGGGTGGAGACCGACCTGACCGTCGGCGTCGTCCTCTCCGGCGGGCTGGACAGCTCGTTGACGCTGCGGCAGGTACGCGACCTCCACCCGGACTGCGTGGCGGTGACGGTCGGCGTGCCGGACAGTCCCGACGTCGCGTACGCCCGTCGGCTCGCCGCCGACCTCGACGTGCCGCACGTCGTGGTCGAGCTGCGCCCGCGCGACATCCGGCTGGCCGACGTCCGGGAGGCCATCCGGATCTCCGAGCTGACCGAGTACGGCGACATCATCAACGCCGTCGTGTCGGTGCCGATCTTCCGTCGGCTGCGCGACCTGGGCGTCAAGGTGGTGCTCACCGGCGACGGCTCCGACGAGCTGTTCGGCGGGTACCCGATGTACCGCCAGGTCGACCCGATCGCGTCCCGCCGGCTGTTTCTGCACCGGATCCGCAACCTCTGCCGTACCGAGTTGCAGCGCGTCGACCGGGCCGCCATGGCTCACGGGGTGGAGGCGCGGGTGCCGTTCCTCGACCTCAGCGTGGTGGAGCTGGCGATGCGTCTGCCCCTGAACCTGAAGGTGCGCGACGGCCAGGAGAAGTGGATCGTGCGGCGGGCGTTCGCCGACGTGCTGCCCGACTACGTCGTGCGGCGGCCGAAGCACCCCATGTCGTACTCCTCCGGTCTGCACGAGCGGGTGCGGCTCTACAAGCCGCTGTTCGCCCGGATGCACCGGTCGTTCGGCTACGACCTGCTGGAGCCGGTCCGCCGCGACTTCGACACCGTGCTCAGCGGGTGCGGCAACGACCTGGACCGGGCCATCGCCGACGGGATGAACCGACCCGACTACACCGTCCTGGAGCACGCTCGTGACCTGGTCGGGGCGGCGAAGTGGAACGCCGCGCCGATGGTCCGCCGGCTGGTCGGCCCGCGCCCGCCCCGGCGCTCACCGGTGGGCTGACCCCGGCCCGACGCTTGACTCTGACACCGTGTCAGGGACCAGCGTGAGGGGATCATGTTCACCATCGGAGACTTCGCCCGACTGGGCCGCGTGTCGGTGCGGATGCTGCGCCACTACGACAGCATCGGTCTGCTGCGGCCGGCCAGCGTCGATCCGCACACCGGCTACCGCTTCTACCAGGCCGAGCAGTTGCGTCGGCTCAACCGGGTGATCGCCCTCAAGGACCTGGGGCTCACCCTGGAGCAGGTGCGCGCGATCCTGGACGAGACCGTCGGCACCGCCGAGCTGCGCGGCATGTTGCGGCTGCGTCGCAGCGAGCTGGCCACCCGGCTGGCCGCCGACACGGCCCGGCTCGCGGCGGTCGAGGCGAGGCTCCGAATGATCGAATCGGAGGGTCGGATGACCAACCAGGACGTCGTACTCAAGCAGATCGCGCCGGTGCGCGTGGCGGAGCTGACCGCCGTCGCGCCCAGCTACGAGAGTCAGGACATCGGTCCGGTGATCCAGCCGCTCTACCCGGAGCTGTTCCGCCGGCTCGACGCCGCCGGGATCACCCCGTCCGGGCCGGCCATCGCCTGGTACGAACCGGCCGAGGACGAGGGCGAGGCGGTGGTGGTGCACGCCGGGGTGAGCGTCGGCGGTGGGGTCACGGCGATTCCCGACGTGACGGTGCGGGACCTGCCGGCGGTCGGGACGGCCGCGACGATCGTGCACCACGGCTCGATGGACGACGCCGACCGCAGCGTCCAGGCGCTCGCCCGGTGGATCGAGGAGAACGGGTACCGCCCGGACGGGTTCGCCCGCGAGGTGTACCTGGACTATCGCCAGGACTCCCCGGAAGGCGGCGTGACCGAGCTTCAGCTCGCCGTCGACCGCGCCTGACAGCGCTCGCCCTCGCGCCGGCGGCTGGTCCCGAGCGCCAGGTCCGATCACCGCCAGCACCCGCACCGGCACCGGGGCAGGCTGGACGCATGACGACCACCGCCACCTTCCTCATCCACGCCGTGCCGGCCGCGGTGCTGGAGCTCGTCCGTCGGACCGGCCGAGACGCCGCCGGCCATCGCGTCGAAGGGCGCCTGGCCGGCGGCGGGGAGCCGCTGCGGTGCTGCCTACGCGACGCGGAGGTGGGGGAGGCGGTGCTGCTCTTCGGGTACGCCCCGCCGATCGCCGCCGCCGCGTACCGGGAGATCGGGCCGGTCTTCGCGCACGCCGCCGCCTGCCCCGGCCCGGACCACGGCGGCGGCCACCCGCCGGGCTGGCGGGGACGGGCCCAGGTCCTGCGGGCGTACGACCGGCAGGGACGGATCTGCGGCGGCCGGCTGCACGACGGCACGGACCCGGAGGCGGTGATCGCGGAGCTGTTCGCCGATCCGCCGGTACACCGACTGCACAGCCGCAACGTGATCTACGGCTGCTTCATGTTCGTGGTGGAGCGGGCCGCCGGGTGACGGCCCTCAGCCGACCAGGAGCAGCGCGCCGACCGCCGCCAGCGTGCCCACGACGGCGAGCAGGGCGCTGGTCAGCACGAACCGTCGCACCGGCACCGCCACCCCGGCCGCCCGGCACCGCTCGAACCACAGCAGGGTGGCCAGCGACGCCCAGGGCGCGGCCAGCGGGCCGACGTTCGTGCCGATCAGCAGGGCCAGCAGGCGGGTGTGGTCGACGGTCGGCAGCACCGACTCGCCGGCCAGGTACGCCGGTAGGTTGTTGACCGCGTTCGCCAGCAGCGCACCCGTGCCGCCGGCACGCAACGCGCCGACCGCTCCGCCGTCGGCGCCGACCAGACCGGCGACCAGGTCGTCGAGCCCGTGCCGGCCGAGGGTCTGCACTACCAGGAACAGGCCGACGACGAAGAGCAGCAGTCGTACCGGCACCAGTTGGGCGCGCAGCGTCGCGGGGGAGCGGATCACGAAGCCGACCAGCACCAGCGCGAGGGCGACGGTGGAGGCGAGCCCGATCTCCACCCCGGCGAGGATGCCGGCGACGAAGAGCAGGCAGCCGGCGAGGGCGGTGCGGTGCAGCACCGGGTCGGCCGGCACGTGCGGGGCCGGCGGGATGAAGCGTCCGCCGTCCGGTCGTTCCCGCCGCCACCAGGCGTACCAGAGCAGCGCCATGGTGGCCGTCACGGCGGCGAGCTGCGGCAGCGCCATGCGCTCGGCGTACGCCAGTGGGGTGAGGCCGACCCGGTCGGCGGCCAGCAGATTCGTCAGGTTCGACACCGGCAGCAGCAGGCTGGCGGTGTTCGCCAGCCAGACCGTGGTGACCGCGAGCGGCCCGGCGGGGACGCGCAGGCTGCGGGCCAGGGCGAGCAGCACCGGGGTGAGCAGCACGGCGGTGGTGTCGAGGTTGAGCACGAGGGTGGTCACCGTGGCCAGGCCGCCGCAGAGCAGGAACAGCGCCGCCCAGCGGCCCCGGGACGCGATGGCCAGCCGACTGGCGAGCACGTCGAAAACGCCCGCGACGGCGGTCAGCTCGGCCAGCACGATCACGGTGCCGAGGAAGAGCAGCAGCGGCAGGATGCGGTGCAGGGTGCCCGTGGTCTCGGCGCGGGGCAGCAGCCCGGTCAGCGCGCAGACCGCGCCGGCCACCGCGAGCACGACGGCCACCAGGTCGAGCGGGTGGGGACGCCAGCGCGCGGTCGGCTCGGGCGGGGCCGGCGGCGCGCCGGCGGCAGACTTCACAGGTGAACACGTTGACACAGCGCCCGGTCAGGCGCTCGTCAACCCGGGCCCGGGTGACCAGGCCCACCTGACGTGGCCGGGCCCGGCCTCTCGAGGAGCGGCCGGGCCCGGGTCGGACGTCGGTTCTACCAGCTCAGGTAACCGGGCTGGGTCTGCACGTTCAACTCCTTGAACCGGGTCAGGTTCGCCGACCAGGTCCGCCAGTCGTTCAGCTCCAGGACGTCCAGACCCTTCTGGATGTCGTTGGAGTAGATGTTGCCGTTGTAGTAGTACGTCGACCAGGCGCCGCCGGTGACGGCCTGGGTGGCGGACAGCGGGCCCCGCTCCCAGTAGGCGATCTCCTTGGGGTGGCGCGAGTCGGTGAAGTCCCAGACCGAGATGCCGCCCTGGTACCACGCCTGCACCATGATGTCCCGCCCGAGCACCGGGACCAGCGAGCCGTTGTGCGCCACGCAGTTCTCGGTGTCGCCGTTGGTCCGGGGGATCTTGTAGTAGCTGCGGAACTCCAGCTTCCGCGCGTTGCCGCGGCCGGTGATGTCGTAGACGGCGTCCGCGCCCCGGTCGGGGCCGACCGTCTCGTTGCAGGTGGCCGCGCCGCCGCCGCCCAGTTCGTCGGTGAAGACGACCTTGGTGCCGGCGTTGTTGAAGGTGGCCGAGTGCCAGAACGCGAAGTTGACGGTGTCCCGGACCTGGGTGATCAGCCGGGGCGCTTCGCGGTTCTTGATGTCGAGCAGGATGCCGTCACCCATGCAGGCGCCGGCGGCGATGTCCTTCGCCGGGTACGCGGTGATGTCGTGGCAGCCGGTGGTCGCCGAGCCGGTCTCGCTGCCCGGGAAACCGCCGTCCGGGAAGAGGTTCGGCGTCGAGATGACGGCCGCCTCGGTCGGCTTCTTCACCGGCACCTTGACGATGGAGATGGAGTCGTGCGGCGGCTGGCAGTCGGGGAACTCGGCCCGCGGGCTGTACGACGAGACGTACAGGTAGACGTTCTTGCGGTCCTTGCCCGGCACCAGCGTGTGGGTGTGCGACCCGCAGGCGGTCTCGACGGACTTGATGTAGCGCGGGTTGGCCTTGTCGCTGATGTCGAAGACCTTGATGCCCTCCCACGACTCCTTGACCGACGCCGGCTGCGCGACGCTCGCACACGAGTCGTCGCTGCGCGACGAGTCGGTGGAGACGAACAGCAGGTTGCCGTAGACGGAGATGTCGTTCTGCGAGCCCGGGCAGTTGACCTGCGCGGTGATCGTGGGCGCGCTGGGCCGGGAGATGTCGTAGATGACGAACCCGTTGTAGTTGCCGGCGAAGGCGTACTTGCCCTGGAACGCCATGTCGCTGTTGAGCGCGGCCGTCGTGTCGAACGGCGCCTGCTTGGGGAGGTTGGCGATCTGCCGCAGGTTGGGGCTGCTGCGGATCTCGTCGACGCCCGGGATGTCGCTGGCGGCCGCCGGTGCGGCCGGTGCGGCCTCCTGTGCGCTGCTCGGTGTCGCCAGGGCGACGCTGGTCAGCAGCAGGCCGGTCGCGGCCAGGCTGACGATGCGGAGTTGTCGGAGCCGTGCGGTGGCCAACTTGATCATTGGCGGCGCCCTTCGAAAGGGGGGATGACGTTGTCGGTACCTTACCGAGCCTCGGAGATCATCGATGTGATCCGGGTCACATCTACGTCGACTCGTCAATGGATAGGATCGCTGCGACCTCGACCTGAGGGGAGTGCGGCATGACTGTCCGACGTGGTCGGTTACTCGCCGTCGTCATAGCGGCGACCATCGTCGCGGCGCTGGTGGCGCTGGCCATCCGCGCCGCCGGTGAACCCGGCCCGCCGGCCGCCGCGCCCGCCTCGGCGACGCCCACGCCGACGACCGGCCCGACCGGTCCACCGCCGCCGCCGGTCCTCGTGCCCGGCCGCCCCGGCGAGCCCGCCGTCGCCCGGTCCGCGCACGAGCTGCGCGACGACAGCCCACCCCGCTACAACGGCCTGGACACCGTCTACGTCCAGATGATGATCCCGCACCACGAGCAGGCGCTGGAGATGAGCACACTGGCGACGGACCACGCTGCGGATCCGCGGATCCGCGCGTACGCCGACCGGATCCGCGCCGGCCAGGGCCCCGAGATCAAGGTCCTGCGCGGCTGGCTCTCCACCCGCGGGCTGCCCGAGACGGCGCCCGGCCACGACCACGCCGGCATGCGCGGCATGCAGTCCCCCGAGGCGATGCGGCGACTGGCCGCCGCCCGGGGCGTCGAGTTCGACAGGCTCTTCATCACGATGATGACCGATCACCATCAGGGCGCCGTGACCATGGCGACCGACCTGCTGTCGGTCGGGGTCGACGCGACCCTCAACGAGCTGGCCACCTCACTCGCCACCGAGCAGGCCATCGAGATCAACCGCCTGCGCGAGCTGACGCCGCCCTGACCGTCGACGACCCGTACGCTGGGTGACCGTGAGACGCACGCTGTTCGGCCGCCCCCTGCGCGGCGTCGCCTTCGACGTGGCCGTCTCCGTCGTGGTCGCGTTCGTCGGTCTCACCTCGGCGGTGTCGCAACCCGGCGGTTGGGCCGCCGTCGGCGTCGGCGTGGGCATGGCGGTGGCGCTGCTGTTCCGCCGCACCCACCCGAGCGCGGTGACCGTCGTCGTGGCGGCGCTCGCCCTGGTCCAGGTGATCACCCGGTGGGGTCCGCAGGCGTTCGACGTCGCCGTCCTGATCGCGCTCTACAGCGTCGTGAAATACGGCCGGCGGCTGCGCGACGGTGTGCTGGCCGGCGCGGTCGCCGCCGTGGGCGTGCTGCTCGCCGCCGCGCAGACCCCCGGCGTCATCGTGTGGTGGGTGACCGCGCTGTGGTACGCGCTGGTCACCGGCGCGGTCTGGCTCGTCGCGCTGAACGTGCGGACCCGCCGCCTCTACGTGCTGAGCCTCGAAGAGCGCGCCGCCACCCTCGAACGTGAGCGGGAGGCCGAGTCGCGGGCGGCGGTCGCCGAGGAGCGCACCCGCATCGCCCGCGAACTGCACGACGTGGTGGCGCACAGCATGGCGGTGATGATCGTCCAGGCGGACGGTGCCCGCTTCATGCTCGACCGCGACCCCGAGCAGGCGCGCGCCGCCGTGAAGGTGGTCGCCGACACCGGCCGCTCCGCGCTGGAGGAGATGCGGCGGCTCGTCGGGGTCCTGCGCGACTCGGGCCCCGCCGGGGCGGACGTCGTGGCCGCCGACCCGGAGCACCGCCGGTTGGCCCTGGCCGAGCTGCCCGACCTGCTGGCCCGCTTCCGCGACGCCGGGCTGTTTGTCCGGGACGCCGTCAGCGGCGAGCCCCCGGCCCTGCCGCCGGGCCTGGAGCTGACCGTCTACCGCGTGGTGCAGGAGGCGCTGACCAACGCGCTCAAGCACGCCGGCGTCGGCGCCACTGTCGACCTGCGGATGACGTACTCCGCCGACGCCGTCGAGGTCCGGGTCGTCGACGACGGTCGGGGCCGCCCGGTCGTCAGTCCAGCGCCGCCCGGCGGTCACGGTCTGCTCGGCATGCGCGAGCGCGTGGCGGTGTACGACGGCAGCCTCACCGCCGGCGCCCAACCGACCGGGGGTTGGCAGGTCCAGGTCCGGCTACCGCTACCGTCGGAACCCTCAGCGGAGGTGATCGCGGCATGACGGTCCGGGTGGTGATCGTGGACGACCAGGCGCTGGTGCGCGCCGGGTTCCGGATGGTGCTGAGCTCCCAGCCCGACCTGGAGGTGGTCGGTGAGGCCATCGACGGCGCGGATGCCCTGCGGGTGCTGGCCCGCACCGAGGCCGACGTGGTGGTGATGGACATCCGCATGCCCACCATGGACGGGGTGGAGGCGACCCGTCGACTCTGCGCTGACCGGCCGTCCGGCCCGCCCCGGGTGCTGGTGCTGACCACCTTCGACACCGAGGCGGACGCGTTCGCCGCGCTCCAGGCCGGCGCGAGCGGCTTCCTGCTCAAGAACGTCCCGCCGGAGGAGTTGCTGGACGCGATCCGGGTGGTGGCGCGCGGCGACTCGGTGGTCGCCCCGTCGATCACGCGGCGACTGCTGGACCGCTTCGCCGGTCAGCTCGGCGCGGGCCCGACCGTCGACCCCCGGCTGGCCCAGCTCACCGAGCGGGAGCGGGAGGTGCTGCTGTTGGTCGCGCAGGGCCTGTCCAACGCCGAGATCGCCGCCAAGGCGCACGTGGCCGAGGCGACGGTGAAGACCCACGTCGGGCGGATCCTGGCGAAGCTGCACCTGCGCGACCGGGTGCAGGCGGTCGTGCTGGCGTACGAGAGCGGCCTGGTCACACCCGGGCGCTGACCCGCCGTACGACCGCGGTCGTACGGCCGGTGCGTCCGTGCGCCACCTGCGGCGTACGCGGGTCGAGAGCGCAGGTGGAGATCGATCCGACCGGACCGGCCATAGCGTCGGAGGGGTCCGATCCGCGCCGGCACCGGGAGCCCGCACATGATCCGCCTGACCCTGCGTACGCTGCGCGCCGAGGCGCTGCGCATGCTGCTGTCCGCGCTCGCCGTCGTACTCGGTGTCGCCTTCGTCGCCGGCACGCTGATCGTCGTGGACGGGATGCGCGCGGGCGCGTACCAGCGGGCCGGCGCTTTCGACCGGCACACCGACCTCGGCGTCTACCCCGACGGCCCCCGGCCGCTGCCGGCGAGGCTGGTCGACGACGTCCGTACGGTCGACGGGGTGGCCGCCGCGGCCGGTGAGCTGCTCGGCGCCGGTGGACTCCTCGGCGCTGACGGGCGACCGGTGCTCGGCTACGCAGTGCTCGCCGCCATCCCCACCGAGACGGCCCTGCGCTCGTACGACGTGGTCGCCGGTCGCCTCCCCGACCGCGCGGGCGAGGTGGTGCTCGACGCGCCGACGGTGGCGAAGGAGGGCTTCACCCTCGGCGCTCCGGTTCTCGTCGGCGGTACCGGCGGGGCGGCCCGTCCGTACACCCTGGTCGGCACGGTAGACGTGGCGGGCAGCGTCCGCGACGTCGGCGGCCCGTTCATCGGCCTGGTCGGCGCGGACGCGCTCGCGGTCACCGGCGGGCGTGGCTACGACCGGATCATGGTGGCGGCCCGGCCGGGAACAGCCCAGGCGGCGTTGGCCGACCGGCTACGCGCCGCCGTCGGGAGCGCCGACGTCGACGTGAAGGGCCGCCAGCAGATCCTCGATGAGGCCGTCGAGGACGCCGTCCGCAATCTGAACCAGTTCCTGCTGCTGCTGCTCATCTTCGTCGGGGTCGCGGTGGTGGTGGCCGGCTTCGTGATCGCCAACACCTTCGCGATCGTGCTGGCGCAGCGCACCCGCCGGACCGCGCTGCTGCGCCTGGTGGGTGCGACCCGGGGGCAGGTGTTCCGGGCGGCGCTGCTGGAGTCGGCGCTGCTCGGCCTCGTCGCCTCCGCCCTCGGCGTCGTGCTCGGGGTGGCTCTCGCCGGCGGACTCCGGCTGCTGATGTCTCGACTGGACGTGCCGCTCTCCGGCGGGTTGACCGTCGCCGGCTCGACCGTGCTGACCAGCCTGCTGCTCGGTACCGGGCTCACCGTCGCCGCGGCCCTGCTGCCGGCCTGGCGGGGCACCCGGGTCGCCCCGGTGGCCGCGCTGACCGACGCCGCCGTGCAGCCCGCTCGGGGAGCGGGCCGGGTGCGGCTGGCCCTCGGCGCGGTGGTGCTGGGCGCGGGAGTCGCGGCGCTGGCCGGCGCGGCCGACGCCGGTCAGGTGCTCCTCGTGGCCGTGGGCGGTGTGCTGGCCTTCTTCGGCATCGTGCTGTTCGGCCCGGTGCTCGTCCCGGCGCTGGTCCGGCTGATCGGCTGGCCGGCCCGCCGGGTGTTCGGGATGACCGTCGGTCTGGCGGTGGCGAACGCGGTTCGCAACCCGCGTCGGATCGCCGCGACGGCGACCGCCCTGGTCATCGGGATCGGCTTGGTGTCGGCGTTCGTGGTGGGCGCGCGCAGCACCAAGGACGGCATCGAACGCAGCGTCGACGCCGAGATCGGGACGGACTTCGTGGTCAGCGGCATCGGCCAGAATCTGCCCGCCGCGCTCGCCGGTGAGCTGGCCGCGCGCCCCGAACTGGGCGTGGTGCACGAGCAGCGCAGCGTCGTGACCGGCGACATCGAGGTCCGGGCCGCCCACCCGGCGCTGGTCGGCCGGACGTTGTCCGGCGTGGTGGCCGGCGACGTCGACCGACTCGGGCCGGGGCAGGTGCTGGTGCACCAGGAGCTGGCGCGGGCGCACGGCTGGCAGGTCGGTTCCGCCGTCACCATCGAGGGGCGGGCGTTCCGGGTGGCCGCGGTGGTGGCCGACGACGCGCCGGCCATGGTCTCCAGCGCCGCGCCCGAGGGACACGTCATCGAGCTGGACGACCGGGACTTCGCGGTGCTCTTTCCCCGCGAACGCGGTTTCCTCGCCGAGATCGACCCGGCTGACGGCGTGAGCGCCGAACGGGCCCGCGCCGCGATCGAGGCCGTGCTCGCCCGCTACCCGACGGCGAACCTGATGGACCAGGGCGCGTACAAGAAGATGCTCACCGGCACGGTGGACATGCTGCTGGCCTCCGTCACCGCGCTGCTCGGCCTGGCCGTCGTGATCGCCCTCGTCGGCGTGGCCAACACGCTGAGCCTGTCGGTGGTCGAGCGCACCCGGGAGAACGGCGTCCTGCGGGCGGTCGGGCTGTCCCGCGGCCGGATGCGGGCCATGCTCGCGGTCGAGGCGATCCTCATGACGCTGGTCGGCGCGATCCTCGGTATCGGGCTGGGCACCGGCGTCAGCGCCGCCGGGATGGCGCTGCCGGCCCGCCTCGGCGGGGACTTCCACGTGGTGCTGCCACTCGGCCAGCTCTCCTCGATCCTCGGCGTGGCGGTGCTGGCCGCTCTGCTCGCCTCGGTGCTTCCGGCCCGCCGGGCACTGTCGCGGCCCGTCGTCGAGGCGCTCGCCGACCAGTGAGCGTGTCGTCCACGGGTGCCCGAAGCGACATCCGCCGGCCGGCCCCGCCGCCTTCCCCGGCGGCGGGACCGGCCAGCGGTGCCGGGTCCGGGGCACGCCCTACAGGCGCTCGACCACCTCGCCGGAGCACCGGTTGCGGGTGTCGAAGACGTAGCGGGCGTGCCGGACCACCAGGTCGTAGTCGAAGCAGTCGTGGTCGGTGACCACCACGACCGCGTCCGCGGCCCGCACCTCCCGCTCGGTGAGCCCGACGACCGCGACCCCGGCGGGGATCTGGTGGGCCTCCGCGTACGGCTCGACCGCGTGCACCTCGGCGCCGAGTGCCTGCAGACGGCGGGCCACGTCGACGGCGGGGGAGTCCCGCATGTCACCGGTGTTCCGCTTGTACGCGAGCCCGAGCAGCAGCAGTCGCGCGCCGCTGACCGCCCGGCCGGTGCGGTTGAGCCCTGCCATGATCCGCTGGGTGACGTGCTCGGGCATCTCGTGGTTGATGTCGTTGGCCAGCTCGATGAACCGGAACTGCCGGCCGAGGCGTCGCTTGACCTGCCAGGACAGGTAGCACGGATCGATCGGCAGGCAGTGCCCGCCGACACCCGGGCCGGGCCGGAACGGCAGGAACCCGAAAGGCTTGGTCGCGGCGGCGTCGATCGCCTGCCAGACGTCGATGTCGAGGTGGTGCGAGAGCATCGTGAGCTCGTTGATCAGCGCGATGTTGACCTGGCGGAACGTGTTCTCGATCAGCTTGGTCAACTCGGCCACCCGGGTGGAGTCGACGGCGACGGTGCGCTCCACGAGCCGCTGGTAGAAGCCCTGCACCCGGTCCAGCGACGCCGCGTCGATCCCGGAGACCACCTTCGGGGTGTTCTCCAGTCGCCACGTCGGGTTGCCCGGGTCGATCCGCTCCGGGCTGTAGCCGAGGTGGAAGTCGCCGGGGCTGGTCAGCCCGCTGGCCGACTCCAACAGCGGCCGAAGCAGCTCCTCGGTGGTGCCGGGGTAGGTGGTCGACTCCAGGATGACCGTGCAGCCCGGCCGCACGTACGGGCCGACGCGGATACCGGCCTGCTCGACGAAGCTCAGGTCCGGGGTGCCGTCGCGCAGCGGGGTGGGCACGGTGATGACGCAGACGTCGAAACCCTCGGCGTCGGTGTAGTCGGTGCTGGGGCGGTACCGGCCGCTGCCCAGCGCCCGGCCCAGCCGGTCGGTGGGGATGTCCTCGACGAACGACTCACCCGACGCGAGCCGCTTCACCCGGTCGGCGTCGACGTCCAGGCCGACGACGTCCAGGCCCGCCTCGACGGCACGCATGGCCAGCGGCAGTCCGACGTACCCCTGGCCGATCACGACCAGCTTCTCAGCGCTCACCCGGGCTCCCGCAGACGGTGGAAATGACCTGCGGAGAGCCTAGAGCGGTTTTCGGCGACGTAAGTCCGTTTTGGGGATATCGGTGCTGGTGGGGCGGCTGGTCAGCCGCCTACGTCACCGGAGCCGGTCGACGGTTCGGTGGAGGGGCTCGGGTCGGTCGCCGGCGAGTTGCTCGGCGACGACGGGGTCTTCGGCGGGTCGCTCGGCGGCGGCGCGGTGGTCGCGCTCGGCGTCGGCGATGGAGAGTTGGCCGACTGGCTGGGCTGGACGCTCGGCGTGGCGCTGACCGACGCGGACGTCGTGGTGTCCGGGACGGTCGGCCGGTTCGGCCGGCCCGGGTCGTTGGTCATCTGCTCGTTCGCCGCCGGCAACTCCACCTGCTCGGTCGGCCCCGGCGTCGGCGCGACCGTCGGCAGCTTGACGGCCGGATCGTTGCCGGTGTTGCGCGCCGCGCCCAGGGCCGCGCCGAGGCCGACCAGGGCGACCAGCATGGCCACCGCGGCACCGACCAGCGGCCCGCGGCGTCGCGGGCGTGCCGGGTCGGTCGTGCCCGCCACCGCCGCGCCGACCGGCACGTCGGTGCGGGTACCCGGACCCGCCTCGCGCAGCGGCACCGACGACGCCAGCGCCGTCGGTGGTTCGCCGCCGGTCACCGCGGTACGGGCCGCCTCCGCCATCGCCGAGCCGCTCGTGAAGCGGTCCAGCGGGTCCTTCGCGAGGGCCCGCGATACCAGGGCGCGGACCGCCTCCGGGATGTCGTGCGGCAGCTCCGGGGGCTCGTCGTCGAGGTGCCGGACGGCGACCTGGAGGGGGTTGTCACCGGTGAACGGCGGGCCGCCGGTGAGGCAGCAGTAGGCGACCGCGCCGAGGGCGTAGATGTCGGTGGCGCCGCTGACCGGCCGGCCGGCGGCCTGCTCGGGCGCCATGTAGAGGGCGGTGCCGGGCACCGCGTTGGTGCTGGTGATGCTGGTCACGTTGGTGGAGCGGGCGACGCCGAAGTCGACCAGGACGACCGTGCCGTCCTCCTGCACCAGAAGGTTGCTGGGCTTGACGTCGCGGTGCACGATGCCGCCGCGGTGCGCCGCGCCCAGCGCGTGCCCCGCCTGGGCGACGATCGACATCGTCTCGGCCACGTCGAGGCGACCGGCGGCCTCGATCCGCTTGGACAGCGGTTCGCCCTCGACGAACTCCATGACCAGATAGTCGGCTCGACCGCCGTCGGGCAGGTCGTCCTCCCCGCAGTCGTACACCTGCACGATGCCGGGGTGCCGCAAGGCCGCCATGATCCGCGCCTCGGCACGGAAGCGGGCGATGAAGTCCGGGTCGGAGACCAGCGCCGGCAGCAGGACCTTGACCGCGACCTGCCGGCCGAGGACGAGGTCGGAGGCACGCCAGACGTCGCCCATGCCGCCCGTGGCGACACGTTCGTCCAGGCGGTACCGACCGCTGAGCACGACCTCCGATGACAACACAGCATTACCGTACCCAGAGTGGCGGCCAACGGCTCGCTGCGGTGGACCCGGTGCGGGGTCGCACCCGTCGGTCCGCCCGGGACGACCTCCGGCGGCCGGGCCGGTGTGTGACGCTTCGATGACGCCAGGTCACAAAAGCCGACACATTTCGGCGTACGCCAGCCCGGTCGCCGCCGAGGACGCTCACCTGAGCCGGGGAGCGCCCGAGGGGCGTCGTCCGTTACGCCGGCACGCCGGTCGGACGGTTTGATAATTGTCACTCTTCTGTAATGCGATCCCAACTTGTCGCAGGAAACGTCCCCTCCTACCGTTAGCCCGGCTCGGGGCGCAGACGGGCAGCCCGTTCCGGGCCATCGCCGGGTGTGGACACCCCGGCCGGTGCCCGGACGGGGCCCGAATCGAAATCGGCGGGGGCGGTGCGGGTGCGGGAGCGGGTGAGGGCGGCGGTTCGCCGTGCGCGCACGACGCCGACGCGTGTCGCGCCGATCCGCTCCGGGCGGCCCGTGGGCCGCCGATGACCGGCGAACTGTCCGAGGCGGTCACCGCCGCGCAGTCCGGGGACGAGGACGCCTTCCGCTTCCTGTACCGCAGCCTCCAGCCGGGACTGCTGCGGTACCTGACCGCCCTGGTCGGCGCGGACGCCGAGGACGTCGCGTCGGAGACCTGGTTACAGATCTCCCGCGACCTGCCCACCTTCACCGGCGGCGAGTTCCGCGCCTGGACCGTCACCATCGCCCGCAACCGCGCGATGGACCACCTGCGGCGGCTGCGGCGACGACCGTCGCTGCCGGTACCGGTGCAGGCGCTCACCGAGCTGGCCGGCGACGGCGACACCGCCGAGCGGGCCGACGAGACGATCAGCACCGAGGCTGCGCTGGCGTTGATCGCCACGCTGCCACCCCGCGAGGCCGAGGCGGTGCTGCTGCGGGCCGTGATCGGGCTCGACGCGGAGTCCGCCGGCCGGGTGCTCGGTCGCCGGGCCGGCGCCGTCCGGACCGCCGCGCACCGCGGTCTGCGGCGACTCGCCACCCTGCTGGACCGGCAGGCCGTACCGACGCCGTCGGTCGACGGCGACGCCACCGCCCCGCTGCGCGCGCCCGACACGTCGAGCGCGCCGGCCGACAGCGGCCCACCGGCGGTCGGCGCCGAGGTGGTTCCGCCCCCTCGTCGCCGGATCGGGCGTTCCCGGCAGACCTCACCTGCCGAGCAGGCGGAGGGCTGACGTGAAGGGATTCCGGATGAACCCGCACCGGCGTGCCGGCCGCGCCGAGACCGAACGGCTGCTCGACGCCGCCCGCATCGACACCACCTCCGCCCCCCCGCCTGACATCGCCGACCCGGGCGCGGCGGGCGTCCGGCAGTCCGGGGCTTCGCCGGACTCCGGGGCCGAGCCGCTGGCCCGACTGCTCGCCGCTGCCGCTGGCCCGGCCCGGCCTACGGAGCTGGCGGGCGAGGAGGCGGCGCTGTCCGCGTTCCGGGCCGCCCGCGCCGTCCCGGCGCCCGCCGTGGCCCGACGGCCACGCCGTCTGCGGCTCACGACCGGCGCGGTGGCGTGGATCGGCGCGCTGGCGGCCACGGCCACCGCTGGCGTCGCGTTCGCCGCGGCCGGGTTGGAGAAGGCACCCGAACCGCCGCCGGCACCGAGTAGCGCGCCACCCACTGCCAGCGCGCAGGTGAGCACCGGGCCCGTCGCGCCGAGCGGATCGACGCCGCCCGGCCGTCCCTCCCTGTCCGTCTCGCCGTCGGTCGGCACGACCCCCGGCGGTCAGCTGCACGGGCTGTGCCAGGCCTGGCGGTCCAAGAAGCCCGAGCAGCGGGAGAAGGCGCTGCGAACGCCGGCCTTCGAGCGGTTGGTGACGGCCGCTGGTGGGGTCGGCGCGGTCGAGGAGTACTGCCAGCGGCTGGTGCCCGAGGCGAAGCCCAGCCCGTCGCCGCTGTCCCCGTCTCCGTCCGCTCCGCCGCCGCCGTCGCCGTCGCCGCCTGCGGAGCCGTCCGCGCGGGCGACGCCACCCGGTCAGGCGAAGGTCAAGCCCTCGCACCCGGCCGGCCCGGCCGGCGACTGAGCGTACGGGCGCGCGGTTCGTTCTGCCCTGCACCGGGAAACGCGTCTGTTAGACAGGGATTGGTGGTCCGTCGACGCTCGGAAAGGGGAGTGTCGGTGGCCGGGTCTACGGTGGCACCCGTGCTCCGGAGCTGACGCACGGCGCACGCGGTCGTCGCACGACGAGGGAGGCTGCACCGATGGTGACGTCGCCGGAGCTGGACCAGAGCGAGATCCTGCGCGAGTCCGCCGCCGCGGGCCGACACCTCGCGCGCATCTGCTTCAAGACCGGCCCTCCCACGTACACCGGCGTCGAACTGGAATGGACCGTGCACGACGCCGCCGACCCCACCCGAGGAGTCGACCCGGCGCGGCTGCGGACGGCGCTGGGGCGGCACAGCCCCGTCACGCTGGATCCGGCGAGCCCCGCCGAGCCGCTGCGACACGGCGGCACGGTGACCCTCGAACCGGGCGGCCAGCTGGAGATCTCCACCCCGCCGCGTACCTCGGCCGGCGCGTTGATCCAGGCCACCGAGGCCGACATCGCCCAGGTCGCCGGTCTGCTGGCCGCCGCCGGGCTGACCCTGGGGCGCAGCGGCATCGACCCGCACCGTCGGCCCCGCCCGGTGTTGGACACTCCCCGCTACCGCGCCATGCGCCGCGTGTTCGACCGGCGCGGCCCGGCCGGCCGGACGATGATGTACAGCACCGCCGGCCTGCAGGTGTGCCTCGACATCGGCGAACCGGACCAGGTTGCCCCGCGCTGGGCGGCGGCCCACGCCGTCGGCCCACCGTTGCTCGCGGCGTTCGCCTCGTCGAGTCGGCACGCCGGCCGGCGTACCGGTTGGGCATCCGCGCGGATGGCCGCCTGGCTGGCGATCGATCCGGCGCGTACCCGCCCGGTGTGGGCGCCCGAGCGCGCGGACGACGACCCGCCGGCCGCCTGGGCACGCTACGTGCTCGCCGCCCCGCTGCTGTGTCTGCGCCGGCCCGGCCCGGACTGGGCCCCGCCGCCGGGTGTCACCTTCGCCGACTGGCTGGACGGCGCGCTGCCCCGCCCGCCCACCACCGACGACCTCGACTACCACGTCAGCACCCTCTTCCCGCCGGTGCGCCCGCGCGGTTACCTGGAGCTGCGGTACCTGGACGCCCAGCCCGACCGGGACTGGCGGCTACCGCTGGCGGTGCTGAGCGCGCTGTTCACCGACGCGGGCACCGTCCGCGCGGCGTACACGATCGGCGCGCCGGTGGCGCACCGCTGGTCGGCCGCCGCCCGGCGCGGCCTCGCCGACCCGGCGCTGGCCGTCGCGGCGGCCGCGCTGCTCGACCTGGCCCTGGCCGCCCTACCGCGGCTGGGCCTGCCGGCCGGCACCGAGGACGACATCCACGACGGTATACGGCGGCGGCTCGCCGCCATCGCAAGGGTCGACCGGTGAGCGCGCGAGAGCGAGCCTCGAACGAAAGGTGCGACGGGTGAGCGCGAGGAGTGAGCCGGGTCTGCGAGCCCCGCAGTCGCGAACGAAAGGTGCGACGGTGAGCGCGAGTACGACGGAGCATGCCGACGGTGAGCTGTTGCGGGGGCGGATCGCACAGGAGTTGGCGCGCGCCCGCTCCCGCACGGCCCTGCTGACCGAGGCGGTCGACGACGGCGACCTGATGCGCCAGCACTCGCCGCTGATGTCGCCGTTGGTCTGGGATCTGGCGCACGTCGGCAACCAGGAGGAGTTGTGGCTGGTGCGCGACGTGGGCGGCCGTGAGCCGGTCCGCTGCGACATCGACGACCTGTACGACGCGTTCAAGCAGCCCCGCCGGGACCGACCGCGGCTGCCCCTGTTGCCACCGGCGGAGGCGCGCGCCTACGTGGGCGTGGTCCGCGACAAGGTGTACGACCTGCTCGACGCGGTGCGCTTCACCGACCGGCCGTTGGTCGCCGACGGGTTCGCCTTCGGCATGATCGTGCAGCACGAGCAGCAGCACGACGAGACGATGCTCGCGACCCACCAGCTGCGCGCGGGCGCGGCGGTCCTGCACGCCCCGCCGCCGCCCGAGCCGGCCGTCCGGGCCGGCGGGGAGGTGCTGGTGCCGGCCGGAGAGTTCACGATGGGCACCGACACCGATCCCTGGGCCCTGGACAACGAACGGCCCGCGCACCAGGTCCACCTGCCCGCGTACGTCATCGACGCCGCACCGGTGACCAACGGCGCGTACGAGGCGTTCATCGCCGACGGCGGCTACTCCGACCGGCGGTGGTGGAGCGCGGCCGGCTGGGAACACCGGGTGCGCGAGCGACTGGTCGCGCCGCTGCACTGGCGTCGCGACGGTGACGGTTGGGCGTACCGGCGGTTCGGCCGCTGGGACCCGGTACGCCCCGACGAGCCGGTGGTGCACGTGTGTTTCCACGAGGCGCAGGCGTACGCGACGTGGGCCGGTAAGCGTCTGCCGACCGAGGCGGAGTGGGAGAAGGCGGCGCGGTGGGACCCGGCGACCGGGCGGTCCCGCCGCTACCCGTGGGGCGACGACGACCCGACCGAGGCGCACGCCAACCTCGACCAACGTCACCTGCGGCCGGCGCCGGTGGGCGCGTACCCGGCCGGCGTCTCGCCGCTCGGTGTGCACCAGCTCATCGGGGACGTCTGGGAGTGGACGTCGACCACGTTCACCGGTCATCCCGGCTTCGTCGCGTTCCCGTACCGCGAGTACTCCGAGGTGTTCTTCGGCGACGACCACCGGGTGCTGCGCGGTGGCTCGTTCGGCACGGACCGGTCGGCGTGCCGGGGGACGTTCCGCAACTGGGACTATCCGATCCGCCGGCAGATCTTCAGTGGCTTCCGGTGCGCCCGCGACGCCGGTCCGGACGAGTCGCCGCAGTGAGGCGCCCGACGCCACGCGGGGTGCGCTGATGTGCCGTCATCTGGTCTACCTCGGCCCGCCGGTCACGTTGGCCGCGTTGCTGTTCGAGCCGGCGTACGCGCTGGTCCGTCAGTCCTGGGCGCCGCGTGACATGCGCGGCGGCGGCACGATCAACGCCGACGGGTTCGGTGTCGGCTGGTATCCGGACGACGGTCCTCCAGTGCGGTACCGGCGTGCCCAGCCGATCTGGAGCGACCCGACGATCGCCGAGCTGGCGGCGGTGACACGTGCCGGCGCGGTGCTCGCCGCGGTCCGGTCGGCCACCGTGGGGATGGCGGTGGTCGACGGCGCGGCGGCGCCGTTCGCGGAGGGCCGGTGGCTGTTCAGCCACAACGGTGTGATCCGGGGCTGGCCCGATTCGATGGTGCCGCTCGCCGCCGGCCTGCCGGTGCGGGACCTGCTGACCCTGGACGCGGCCACCGACTCGGCGTTGCTGTGGGCGCTGGTGCGGCATCGGCTGCGCGCGGGCGATGACCCGGCGGAGGCGGTCGGCCGGACGGTGGTCAAGGTCGCCGCCGCCGCTCCGGGGTCGCGGCTGAATCTGCTGCTCACCGACGGACGGCGGGCGGTGGCTACGGCGGTCGGTCACGCGCTGTCGGTGCGCGCGGGCGCGGGCTCGGTGGTGGTGGCGTCCGAGCCGCACGACGACGACGCCGGGTGGCGGCCGGTGCCGCAGCAGCGCCTGGTCACCGCCACGACGGACGAGGTGCGGGTGTGCGGGCTGCCGGCCGGATGAGCGTTGCCGGCCGGGCTACGCGAGGTGTCTGACGACCACGATAGGGGCGGGGGCCATGAGCGCGGAACCGTTGGAGATCTACCTTGAGCCGCAGGACCTGGAGCGTGGCCTGCGGGCGGACGTCCGGGCGGGGCTGACGGCCGAGGCGAAGTGGCTGCCGCCGAAGTGGTTCTACGACTCGCGGGGCAGCGAGCTGTTCGAGGAGATCACCCGGCTGCCCGAGTACTACCCGACCCGGGCCGAGCGCGCGGTGCTCGCCGCGCACGCCGCCGACGTGGCGGCGCTGACCGGCGCGAAGACCCTGATCGAGCTGGGCTCCGGCTCGTCGGAGAAGACCCGGCTGCTGCTGGACGCGTTCACCCGCCGGGGAGGGCTGGGCACGTTCGTCCCGCTCGACGTCTCGGTCAGCGCCCTGCTCGGGTCGACGGCGCAGATCGCCGCCGACTATCCAGGGCTGCGGGTGCGGGGGATCGTGGGCGACTTCACCCGCCAGCTCGACCGGCTGCCGACCGGCGGGCGGCGGCTGGTGGTGTTCCTGGGCGGCACGATCGGCAACCTGTTGCCGGCCGAGCGGGCCGGGTTCCTGACCGCGATGCGCGCCGCGCTGGAGGTCGGCGACTGGTTGCTGCTCGGCACCGACCTGGTGAAGGACCCGTCGGTGATCGTGCCCGCCTACGACGACGCGGCCGGGGTCACGGCCGAGTTCAACCGCAACGTGCTGTATGTGATCAACCGGGAGTTGGGGGCCGACTTCGACCCGGAGGCGTTCGCGCATGTCGCCCGGTGGGACCCGGAGCGGGAGTGGATCGAGATGCGTCTGCGGGCGACGCGATCGATGCGGGTCCGGGTGCTGGACCTCTCGGTGGCGTTCGACGAGGGGGAGGAGCTGCGGACGGAGGTGTCGGCGAAGTTCCGCCCGGAGGGGGTGGCCGCCGAACTGGGCGCGGCGGGCTTCGCGGCGTCGCACTTCTGGACGGACCCGCGCGGGCTGTTCGGGGTGACGCTGGCGCGGGCGTGGTGAGCCTGTTCACCCGCGCCGTCCGGCCCGCTCGCTGATCGGTTAGGCTGGTCGCGCGAAGGGGAGTAGCCCCCAATGTCGTGGTCGACATACTGGTGCGTTCCGCATCCGGCCACGCGGCCCCGGTTCTCCGGGGCGGGCGAGACCTTCGACTCAGGCTGTCGCAGCCGGGTCGAGGGCGCCCCCGCACCTCCTCCCGGTCTGAACGGGAAGGATGTCATGGAGGGATTCCTCGCCGCGCTGGTCGTCAGCTTCGGCGTCATCTTCGTCGCCGAGCTGGGAGACAAGTCCCAGTTGATGGCGCTGACGTTCGCCACGCGGTTCAAGCCGCTTCCGGTGCTGATCGGCATCACCGTCGCCACGGCGGTGGTGCACCTGGCGTCGGTCGCCATCGGTTCGGGTCTCGGCGCCGTGCTGCCCACCGAATGGATCTCGCTGGTGGCCGGCGTGGCCTTCCTCGGCTTCGGCGCGTGGACCCTGCGCGGTGACAAACTCACCGAGGAGGAGAAGCGTAAGGCCGAGAAGACCAGCAAGACCGCGATCGTGGCGGTGTCGGTGGCGTTCTTCCTGGCCGAGCTGGGCGACAAGACGATGCTCGCGACGATCACCCTGGCCACCAAGTACGGCTGGTTCGGCACCTGGCTCGGCTCCACGGTGGGCATGGTGGCCGCGGACGCGCTGGCCATCCTGGTCGGCCGGATGCTCGGCCGCCGGCTGCCGGAGAGGACCATCAGGTACGGCGCCGCGGTGCTGTTCGCCATCAGTGGCCTCTGGCTGATCCTGGAGGCCGTGAACGAGCTGACCTGAGCGCCGACTAGCCGCCCCGGTGGCGGGTAACGCCTCCGGGTGGAGCCGGCGGAGCTGCTGCGCCACGGCGACCAGGTGCTGGTCGCCGTGGTGGAGGTGGCCGGCGCCCTGGTGATCGTCGTGGGCGCGCTCTGGGCGGCGGTGCGGTTCGTGGCCGAGGGGCTACGGCACCGCACCGCCGCCGTCTTCACCCCGATCCGCCTGTCGCTGGGCCGGTTCCTGACGCTCGGTCTGGAGTTCCAACTCGCGGCCGACGTGTTGCGGACCGCGGTGTCGCCGTCGTTCACGCAGATCGGCCAGTTGGCGGCGATCGCCACGATCCGGACGGCGCTGAACTACTTCCTGGGCCGGGAGATCCGGCAGGAGCAACGGCAGGTCACCGACGGGCGGCAGGGGACGTGATCGGCGGGCTGGTCGAGGCGGTGACCGCGCTGGCCCTGGTCACCGGGGTCGTCGCGGCGGTGTGCACCGGCGACGTGCGGGTCGCCGTACGCGTGCTGTTGGACCTTTTGACGGCGGCCGGCCTGCTGCGGCTCGCCGGGGATCCGGCGTGGGGTGGCCTGGCCTCCACCGCCGCGATCGTCGCGCTGCGGCAACTGCTCGCGGCGGCGTTGAGTCTCCCGCCGCCGTGGTCGCGGCGACAATCCCCGCCGCGCTGCGGGGGCGACGATCACCGCCTACCGTGGGCGGTACCAGAGAAACCGGGAAAAGCGGGAGGATAACCACATGAGCCGGCACGACGAACCGAACGAGTACGGATACGCCGGCGGCGCCACCGCTCCCGAGCCGCAGCCCGGCGGCAAGCCCGACGAGCAGGACCTCGCGGAGGAGGTGGCGGTGCCCGCCGACGACCTCACCGCCCCCACGACCGACGCCCTCGCGGACGAGACCGAGGAGCGGGCGCCGCACGACCGCCAGCGCTGAGCATGGCGGGTCGCGGGCCGGGCCGGTCACTCCCGTCCGGGCCGCTGGTAGACGTCGGGCACCCCGTCGCCGTCGGCGTCGAGGCGTTCCTTCTCGGCCACCCGCCGGTACGCGGCGTTGCGGCGGGCGAGCACGGCGGCGGCGAGCGCCGCGGAGATCACCGACCCGACGAGGACCGCCGCCTTGACCCGCTCGTCGGCCGTACTGCCCGCGCCGAACGCCAGGTCGCCGATGAGCAGCGAGACGGTGAACCCGACCCCGGCCAACAGGGCGATGCCGAACAGGTCGGACCAGGTGATGTCCTCGTCCAACTCGGCGCGCGTGAACCGGGCCAGCAGGTAGGTCGAGCCGAAGATCCCGATGCTCTTGCCGAACACCAGGCCGGCCACCACGGCGATCACCAGCGGGTCGGTCAGCAGGGTCCCGAGATCGGTGCCCCGGAGTGTCACGCCGGCCGCGAAGAGGGCGAAGACCGGCACGGCGAAGCCGGCGGACACGGGTCGCCACCGGTGTTCCAGGTGCGCGGCGAGACCGCCCGCGTCCGCCCCACCCGACTCCGCCCGGTCGGCCGTCGCGGCGGTGCCGCCCGGGGCGCGGCTCAGCACCGGCACGGTGAAGCCGAGCAGTACGCCGGCGACCGTGGCGTGCACGCCCGAGGCGTGCACCAGCGCCCAGGTGGCGGCCGCGAGCGGGACGAGGGCCCACCACCAGGTCCGGCCCCGCCGTACCAGCCACGCGAAGAGCCCGATCGGGGCGAGCGCGGCGAACAGCGGCAGCGGGTGGAAGTCGGCGGTGTAGAAGACCGCGATGATGGTGATCGCGAACAGGTCGTCGACCACGGCCAGGGTGAGCAGGAAGGCGCGCAGACCCTGGGGAAGGTGTGAGCTGACCACCGCGAGGACGGCCAGCGCGAAGGCGATGTCGGTGGCGGTCGGGATGGCCCAGCCCCGCAGTCCCTCGCCGCCCGTGCCGAGGAGCACGGCCACGTAGACCAATGCGGGCAGCGCCATTCCACCCAGGGCGGCCACCACCGGCAGTGCCGCGCGGCGTGGGTCGCGCAGATCGCCGGCGACGAACTCACGCTTGAGTTCCAGGCCCACCACGAAGAAGAAGATGGCGAGCAGGCCGTCGGCGGCCCAGGTGGCGAGGCTCAGGTCGAGGTGCCAGCGCTCGCCGCCCGGCCAGGGCACCCAGGCCCCGAGCCGGACGTACGCCTCGCTCCATGGCGAGTTCGCCCAGACCAGCGCGAGGACGGCGCCGAGCAGCAGCAGGGCGCCACCCACCGTTTCGGTGCGCAGCACGTCGGCCAGGTGCCGGGCCTCCGGCCAGGACGACCGCGCGAAGAGTCGGTCGCGGTGGGGGGTGCGGTCGGTCAAAGGGCTCACCTCTGGTGTCGGGACGGCAAAGATCCAATCGCCGACCAGACTTCCCGGCACACCGTTGTCGAGCCTATCCGCTCGGCGGTACGTCGTGATCGTGCGCGGCGCGACGCGGCGATCGAGATCGGCCCGCGGAATCGGTCGCCGACTTTTCCGGACGTCGCCGCTGCCGAATGGCCCTTTGTCGGGTTGGTCATGCGGGACGGCGCGGTTACCGACGCCGAAAATGCATAACTCCGGACATAAGTCCTATGAGGGGCTTTAATGGTTTCACGAGTTGACAGACGACCTTGGGGGTTTTCGTGAAGTTCTTTGGCGTAACCGGACCGGTCCGGAGGCAAGCCTGATGGACCTGCTTCGCCAATTGCGCCACGTGCGTCGGCACTGGTGGGTCGTGCTGCTCACGATCATGGTGTCCCTGGGCGTCTCGGCGTTTCTGACCGTACGGGCCCAGCCCCGGTACGTCGCCTCGGTGACCTTCTTCGTCACCACCCCCAACCAGGGCGTCTCCGATGCCTACCAGGGCGGGCTGTTCCTCCAGCAGCGCGTCAAGTCGTACGCCGACCTGCTCAGCAGCGACCGCCTGGCACAGAGTGTCGCGGCCGAGACGCCGGTCGGGCTCACCGCGGACGAGGTGCAGCGCCGGGTGACCACCTCCACCGAGACGGGCACCGTCCTGCTGCGCGCCTCGATCACCGACACCGACCAGGCCCGCGCCCTGCGGGTGAGCGAGACCCTCGCCGCGAAGTTCGTCGAACTCGTCCAGAAGGTCGAGACGCCACCCGAGGGCAAGTCACCCATCAAGATCGAGGTGGTCAGCGGCCCACGGGTCAGCGCGAGCCCCGTCTCGCCGAAGCCGCTGCGTAACCTCGTACTCGGCGGTCTGCTCGGCCTCGTCCTCGGCGTCGGCCTGGCGATCCTGCGCGGCGTCGCCGACGTCCGCCTGCGCGACGCCGCCGGCCTGCAACGCGCCACCGGAAGCCCGCTGCTCGGTGAGATCCCGTTCGAGAGCGCCGCCCGCACGTCCCCGCTGATCGTCGGCGACGCCGCGACGTCGGCCCGTGCCGAGGCGGTCCGCAAGCTGCGGACCAACCTGCGCTTCGTGGACGTGCACGAGCCGGCCCGGGTCATCGCCGTGACCAGCGCGTTGCAGGGCGAGGGCAAGACGACGATGTCGTGCAACCTGGCCATCGCGCTGGCCGAGGCGGGCTGGCGGGTGCTGCTGGTCGACGCCGACCTGCGACGCCCGAAGGTCGACGACTACCTGGGCCTGGACGCCGGTGTCGGCCTCACCGACGTGTTGGTCGGCGACGTCCAGGTCGGTGACGTGGTGCAGCGGTGGGGCGACAAATCCCTGCTGGTGCTGCCCAGTGGCTCCGCGCCGCCCAACCCGAGCGAGTTGCTCGGCTCCAAGGCGATGGCGGACCTGCTGCTCGCGTTGCGCGAGTCCGCGGACATCGTGATCATCGATACCGCGCCGCTGCTCGCGGTGACCGACGGCGTCGTGGTGGCTGTCCAGGCCGACGGCGCGCTGCTGGTGAGCCAGCAGGGTCGGACGTCGCGTACCCAGGTGGCCGCGGCGGCCCGCGCGCTGCACTCGGTCTCGGTGCGGCTGCTCGGCTGCGTGCTCAACATGGCGAAGGTGGCCAAGGCCGAGGCGTACCAGTACGAGGCCTACCGGGTGGTCGCCTCGACCGCCACGCCGTCGGTCCCGACCGACCGGGCCCCCGCCGCCCGGCACAGTGAGGACGCCGGGGTCAACGGTGTCAGCGACCGTACCCAGGAACTCACCCGGCTGCCCCGATGAGCGCGGCGAGGGGTCGTAGCGAGCGTTCGATCTCCTCGGCGCATCGACGGAAGTCGGCGACGGTACCGCCGATCGGGTCCCGAAGGTCGTCCGCGTCCGCAGCGGCGGGTTGCAGCCGCCCGCGGGCGCTGGCGGCGGCGGCGATGGCGGCCCCCAGCGGATCGTCGGTCGATCCGACGGGCGGTTCGGCCGCCGCCGCCAGCCGGCCGAACTGGCGCAGGGTGAACGTCCGGTGCAGCGCGCCGGGCGCGAGCGAGGTGCACACCGACCGCTGCCGCCGCGTCGCGGTCAGCACCAGCGTCGCCTCGGTCAGCTGTTCGGCACGCAGCGTACGGCTGCTGAACGCCGTCGGGTCGCCGCCCTCCTCGGCCACGACCTCCGCCGCGTACGGGTGCATGGCCATCCCGTCCATCGCGTCGGTGCCGGCGCTGGACACCAGCACGGGACGGTCGGCCAACAGCCGTCGGGCCAGGTGCTCGGCCATCGGCGAGCGACACAGGTTGGCGTGGCAGACGAACAGCACGCGGTCGGCCATCGGGAGCCCTCTCGTGGATGCGGACACGGGTCGCCGCACCGCGAGGGTGATGCGTCGACGCCGCTGGGCGCGCGGGGAGGGGTTGCCAGCATCCTACGCGGGCCGCCCCGTCGGACGCGGTGCCGCGCCGGCCGAGCCCGGTCCGCGCCCACCGGCGGTGCCGCGGTGAAGATCGGCATCCTGTCGTACCACTTCCCGCCCGAGCCGGCGTTCATCCCCGGCAGCCTCGCCGAGGAGTTGGCCGCGCGCGGGCACGAGGTCCGCGTCCTCACCGGATTCCCCGACTACCCGGGCGGCCACGTCTATCCAGGGTGGCGGCAGCGGTGGCACCACGAGACGCACAGCGACCGGCTGTCGGTCCGCCGGGTGCCGCGGGTCTCCGGCGGGGCCACCACCACCCGGGCGCGGATGGCCAGCTACCTGTCGTTCGCCGGGAGCGCGTCGCTGGCGGCCCGCCGGTTCCTGGGTGACGTGGACGCGCTCTACGTCTTTCAACTGCCGGCCACCACGTTCGCCACCGCCGCCGTCCTGCGGCTCCTCGCGAGGGTGCCGACGGTGCTGCACGTACAGGATGTCTGGGCTCGCGACGGCGTCGACGCGTCCGGCGGCGGCCGCTGGTTGGCGCGGATGGACGCCGCGATGACCCGCGTCTACCGGTCGGCCGCGCGGGTCGCCGTGGCCGCGCCGTCGATGCGCGACCTGGTGGTCGCGGCCGGCGCCGACCCCGGCCGGGTTCGTCTGGTCCTCAACTGGACGGACGAGCGCATCTTCTACCCGGCGACACCCGGCGCGGCGGCCCGGCAGATGGTCCGCCGGGATCGCCGGTGTGTGGTCATGCACGCCGGGACCATCGGACCCCGCCAGGGGCTGGAGACGGCGGTACGGGCCGCGGCCGCGCTGGACCGGACGATGGACCTGGTCCTGGTCGGCTCGGGCGCGGACGAGCGGCGGGTGCGGGGGCTCGCCGCCGACCTCAAGGCGGAGAATGTCCGCTTCCTCGAACGGCGCTCACCTGTCGACATGCCCGAGCTGTACGCCGCCGCCGACTACCAGTTGATCATGCTGCGCGACCTGCCCGAGCTTCGCGGCATGGTGCCGGGCAAGCTGCAGGCCGCGCTCTCGTGCGCCGCGCCGGTCGTCGCGTCGGCCGGCGGGGACACCGTCGAGCTGGTCGAACGCGCCCGAGCCGGGCTGTCCTGCCCACCCGAGGACTGGGCCGCGTTGGCCGACCGGTTCTGGCTGGCCGCCACCATCCCGCCGCCCGCGCGCGCCGAGATGGGCCGGCGGGGCCGGCAGACGTACCTGCGGGAGATGTCGCTGCCGGCCGGTGTCGACCGGATCGAACGGCTGCTGCACGAGGCCGCCGGCCGCGTCCCGCAGGGAGCCACGGCGTCGCGAGGAAACCTCGCGTAAAGGGCCAGAAATGCCTTAACGGTACGAGAGTCCTCGTAACGTGCTAAGAACGTCAGGGAATTCGACAGACTGTCCGATTCCTGGATCGGAGTGTGGTGTGACGGAGAGCGAACGACCGGGTCGACGACGAAGCCGGTCCCGGCGTCGCCGGCGCGCGCGACTGCGCCGGGCCCTGCTCGGCGCGCTCGTGGTCGGATCGCTGGTGCTGGCCGCGGGTGGGTGGATCGGTTTTCGCGGTTGGCAGGCGCGCGCGCACCTGCTCAATGCCGCCGGCCTGGCCCGGGAGTTGAGCGCTCAGGTCGTCGGCGGGGACACCGACCGGGCCCTGCGCACCCTCTCCGCCCTGCAGGAGCAGTCCGGCGCGGCCCGGACCGCCACGTCCGACCCGAGCTGGAGGCTCGGTCGGCACACCCCGGCGGCCGGTGACGATCTCGACGCGGTCCGGCTGATCGCCATCGCCATCGACGACCTGGCCCGGCAGGCGTTCCCCAGCCTGCTGCGCACGGACCTGACCAGCCTCGTGCCGGCCGGCGGCCGGTTGGACCTGGCCCGGCTCACGTCGGTCTCCGGCGAGCTGACCCGGGTCAACGACTCGGTGCAGGGCACCCGTCGGGACCTGGCCGCCGTGCCGGCCGACAAGCTGGTCAGCCAGGTCCGCCAGGCGCTGACCGATCTCCGCGGCGAGATCGACCGGTTGGCCAGCCTCACCGCTGCGGCCGACCAGGGCGCTCGGCTGCTGCCGCCGCTGCTCGGCGCCAGCGGCTCTCGGCGCTACCTGCTCGTCTCGCAGAACCTGGCCGAGCTGCGCGCGACCGGCGGCATGTTCGGCGCGTACGCGATGATCGAGGCCGAGGGCGGGCGGGTCCAGATGGGCCGGCAGGGCAGCAGCGCGTCCCTGGGTCGGTTCACCCCGGCGTTGAAGCTGCCCGCCGAGACCCGGGCGATCTGGACCGACCTGCCCGGCATCTACCCCGCCGACGTGAACCTGACCCCGCACTTCCCGACCGCCGCCGCCCTGTACCGGGAGATGTACCGGCGCAAGACCGGTACCACTGTCGACGGTGTGCTCGCCGTGGATCCGGTGGTGCTGTCCTACCTGCTCAAGGCGACCGGCCCGGTGCTGGTGCCCGGCGGGGCGCCGCTGGCCAGCGAGAAGGCCGTGCAGACCCTGCTCAACGAGACCTACCAGCGACTGGACACCACGCAGCAGGACGCCTACTTCGCATCCTCGGCGGCTGCGGTGTTTGACGCCTTCTTCACGAAGAATGTCAACCCCAGGGTGTTGTTGTCCGCATTTGACCGTGCTATCACGGAACGCCGGATATTGTTCTGGAGTGCTCACCCGGAAGAACAACGGACGTTCGGCAACAGCCGGATGGCCGGGACGCTCCCGGAACAGGACACCGTGCCGACGGTCGGCGTGTTTCTCAACGACGGCAGCGGCGCGAAGCTCGGCTACTACCTGCGGCCGACGGCGAGCCTCACGGTCGGCGAATGCCGGCCCGACGGCCGCCGCGAGCTCCGACTGCGGGTGACTCTGCGCTCGACGGCGCCGAAGTCAGGGCTCAGCAAGTCGATCCTTGGCCTCGGTCTGGCTGGCGACCCGTACACCGTGCGCACGCTGGTGTCGATCTTCAGCCCGGCGGGCGGCTCCGTGCTCGACGCCCGGCTCGACGGGGCCGAGACGGCACTGGGCAGCGGCACCGAACGCCGCCGCCAGGTGGCGACGGCCAACGTCGACATCGGCCCCGGCGTCGAGAGGGCGCTGGAGGTCACCGTCCTGACGGCCAAGACCGGCGTCGGGCAGGCCGAGCTGTGGCTGACCCCCACCGCCAGCCCTTGGACCACCCAAGTTCATTCCGCACGAAGCTGTGACCAGTAGGAGGGAACCAATCATGCGGCTATCCCGCATCATCATGGCGCTCACGGTCGGCCTGGCCGTGGTGGCCGTGCCGACGGCAGCGGGGGCGGCACAGCCGCAGCCGACGCCCAGCGGCACGCCTCAACCGCCGCCGTACCCGCCGGCCGCCGCGTCCCTGACCGTCAACCGGCCGACGATCTTCCTGGGCGAGACGGTCATCCTGACCGGCACCAATTTCGGCCCCAACGAGACCGTCGACATCTCGGTGACGGTAACCCCCCTCGCTGCCCCGGCCGCCGGCAACGCGCCGGCCCGCCGCAGCGACGGCACCACCGTGGCCATGGCGCCGGTGGCGTACCAGGCGAGCGCGCCGCTCAACTTCACGGCGTACACCGACGCCCAGGGGCACTTCACCAAGAGCTACAAGCCGTCGGTGACCGGTCTGCTGACCTTCACCGCAACGGGCCGCGAGTCCGGCCGGACCGCGAGCACCGAGCTGCGGGTGCTGCACCGCAAGCAGCCGCTGCCCGTCACCGGTGACAGCATCGGTACGCCCATGAAGCTCGGTGGCGGTCTCGTCGGCGCCGGCGCGATCATGCTGCTGCTGACCCTGGCCTGGCGTCGCCGCCAGCGCTTCGGCGGAGCCGCGCACTAACCGGCACCACAGCCGGGGCAGTGCCCCGGACGTACCTCGAACTGGCGCCCGTCGGATTGTCCCGGCGGGCGCCAGGTCACGTCGTGGGGCGGTGTGGCGTTCGCCCGGTCCACACCGCCTCGGCGTGATCGACTCCCGACCGCCAGTCGCGGGGGTGTCGACGACCCGGGACGCCCGCTTGGCGTCCGTCGGCGGCGGGCTCCTGCCACGCCGCCCCGATCGCCCCGATCGCCCCGATCGCCCCGATCGCCCCGATCGCCGTGATCGCCGTGATCGCCGTGATCGACACGAGGTCGCCGATATGGGGGCATCGACCGCTCCGGGATACCCCGAGTTCGCCGATCCGGAGTCGATCACCCAGGCCGACCACCGCGCGTGGGTGGTGTGTCCGGTTGTGGGGCCACTGTGGTGACCCGCTGCACCCGTGGGCCGGAATCGTGGCGGGCCGGGGGTCGTTACACCTCCCGACGATCGCAGGACCACGGCCGAGCCCCCCGCCCCCGGGGGGAGCCAAGCCCCCGGGAATGACCCCGGACCGCGGGTCGTTACACACGGTCCCGGCACGGCGAGCCCCGCTCACCGCGGATCGTCAGCCCCCGGGAATGGCCCCGGACCGCAGGTCGTTACACCCGGTCCCGGCACGACGAGCCCCGCTCACCGCGGATCGTCAGCCCCCGGGAATGGCCCCGCCCCCCGGGTCG
>NZ_JBEZEC010000002.1:0-19160 GCF_040648595.1 Micromonospora sp. NPDC049107
GGCCTTCCTGCATCACTACAATCACCACCGACCCCACACCGCCACCGGCGGCCTACCACCCATCACCAGGTTGACCAACCTCCCTGGACAGCACACCTAGAAGGTGTGCTCGGCGGCCGGGAACTCGCCGCCCCGGACCTCCTCGGCGAAGCGCCGGGTGGCGTCGGTGAGGACGTCGGCGAGGTCCGCGTACCGCTTCACGAAGCGTGGCGCCTTGCCGGTGCGCAGGCCGGCCATGTCCTGCCAGACGAGCACCTGGGCGTCGGTGTCCGGGCCGGCGCCGATGCCGACGGTGGGGATGGACAGCTCGTGGGTGATCTGCTTGGCCACCACGCCCGGCACCATCTCCAGCACCACCGCGAACGCGCCGGCCTCGGCCACCGCCCGCGCGTCCGCCAGCACCTCGTCGGCCGTGTCGCCCCGCCCCTGCACCCGGTAGCCGCCCAGGGTGTGTTCGCTCTGCGGGGTGAAGCCGATGTGCGCCATCACCGGGATGCCGGCGCCGACGATCGCGGCGATCTGCGCGGCGCAGCGCCGGCCGCCCTCCAGCTTCACCGCGTGGCAGCCACCCTCCTTCATGAACCGGACGGCGGTGCGCAGCGCCTGGGCCGGGCCCTCCTCGTACGAGCCGAACGGCAGGTCACCGACCACGAGGGTCTGCCGGGTCGAGCGCACCACCGCCCGTACCAGCGGCAACAGGTCGTCGGCGGTGATCGGCAGGGTCGTCTCGTAGCCGAAGACGTTGTTCGCCGCCGAATCACCGACCAGCAGCACCGGTACGCCGGCCCGGTCGAAGATCCCCGCCGTGTACTGGTCGTACGAGGTGAGCATCGGCCACCGTTCGCCGCGCTCCTTCGCGGCGATCAGGTCGCGGGTGCGGACCCGACGGGTGGCCGGTCCGCCGTACAGCGCGGTCACCTCGTGCGGAGTGGACTCGATCATGACTGTCTCCCTTCCTCGAGGCCGCCTGCGCGGTCCCCGGGCTTCGCCGATCGTCGCACCGCGCGACAGCCTGGCGGCAGGGCCCAGTGGAAGATGTCACTCCGGAGGCGCGGGACGTCAGCCGTGCTCGCGCCACCGGTTCGTGATCGGCAGTCGACGGTCCCGGCCGAACGCCTTCATGGAGATCTTCGTGCCCGGCGCGGACTGGCGTCGCTTGTACTCGGCGGTATCCACCAGTCGCAGCACCTTGTCGACCACGGCCGGGTCGTGGCCCGACTCGACCAGCCCGTCGCGGCCCAGGTCGCCGTCGACGTAGCCGATGAGGATCGGGTCCAGCACGTCGTAGTCGGGCAGGGAGTCGCTGTCGAGCTGGCCCGGGCTCAACTCGGCGCTCGGCGGCTTGCCGATCGAGTTCTCCGGGATGGGGGCGGTCTCGCCGCGACGGGCCGCGTCCGCGTTGCGCCACTTCGCCAGACGCCACACCAGCGTCTTCCAGACGTCCTTGATCGGGTTGAAGCCGCCGACCGAGTCGCCGTACAGGGTGGAGTAGCCGACCGCCAGCTCGCTCTTGTTGCCGGTGGTCAACACCAGGTGGCCCTCCTGGTTCGACAGCGCCATCAGGATGACCCCGCGTACCCGGGCCTGGAGGTTCTCCACGGCGATCCCGGACAGCGACAGGTTCGCCAGGAAGGCGTCCACCATCGGCTGGATCGGCTCGACGCGGTAGTCGAGCCCGGTGCGCTTGGCCAGGTCGGCGGCGTCCTCCCGAGAGTGCTCGGAGGAGTGCTGGCTGGGCAGTGACACGCCGACCACCCGGTCCGGGCCGAGCGCGTCGACGGCGATGGCGGCCACCACCGCCGAGTCGATGCCACCGGAGAGGCCGAGCACCACCGAGGCGAACCGGTTCTTGTTGACGTAGTCGCGCAGGCCCAGCACGAGCGCGTGCCAGACCTCGGCCTCGTCGGCGACCGGCTCGATCAGCCCGCCGGTGACGGCCGGGCCGGACGGCGCGGGCGGGGCCGCCTCCACCGCGTGGTACGACACCCGCATGCCGTCGGCGACGCTCTCGCCGCCCGGGGTCGTCGTGGCGGCCGGCAGCTCGACGTCGTGCACGAGCAGGTGCTCGACGAACTGTGGGGCGCGGGTGAGCAGGTCGCCGTTGGCGGCGACGATCATCGAGTCGCCCTCGAAGACCAGCTCGTCCTGGCCGCCGATCATGTTGACGTACGCGATGGTGGCGTTCGCCTCGGCCGCCCGGCGGCGGACCAGCGGCAGCCGGATGTCGTCCTTGTTCAACTCGTACGGCGAGCCGTTGATGTTGACCACGAGGCCGACGCCGGCCTGCCGGGCGGCGGCGAACGGCCCGCCGGCCTGCCACAGGTCCTCGCAGATGGTCAGCGCGACGTCCACCCCGCCGATCCGCACGACGGTCAGCTCCTCGCCGGAGACGAAGTAGCGGTCCTCGTCGAAGACGCCGTAGTTGGGCAGGTGGTGCTTGAAGTAGCGGGCGACCACCTCGCCGCGGTGCAGCAGCGCGGCGGCGTTGCGCGCGCCCCGCCCCGGCTCGGCGTCCCCACTGACCTGCGGCGGGCCGTCGGCGTCCAGGTAGCCGACGACGACCGGCAGGTCACCGAGACCGTCCCCGGCGAGGTCGGCCGCGAGCTGCCGCAGGGCGGCCTGGGACGCGGCGACGAAGGACCGCCGGAAGACCAGGTCCTCGACCGGGTAGCCGGTCAACATCATCTCCGGGAAGAGCACCAACTGGGCGCCGGCGTTGGCGGCCTGGCGGGTCCAGTTGCGGACCAGGTCGGCGTTGCCGGCGAGGTCGCCGACGCTCGGGTTGACCTGTGACAGGGCGAGACGCAGGGTGGGCATGTCCTCATCTTGCCTCAGCTTCGGCCGAGCAATCCGTACCCTCGGACGAGACGGCGGCCACGTGCGGACGCCGCGCGGCCGGCGTGCCGCATCGGTACCGCTCGCCGGGCGGGACGCGAGGGGACGGGCGGCGGCGGTTCGCGTAACGTCTGCGTAACCAGGCCCGGGAACACTGGGCGGTCAGGTCGGGCGCAGCCCGGCCAAGGCGGACAAAGAGTGTCGCGAGGGGTTGGGGAAGTGGACCGTCAGCAGGAGTTCGTCCTCCGTACGCTGGAAGAGCGGGACATCCGGTTCGTCCGGCTGTGGTTCACGGACGTGCTGGGCACGCTCAAGAGCGTCTCGGTGGCGCCCGCGGAGTTGGAAGCGGCCTTCGAGGAGGGCATCGGCTTCGACGGCTCGGCGATCGAGGGCTTCGCGCGCGTCTTCGAATCGGACATGGTCGCGATGCCCGACCCGACCACCTTCCAGGTCTTCCCGTTCGAGGGTGGGGTCAGCGGCGAGAGCGCCCGGATGTTCTGCGACATCCTGCTGCCCGACGGCGGGCCGTCCTGGGCCGACCCGCGGCACGTGCTGCGCCGCGCGCTGTCCAAGGCTGCCGAGAAGGGCTTCACCTTCTACACCCACCCCGAGATCGAGTTCTTCCTGCTGGAGAACGGCCCGCAGGACGGCTCGGTGCCCACCCCGGTGGACACCGGCGGCTACTTCGAGCACACCACCCACGCCGTGGCCCGCGACTTCCGTCGCCAGGGCGTGCTGGCGCTGGAGCGGATCGGCATCTCGGTGGAGTTCAGCCACCACGAGGTCGCGCCCGGCCAGCAGGAGATCGATCTGCGCTACGCCGACGCGCTGACCACCGCCGACAACATCATGACCTTCCGGCACGTGGTCAAGGAGGTCGCGCTCTCCACCGGCGTGCAGGCCAGCTTCATGCCGAAGCCGTTCACCGACCAGCCCGGCAGCGGCATGCACACCCACCTGTCGCTGTTCGAGGGCGAGCGCAACGCCTTCCACGACGGTGGCGACCCGATGAAGCTCTCCAAGGTGGCGAAGTCCTTCATCGCCGGCCTGCTGATGCACGCCCGGGAGTACACGGCGGTCACCAACCAGTGGGTCAACTCGTACAAGCGGCTCTTCCCGCAGGCGCTGCCGGACCGGATCACCGAGAGCCCGGCGTACGTCTGCTGGGGTCACCTGAACCGCTCCGCGCTGGTCCGGGTGCCCGCGTACGGCAAGCCGAACTCGGCCCGGGTCGAGGTCCGCTCGCTGGACTCGGCCACCAACCCGTACCTCGCCTTCGCGGTGCTGCTCGGCGCGGGCCTCAAGGGCATCGAGGAGGGCTACGAGCTGCCGCCGGGCGCCGAGGACGACGTCTGGTCGCTGAGCAGCGCCGAGCGCCGCGCCATGGGGTACGAGGCGCTGCCGGAGAACCTGGCCGAGGCGATCGACGTGATGGCCGAGTCCGAACTGGTCGCCGAGGTGCTGGGCGAGCACGTCTTCGACTTCTTCCTGCGCAACAAGCGGGCCGAGTGGGAGCAGTACCGCCGCGAGGTCACCCCGTACGAGCGGCAGCGTTACCTGGCGCTCTAGGGCAGGGCATCGGCGCGGGGCTGACGCGCTTGCCCGCTGCGGCTATCGTCTCGATCACCGCGCCGGTACCCCTTCCGGGCGGAGAGTCGGGAGGCAGTCGGTGCTGGAGGACCTGCTCAGCGGTGCCTGGCAGAGCGTCGTGTTCGGGATCGTGGGCGTCGGGCTCATGGCGGCCGGGTTCGGGCTCGTCGACCTGCTGACCCCGGGGCGGTTGCGCGAGCTGATCTGGGTCGAGCGCAACACCAACGCGGGGCTGCTGCTCGCCGCCAACCAGCTCGGCATCGCCGGCATCGTCTTCACCGCGATCCTGACCAGCTACAGCGACTTCGCCAAGGGGCTCGCCTCGACCGTGGTCTTCGGTCTGGTCGGGCTGGCCATCATGGCGCTGGCCTTCTTCGTGCTGGACCTGCTCACCCCGGGCAAGCTCGGTGAGGTCATCTGCTCGTCCGAGCCGCACCCGGCGGCCCGGGTCAGCGCCGCCACGCACTTCGGTGCCGCGCTGATCGTCTGCGCCTGCATCGCCTGAGCCCGCACGGCCTGAGCCCGCACGGCCTGAGTGCGGGCGTCGTACCCCGGTCGTAGCGTGCCGGGCATGAACCGTACGGACCGCCTCTACGCCCTGGTCGAGGAGCTGCGGGCGGTGTCGCCACGGCCGCGCAGCGCGCGCTGGCTGGCTCTGCGCTTCGAGGTGAGCAGCCGGACCATCGAGCGGGACATCGGCGCGCTCCAGCAGGCCGGGGTGCCGATCTGGGCCGAGTCGGGGCGTACCGGCGGCTACGTCCTGGACCGCGCCCACACCCTGCCGCCGGTCAACCTGACCGCCGCCGAGGCGGTCGCGATGGCGGTGGCGCTGCACCGGCTCGCCGGCTCGCCGTTCGCCGGGCCGGGTGCCACCGCGCTGCGCAAGCTGCTGGCGGTGCTGCCGGCCGCCGACGCCGCCGAGGCGCACCGGCTCGCCGGCCGGGTGCACCTGGTCGGCGACGGGCCGGCCACGCCCGTCCCGGCCACCGTCGCCCACGCGGTCACCGCGCGGCGGGTGCTGCGCATCCGGTACGACGACCGCGCCGGCGTCGACTCGCTGCGGGACGTCGAGCCGCTGGGCTACCTCGGCAACTCCCACCACTGGTACCTGGTGGCCTGGTGCCGCCTGCGCGCCGAGGTGCGATGTTTCCGCACCGACCGGATCCGCGAGGTCGAGGCCCTGCCAGAGGTGGTGCTCCGGGACCTCCGTCCGGAGGACCTGGACATCCCCCACGAGCGGGTCCGCGCGCTGAGTCTGGTCTGAGCGCGCGGTCCGGGTGGCCCACCCGGCCGGGTGATCGGGAAACACCGACAGGACGGTGTCGCGAACGACGTCGAGACTCCTCCGGGAGACGGCCGGACGGCCGGAAACGCGAAGACCTGGAGGCAGTATGTCCGCGACGCCCATCACGTGGTTCGAGATCGGCACCGACCGGCCGGAGGAGGCGGAGCGCTTCTATGGCGAGCTGTTCGGCTGGACCTTCAACGAGGAGGGCTCGGCCGACGGCGGTTCCTACCGGGTGACCGGGGCCGGTGGCGACACCGGGATCGGCGGCGGAATCCGGGCGACCGGCGGCACGTCGCCGAACTACGCGATCCTCTACGCCGAGGTGGCCGACGTCGAGGAGACCTGTCGGCGGGCCGAGGCGGCCGGCGCCCAGGTGGTGGTGCCGGCCCGGACCACGCCCACCGGGCTCACGTTGGCCCAGCTGATCGACCCGGTCGGCAACCGCCTGGGCGTGTTCGCGCCCCCGCCCCGACAGAGCTGATCACTTCTCGGCTGGCCCGGACTGAAGCTCAGGTCCGGGCCGGGCTGAGGCCCTGATCGCGTAGGCCGGCGACGACGATCTGAACGAGGGCGCTGCTGCCACGGTGCCGCGCGGTCGCGGCGCAGCCGATCACGAGGGCTTGAATGTCGTCGGGAGTGACGTCCGGCCGGATGGTTCCGCGTTGCTGCGCCTCGTGCAGGAGGTCGGCGAAGGCGGCGTTGAGGGCGGCGTCCGCGTCGGCGGGTATGTGGTATCCACCGCGGTCCAGCGCGTCCGCGATGGCGCGATTGGTGCGGCAGGCCTCCACCATGACGGTGAAGAACTCGGCGAAGTCGATGCCGGAACGGGCCTTGTCGGTCAGGGCGTGGAGCCGGTCGAGCACTACGGCCTCGATGAGCGACTCCTTGGTCGGAAAGTGCCGATACACGGTGCCGGCGCCGACGCCCGCGCGACGGGCGATCTCGTCGATGGGCACGTCCAGGCCCTCGGCGGCCAGGCTCTCGTAGGCGGCGTTCAGGACGCTCTGGCGATTGCGGCGAGCATCGGCACGCATGAGGATCCTCCGGCCTGTCGACAAGCGGGGCGGCCGTTCCGTATAGTTGAAACGGGGCGACCGTTCCGATTATAGGAGACGCCGTGTGGAGTGCGCGCGACATACCCCGGCTCGACGGCACCACCGCGTTGGTGACCGGAGCTACCGCCGGAATCGGCCTGGAAACGGCAATGGCCTTGAGCGCTCAGGGAGCCCACGTGGTGATCGGCGCTCGCAACGCGGCACGCGGTGCGGACACCCTGCGCGCGTTACCCGGCAGAGGCAGCGTCCTCGCCCTCGAACTCGCCAGCCTCCAAGCCGTGCGGCAGGCGGCAAGCGACCTCCACCAGCGCTTCGAGCGACTCGACATCCTGATCAACAACGCCGGCCTGTGGTGGCAGCCCGCACGGCGTACCCAGGACGGCTTCGAGTCTCAGTTTGGCGTCAACCACCTCGGCCACTTCGCGTTGACCGGTCTCCTCCTCGACATGCTTGAGCGGTCACCGGCCGGGCGGATCGTCACGGTCAGCAGCAAGGGGGCCGCCGCCGGGTCCGTCACGCACCTCGACCCCAGGAACCTCGACGGGTACCGGCCAGCCAAGGCCTACAACGCCGCAAAACTCGCGAATCTGCTGTTCGCGTTCGAACTGCAGCATCGACTCGCCGCGTCCGACTCATCGACGATCAGCCTCGCGGCCCACCCCGGTGGAGCACGCACCAGCCTGTTTCGTGACGCATCGCCAGGCTTCCGCATCGCCAACGCGACGATTGGGTGGCTGTTCACCCAGTCTGCCCAGGCCGGTGCGCTGCCCGTACTCCGGGCGGCGACCGACCCGCGGGCCGCCGGCGGCGAGTACTACGGGCCGGGTGGCCCCGGCCAGTTCAAGGGCGCCCCGAAACCGCAGCGGGCCCCGAAAGGCGCCTACGACCCGGCCACCCGACGTCGACTGTGGGAGATGTCCGAAGTGGCGACAGGCGTCGCCTACCCCTTGCGTGCCGAAGCTGCGCACTGACGATTCCTGCGGCCCGCCCCAGGAGGCCGGACCTGGTCTGACCGGAGGACCAGGGCCGGCCGGGGGCCTACCGGGGCGGCCCTGGTTCCGCCGGGTTACTGGCCGGGCGTACCTGCCGGTGCGCCGTGGCCGCCCAGGCCGCGGTGGCCGCCCGGACCGGGGAAGACGCCGGCCTCCACGGCCTTGGTGATGGCGTCGGCCTGCTCCTGGGTGAGTTTGCCGTCCTTGACCGCCTGGTCCAGCCGCTCCTTGAGCGCGGCCTTGCGATCCTCGGCGGAGTGGCGCTGCGGCCGGTCGGCTGGCCGGTGCTGCTCGCGGATCTTCTCCAGCGCGGCGGTCACCTTGTCGGTCGGCACGCCCAGCTCCTTGGCCAGATCCTCGGCGAACTGACCCTGCCGGTCGGCCTTGGCTCCGGGCGCCGGGGCGGTGCTGGCGCTCGGCGACGGCGAATCGGCGGCGAAGGCGATCGTCGGGGCCGCGATCCCGACGCCGAGGATGCCGGCGGCGGCCAGGCCGGCCAGCATGTGCTTCCTACTGATGGTGCGGGACATGCTCTCCTCCAGAAAGCTAGGTGGTACGTGATGTCGTCACCGACAGTGACGGGTGAGCCTGGGCGCGACCCGTGGCGAACCTGTCAGCGAGCTGACAATCGAAGGCGGAAATCGGTTGTGTCGTCGCTTGTCGGGCGGTCAGGGTCGGTCCACCGCCAACGAAGGGACGTACGCCGGGATGAGAGTCGAGATCCGGGAGATCGCACTCGTCGAGCCGGACGCCGGCCCGTACGGCATCACGGTCGGGCCCGACGGCGCGCTGTGGCTGACGCTGGTCCACGGCGGTGGCATCGCCCGCCTGGACCCCGACGGCTCGGTCCGAACCCATTCGCTGGAGCCAGCCGGCGGCCGTCCGTTGATCATCACGACGGGTCCGGACGGTGCGCTCTGGTTCACCCGCTCCGGTGATGACCGGATCGGTCGGATCACCGTCGACGGCGAGCAGCGCACGGTCGCCCTGCCGGCCGGTACCGGGCCGGGTGGCATCGCGGCCGGACCCGACGGGGCACTCTGGTACGCGGGGATGACCTCCGACACGATCGGCCGGGTAACCACCGACGGCACGGCGACCGCCTTTCCGCTGCCGGTCACCGGCGGGTTCCCCTCGATGATCACCGCCGGCGCGGACCACGCCCTCTGGTTCACCCTCAACCGCGCGAACGCGATCGGCCGGATCGCCCTCGACGGCACGGTGAGGCTGTACCCTTTGCCCACCGCGGACGCCGGGCCGGTCGGCATCGCCCTGGGCGCGGACGGCGCCATCTGGTTCGTGGAAATCACCGCCGGCCAGGTCGGCCGGATCGACGTTGATGGCGTGATCGTCGAGTTCCCACTGCCGGACCGGGCCGCGCGCCCGCACGCGATCGTGGCCGACCCAGCGGGTGGGGCCTGGTTCACCGAGTGGGGCGCCAACCGGATCGGCCACCTCGATCCGAATGGACGATTCGAGAGCTACGCCCTACCGACCCCGCAGTCGGAACCACACGGCGTCGTCCACACCCCGGATGGAGTGTGGGCAGCCCTGGAAACCGGCGCACTAGCCCACCTGACCCCCTGACCCATACCCCTCCGACCCCCGGCCCCCGGCCCCCGGGCGTCCGGCCCCCTGGCCTCCCGGCCCCCTGGCCTCCCGGCCCCGGCCCCCTGGCTTCGTTGATCAAGAGGTTTGCGTCAGAATCCGGCCCGGAACTGACGCAAACCTCTTGATCAACGAGGTCGGGGCCGGGGCTGGGCCGGGCCGGGTTGGGTCGGGGCCGGGCGCGGGGCCGGGTCGGGGCGGGTCGGGGTCG
This sequence comes from Micromonospora sp. NPDC049107, assembly GCF_040648595.1. NCBI lineage: Bacteria > Bacillati > Actinomycetota > Actinomycetes > Micromonosporales > Micromonosporaceae > Micromonospora > Micromonospora sp. NPDC049107. Next base: position 9,580 of record NZ_JBEZEC010000002.1, read on the forward strand.
GGTTGGGGTTGGGGTTATTGGACTGCGGGGGTGACCTTCAGGGTGTTGGTTTCGGTGTCCAATCGTGCTTCGGTGCCTACCGGGACGGTCAGTTGGTTGTGGCCGTGGCCGATGGGGAGGCCGCCGAGGACCGGTACGCCCAGGTCGCCGAGGCGTTCGGTGAGCACGTCGACGATCGTGGTGTCCCAGCCGTCGCCGCAGTCGGTGAACTGCCCGACCGCCACCCCGGCCAGCCCGTCCAGCGCACCGGCCCGGCGGAGCTGGGTGAGCATCCGGTCGACCTTGTACGGAGGCTCCTGCACGTCCTCGATCAACAGCACCGCGCCGGTCAGGTCGGGCAGGTCCGGTGTGCCGATCGACGCGACGAGCAGGCACAGGTTGCCGCCGAGCAGGGTGCCGGTGGCGCGGCCGGGGACGCGTACGTCGAAGGTCTCCTCGGTGGGGACCGCCTGAACGGTCACCGGCTCGGTGGTCATCAGCGCCGCGTGCAGGGACTCGGCGGAGCGCAGCGGCGTCCGCTCGTCCCGCCAGGCCGCTCCGGGGCCGTGTACCCCGGCCAGTCGGGCGCCCCGCCACAGGGCGAGCTGCAACGCGGTGATGTCCGAGAAGCCGGCCACCACCTTCGGGTCGCGGCGCACGGCTGCCATGTCGATGGCGTCGACGATCCGCTGGGCGCCGTAGCCGCCCCGGGTGCAGATCACCCCACGGATCTGGGGGTCGGCGAAGGCCCTGTTCAGGTCGGCGGCCCGCAGGTCGTCGGTGCCGGCGAGGTAGCCGTGGCGGGCGTACGCGTTCGGGGCCGGTATCGGGCGCAGGCCCCATCCGGTGAGCAGCTCCACGCCCCGGGCCACCCGCTCCGGCGAGGTCGGCCCGGACGGCGAGACGAGCAGCACCGTGTCACCCGGGCGCAGCACGGGCGGGCGGACGACGGTGGAGTCCTCGTTGATCACAACCGGAGAGCCTAGCCACCGCGCCGACACGACGGCCGCCAGCCGGTGGCACCGACCCGTGCCGGGGCGTGGCGGAGCGCGCCGCACCCGCTAGCCTCGACGGGTGGCAACCGCGCTGGTGATCGAGAACGACCCGACGGACGACGCGCGCCGGTTGGGTGAGTGGCTGACCGAGGCAGGGCTGGATTTGTGGGTGGTCCGCCCGCACGCCGGTGAGGAACTTCCCGCCGACCTTGAGGGGTACGCGGCACTGGTGGTGCTGGGTGGCGACCAGCAGGCGTATCCGCTGCCGGACGGCTCCCCCGGGGCGCCCTGGTTCCCGGCCGTGGAGGGGCTGCTGCGCAAGGCGGTCCGGTACCGCGTGCCGACCCTGGCTGTCTGCCTGGGCGCGCAGCTGCTCGCCACGGCGCATGCCGGGCTGGTGGAGCGGAGCCCGTCCGGGCCGGAGATCGGCCCCGGTGTGGTGGGCCGGCGCGACGCGGCCGAGCAGGACCCGCTGTTCCGGTACGTGCCGCTGATCCCGGACGTGCTCCAGTGGCACTCCGACGAGATCACCGAACTGCCCCGGGGCGCCACCCTGCTGGCGGCCTCCACCCGCTATCCGCACCAGGCGTTTCGGCTCGGCGACCGGGCCTGGGGGTTGCAGTTCCACATCGAGTGCGACACCGAGATGATCGGCGACTGGGCCACCGACTCGACCCTGCTCGCCGAGTTGGGCTACGACCCGGAGCTGGTGGTGGCGGCATGCGACTCGGTGATGGTGGACGTCGAGGAGGTCTGGCAGCCGTTCGCCGCCCGGTTCGCCGCGCTGGCCCTCGGCGAGTTGGACGACAGCACGATCCGGCGCGGCCTGCCGCTGCTCGGGCACTGATGAGCCGGCCGACGAGGGCCCCGGGCCGGCTCGCCCGCTACGGCTTCGGCATCGCCGAGGGCGACGGCGGGGCCCGCGCCGCGGACCTGCTCGGCCCGGACGGGCTGGGTCTCTGGCAGCCGGAGGAACAGGAGCCGGTCGACGACGCGGCCGGGGAGCTGCTCGCCGCGCTGTCCCGGGCCGCCGACCCGGACCTGGCGCTGCGCCAACTGCACCGCATCGTCGAGGCGGAGAGCCGAACCAGCGCCGCCGGCACCCCGCGCGGCACCAGCGCCGCCGGCACCAGCGCCAGCTCGCCGCTGCTCGCGGAGCTGCACGCCGACCCCGGGCTGCGGCGTCGGCTGATCGCCGTGCTGGGCGCGTCGTCGGCGCTCGGCGACCATCTGGTGGCGAATCCCGAGCACTGTCTGACGCTGCGTACCGCACCGGACGGGCTCGCGCCGATCGCCGACGGTCGGCTGGAGCCGGCCGGCGACGGGAACCCGGTGGCGGTGCTGCGTGCCGCGTACCGGCTCTCCCTGCTGCGGATCGCGGCGGCCGACCTCACCGGCGGCCGGGCCCTGGAGCAGACCATGGCGGCGCTGTCCGCGCTGGCCGACGCGACCCTCGCGGCCGCGTACGAGATCGCCGTCGCCGAGTTGGCGGCGGGCACCGAGCGGCCCCGGCTGGCCGTGGTGGCGATGGGCAAGTGCGGCGGCGGCGAGCTGAACTACGTCTCCGACGTGGACGTGATCTTCGTGGCCGCCGAGGACGCCGACCTGCCCGCCGCGACCCAGGTGGCGACCCGGCTGATCTCCGTCTGCGGGATGGTCGCCTGGCCGGTGGACGCCGCCCTGCGGCCCGAGGGCAGTCGTGGCCCGCTGGTGCGTACCCTCGCCAGCCACCTCGCCTACTACCGCCGGTGGGCACGCACCTGGGAGTTCCAGGCGCTGCTCAAGGCCCGCCCGGCCGCCGGGGACCTGCCGCTGGCCCAAGAGTGGATCGACCAGCTCGCGCCGCTGGTGTGGAGCGCCGCCGAACGCCCCGAGGCGGTCGAGGACGTCCGCGCGATGCGCCGCCGGATCATCGACAACATCCCGCCGAAGGAGCTGGAACGCGAGATCAAGCGCGGTCCGGGCGGGCTGCGCGACATCGAGTTCGCCGTTCAGCTCCTGCAACTCGTGCACGGCCGCGGCGACGAGACCCTGCGGGCGCCCGGCACCATTCCGGCGCTGCGCGCGCTCGTCGCCGGTGGCTACGTCGGCCGCGCCGACGGGGAGTCGCTGCTGCGCGGCTACCGCTTCCTGCGCGCCGTCGAGCACCGGCTCCAACTCCAGGCCCTGCGCCGTACGCACACCGTGCCCACCGAGCCGGGGGCGCTGCGTTGGCTGGCCGCCGCGCTGGGTTTCGTGGCCACGCCGGGCCGCAGCGCCGTCGAGAGCTTCCGGGCCGACTGGGTCACCCACGCCACCGAGGTACGACGGCTGCACGCCAAACTGCTCTACCGGCCGCTGCTGGAGTCGGTGGCCCGGGTACCCGCCGACGGGCTGCGGCTCACCCCGGAGGCGGCCCGGCACCGGTTGGAGATCCTCGGCTTCGCCGACCCGGCCGGGGCGCTGCGTCACCTCCAGGCGCTCACCGGCGGGGTGAGTCGTACGGCGGCCATCCAGCGCACCCTGCTGCCGGTGCTGCTGAGCGAGTTCGCGGACGCGCCGGAGCCGGACCGGGGGCTGCTCAACTACCGCAAGGTCTCCGACAAGCTGGGCAGCACCCCCTGGTACCTGCGCCTGCTGCGGGACGGCGGTCCCGTCGCCCGCCGGCTGGCCCGGGTGCTGGCCCTGTCCCGGTACGTCGCCGACCTGCTCGCCCGGGATCCGGAGGCGCTGCGGCTGCTCGCCGAGGAGAACGAGTTGTCGCCGCGTCCGCGTCCGGTGCTGCGTGACGGCTTCCTCGCGGCGGCGGCCCGGCACACCGACCCGGTCGAGGCGACCCGCGCGGTGCGGGCGCTGCGCCGCCGGGAGCTGGTCCGGGTGGCCTGCGCGGACGTGCTCTGCCGGGCCGGCGCGCTCGCACCCACCCCGACCCGGGCGGACGGCACGACGCGGCCGTCACCCGGCCTGGCCGACATCACCGAGGTCGGTACGGCGCTCGCCGACGTCACCGACGCCACCCTCGCCGCAGCGCTGCGGGCCGCGCGGGCCAGCCAACCGGCCCCGGACGGACTGCGGTTCGCGGTGATCGGAATGGGCCGCCTCGGCGGGTACGAGTCGAACTACCTCTCCGACGCCGACGTGCTCTTCGTCTACGACCCGCCCGCCGGCAGCAGCGAGAGCGCCGCCAGCGCGGCCGCGCACGCCATCGCGGAGGAGCTGCGTCGACTGCTCGGCGTACCCGCCCCCGACCCGCCGTTGGGTGTCGACGCCGACCTGCGCCCCGAGGGCCGGCAGGGTCCGCTGGTGCGCAGCCTCGCCGCGTACGCCCAGTACTACGCCCGCTGGTCCCGGGTGTGGGAGGCGCAGGCGCTGCTGCGCGCCCGGTTCGTCTGCGGTGACGCCGACCTGGGCGCCGAGTTCGAGGCGATGATCGAGCCGGTGCGCTACCCGGCCGACGGGTTGACCCGCGAGCAGGTCGTCGAGATCCGTCGGATCAAGGCCCGGGTGGAGACCGAGCGGCTGCCGCGCGGGGCCGACCCGGCCACCCACACGAAGCTGGGCCGGGGCGGGCTGGCCGACGTCGAGTGGGCGGTCCAGCTCGTCCAGCTCCGACACGCGGGCGCGATCCCGGAGCTGCGCGGCACGCGTACCCTCGATGCCCTCGCGGCGGCCGAGCGGGCCGGCCTGATCGATGCGGCGGACGCCGCGGAGATGGCCGCCGGCTGGTCCCTGGCCGCGCAGGTCCGCAACGCGCTGATGCTGGTCCGGGGCCGGGCCGGCGACCAGTTGCCCCGGCACGGCGTGGAGCTGGCGGGGGTGGTCCGGCTGCTCGGCCACGACGACCCGGGGGAGTTCCTCGACGAGTACCTGCGCACCGGCCGCCGCTCCCGCGCCGCCGCCCAGCGCGTGCTGGAGGGGTAGGAAGATCAGCCGAGGGTGTAGTCGCCGGCGCGGGGGACGGTGACGCTGGTCCAGTCCCCGTCGGCGCGGACGGTCGCGCCGCCGGACGCGGTCAGCCAGCGGCTGTGCCGCACCCGGACCGCCACCGGGCCGGCGGTCGGGGCCCGGAAGGTGACTGCCGCGCCGTCCGCGCGGACCAGCTCGGCGGGCGCGGCGACCAGCGGCGTCGGGTCGGCCACCGCCCAGACCCGCCAGTGCGGGCCGGACCAGGCCGGGGTCAGGTACGGTAGGCCGCCCTCGACGAGTTCCGCCTCGGCCCGCCCCACCCAGGACAGCGGGGCGTCCGGCACCGCCACGTACTGCACGGCGTTCTCCGCCAGCCAGGCCCGGTAGCTGGCCGGGGTGAGCGGCACGCCGGTGCCGGTCGCGCCCGGCACGGTGGTGAAGAAGAGCGGGTTGCGGTCGATGTCGGCCTGCCGCAGCCAGCCGCGGGCCAGCGGCACCTCACCGAGGCGGGCCGCCTCCCAGTAGTTGCGGGTCGGCGGCACCTCCACTCGGCCGGTGAGCCGCTGCCCGGCCAGGAACGCGCGCAGCGGCGCGTGATAGCCGGGCGCGCTGGTCGGGTCGCCGATGCTCCGCAGGTCCGCCGGGACCACCGGCGGCTGCCACCCGCAGACGGCCGCCAGCAGCGCGGCCAGGCCGATCCCACCCAACAGTCGGGCCGGCACGGGCCCGACAGCCGGCCGGCGGGCCAGGCGGGTCGACAGCCAGGCCGGCGGGCGGGCGGCGGCGGCCAGCACCGGCAGCGCGAACATCGTCGCCAACCGGGTCGCGTTCAACCCCACCGGCGTGTGCACTCCGGCGGCGACCAGCACCCCGGCGGCGGCCAGCAGCGCGCCGAACCGCACCGGCCGGTACGCCACCAGCGCCGCCACCAGCAGGCTCGTCACCACCGCCCGCAGGGTGTCGGTGCGGCTGATGTTCATCCAGCCGCCGTCGCCGAAGAGCACCGCGGTCGCGCCCAGCGGCACGGCCGCCGCGACGCCGAGCGCCAGCCCGTCGGCGTACCGGCGGGCCAGCAGCAGCGCCGCGCCCGCCAGGCCGACGAACAGGCCGGCCACCGGGCTCGTCGCCGAGGCCAGCAACGCGCCGGCCGCGGCCAACGCGACACGACGACCCGGGGGTACGCCCCGAGTCAGCGCGACCAGCGCAGCCAGCCCGAAGGCGACACCGAGGGCGTACGTCACCCGGCCCGAGACCAGGTTGCCGGCCAGCGTGACCACGCCGATCAGGCTGCCCAGCAGCGGACGCGGCACCGGGCTGCGGACCAGCAGCGCGGCCAGCGCGGTCGCCGACGCCACCAGCGCCAGCGCGCCGGTCACCCGCACACCGAGCACCGCCATCACGGGCTGCGACACCAGGCTGTAGCCGAACTGCTGCACCCCGCCGTACCAGCGCAGATCCACCGGGGTGAGGCCGTGGGCGGCGAAGAAGTCGGCGCGGGCGACCTGCGCGGAGAGGTCCGAGCCCATCAGCGGCAGGGCCAACCAGAGCGCGCCGAGCACGACGGAGCAACCGGCGGCCACCGCCACCACCCGACTGCGCCGCATGCCCACCTCCGTACCGCGACAACCGTACTGGCAGCATGTCCGGCGTGCCTCACCACCTCGCGCGCTGGACCGGACTGGCGGGATCGGTGCTTCTCGCCGTCGCCGCGTTCCTGGGCGGCGCCCTGCCCGACTCGCCCCTGCGCAGCAACCCGGTCAGCATCTGGCAGGGCGCGAACGGACCGCTGGTGCTCATCGCCTGGCTGGTCGGCACCGGGCTGCTGGCGTACGCCTGGTGGTCGCTGCGCGACGACGTGCCGTCGACCCGCTGGGCGCTGGTCACCGTCGGGCTCTGGCTGCTGCCGCTGCTGATCGCGCCCCCGCTGGCCAGCCGCGACGTCTACGCGTACGCCTGCCAGGGCGCCAGCTACGCCGCCGGGATCAACCCGTACGAGCAGGGTGTCTCCGCGCTGCCCTGCCCCTGGCTGGACACCATCTCGTACATCTGGCGGGACACCCCGGCGCCCTACGGGCCGCTGTTCGTGGTGCTGTCCGGCGCGGTGGTCAAGGCCACCGGCTCGCTGACCGGCGCGATCGTGGTGTTCCGGCTGATCGCCGTGGCGGGGGTCGCGCTGATGGCGGTCAGCCTGCCGGTGCTGGCCCGACGGGTGGGCGTACCGGCCTCCCGGGCGGTCTGGCTGACGCTCGCCTGCCCGCTGGTCGCCGTGCACCTGGTCTCCGGCGCGCACAACGACGCCCTGATGGTCGGCCTGCTCGTCGCCGGGCTGGCCGTGATCGCCTCCCGGCCCGGACGCCCCGGCCCGCTGCTCGCCGGTGGCGTGCTGCTCGGTCTCGCCGCCGGCATCAAGGTGACGGCGCTGGTCGTGGTGCCGTTCGCCGCGCTGGCCGCGATCGTCGGCGGGTACTCGATCCGCGCGCTGATCCGCCACGGCGGCTGGGTGGTCGGCGGCGCGGTCGCCGTCGTGGTCGGGGTGACCTTCGCCGCCGGCCTCGACTTCGGCTGGGTCGGTGGGCTGGCCCGCGGCGGTGACGTGATCGCCTGGACGTCGCCGTCCACGGCGGTCGGGCAGACCGTCGGCTACCTGGCGGTGCCCTTCGGCGGGCACGTCGACGCGCTCGCCGTCACCCGGGGGGTCGGCGTCGCGGTGCTGGCGGTGCTGCTGGTGTGGCTGTGGTGGCGGGCCCGCACGCGGGAGCCGCTGTGGTACGCCGCCGTGGCGCTGACCGCCACGGTCGCCCTCGCGCCACTGTTCCACCCCTGGTACTGGGTCTGGCCGCTCGCGGTGCTGGCGGCCACCGCCCGGCGTACCGGATGGTTCATCGTCGTCGCGCTGGTGGCGTCGTTCCTGGTGCTGCCCGATGGCACCGGGCTGCCCCGCTACACCAAGACGGTCGGGGCGCCACTGATGACGCTGTTGGTGATCGTGCTGGCCATCCGGTTGGTACGGTCGGCTCGGGCGGCCCGCCAACCGGTCGCCGCCGACTAGGTCGACCAGGGGGAAGGTGCGCCGGTGACCACTCCCGGCGCGCCTTCGCCGGTTCCCGGCCTGCTGGCCGCCCGGTTTGCCCGGTACGCCGGCCTGGTCGGCGCGGTCCTGCTCGCCGTGGCCGGGTACCTCGGCGGGGCGCTGCCCGACGCCCCACTGAACGTCACGCCCGTGTCGATCTGGCGAGCCCCGGGCGGCGCGGCAACCTTGGCCTGCTGGCTGGTCGGCACCGCGCTGCTCGTCGGCGCCTGGTGGTCACTGCGCGCCGGTGCGCCGTCGAGCCGGTGGGCGTACGTCACCGCCGGGCTGTGGGCGCTGCCGCTGCTGCTCGCGCCGCCCCTGGGCAGCCGGGACGTCTACTCGTACGCCTGCCAGGGCTGGACCTACGCGCACGGTGTCGACCCGTACGCCGTCGGGGTGGCCGCCTCGGGTTGCCCGTGGGGGGAGACGGTGGCACCGATCTGGCGGGACACGCCGGCGCCGTACGGCCCGGTGTTCGTGCTGCTCGCGGCGCTCGCGGTGACTGTCGGAGGCGGGCTCACCGGCACTGTCGTACTGCTGCGGGTCATCGCCGTGGCCGGGTTGCTGCTGGCCGCGCTCTGCCTGCCTCCGCTGGCCCGGGCCACCGGAGTGCCGACCCGGCGGGCGGCCTGGCTGGCGCTGGCCGCGCCACTGGTCGGCGTACACCTGGTGGGCGGCGCGCACAACGACGCCGTGATGCTCGGGCTGTTGCTGTGCGGGCTGCTGGTGGCGGTCCGTTGGCCGGGCCGGCCCCCCGCGCTGCTGCTCGCCGGGGCGCTGCTCGGGCTGGCGGTCACCGTGAAGGCCAGCGCAATCGTGGTGGTGCCGTTCGCGGCGCTGGTGGGAGCGTCCGGCCGGACGGTGTTCCGCAGCGGCGCGTGGCTGGGCGGCGGGCTCCTGGGCGCGCTGCTGGTCGCCTCGGCGCTGTCCGGCCTCGGATTCGGCTGGGTGGGTGGGTTGACCCGCAGCGGCGACTCCGAACAGTGGACATCGCTGCCCACCGCCGTCGGGTTCGTCGTCGACTACGCCGGCGCGGTGGTCGGGCGGGACCCGCAGGCCGTGCCGGTGGCCCGCGCCATCGCGTTGGTGCTGCTCGCGGTCGTGCTCGTGGCCCTCTGGTGGCGCACGTGGCGGCGAGTTGCCGCCGATTTGGGCGGGCTGGCGGCTGGCTCAGGCGGGCTGCTGGACGCCTCGGGCGGGCTGGCGGTCGGCCGCGATGCGCTGTCAGCCATTTCGGGCGGGTTGCCGGCCGGGGCGGCGCGGTGCCGAGCGGTACTGCACGGCGCCGGCCTGGCCCTGGTCGCCACCGTCGTCCTGTCCCCGGTCTTCCACCCCTGGTACGCGACCTGGCCGCTGGCCCTGCTCGCGCTCAGCGCCGCCCGGACCACGTGGTTCGTGCTGCCGGCCGCCGTGGCTGCCTTCCTGGCGCTGCCCGACGGCACCAACCTGGCCCGCTTCACGAAGGCCCCCGGCGCTCTCGCGATGACCGTCCTGCTCCTGTTCCTGCTTCTCCGGATGTGGCGGCACGCACCGGAGCGCTCGCTACGTCCCTGACCACCGGTCGGATGCGCGAAGATCGCGCTCGAACATGGATGTAGTGGCTTCTGGCGCGTTCGAGGCCACTACATCCAGGATCGAGCACGATCTTGGTG